>JAIOQI010000026.1 GCA_021413445.1 Alphaproteobacteria bacterium | reverse complement strand
AGATTTCCGTCACCGGGCTGCAGCGCGTGCTGCAAAACCTGCTCAGCGAGCGCATCTCCATCCGCGACCTCACCACCATCCTGGAAGGCGTCGCCGAAGCCACCGGCTTCACCAACAACATCACGATGATTACCGAGCATGTCCGCACCCGCCTCTCGCGGCAGATTTGCGACCAGTACACCAACAAGGCCGGCATCATGCCGCTGGTGACGCTGTCGGCGGACTGGGAGCAGGCCTTCGCCGAATCCCTGGTGGTGCAGGGCGAGGACAAGCAGCTCGCCATGCCGCCCTCCAAGCTGCAGCAGTTCATCCAATCCATCCGCGCCACCTACGAAGACCTGGCGATGAAGGGCGAAACGCCCGCGCTGCTGACCAGCCCCGCCATCCGCCCCTATGTGCGCTCCATCATCGAGCGCTTCCGGCCGCAAACCATCATCATCTCGCAGAATGAAATCCACCCGCGCGCAAAAATCCGCACCCTCGCCCAGATCACATGAGAAAAAGAATAACCGATTATGCGCCTTAAGTCTTTCCACGCCAAGTCGATGTCCGAAGCCATGCGTCAGGTGCGCGACGCGCTGGGCGACGACGCGATTATCGTCAACACCCACCAGGAAAAGGGCGGATGGGTCAAGATTACCGCCGCCGTGGAACAGCAAAGCCCGCTGACGGACCGCTCTGGCGGCAGGGAAGAGCCCCGTTTCGATGCGGAAACCATGGTCGAAACGATCACCGCCGCCATGCTCCGGCACCGGGTCCCCGCCGGCGTCAGCGAGAAAATTATTTCCGTCGCCATGACCCTGTCCGGCCGGGACCCGAAAAAAGCGCTTAGCCTGGCCCTGCAAAAGACTTTCTCCTTCGGGGACATCCCCTCCCCTAAAAAACAAAAGCCAATCGTCCTGGTCGGGCCGCCCGGCGCCGGAAAGACCCTGATGGCGGCAAAACTGGCCGCGCGCGCGGTGCTGGACGGGAAGAAGCCCGCAGTCATCACCACCGACATCGCGCGGGCCGGCGGCATCGAGCAGCTTTCCTCCTTCCTGAAGATCCTCTCCCTGCCGTTGCAGCAGGCGGAAGACGCGAAAGAACTCAAGGCTGTTCTCGCCAAAATCAAGAACCCGACGCAGATCATCATCGATACCGGCGGCCTCAACCCGTTCGACCCGCAGGAGATGAAATTCCTCGCCAAGCTGCTCAGCGTCGAGGACATGGAGCCGGCGCTGGTGCTCCCCGCCGGGATCGATGCCGAGGAATCCGCTGAGATCGCGATGACCTTCGAGATTCTCGGCGTCAAACGGCTCATCCCCACCCGCCTCGATTTCTCCCGGCATTTCGGGGGAATTCTCAGCGCCGCGGACCGGGCGGGACTTTCTTTTACAGAAGGGAGCCACACCCCGCAGGTGGCCAACGGCATTTTACAGCTGACCCCCGACGCCCTGGCCAATCTGTTAATGCCTCACCCGGCGAAAAAGAGGTAGAATGTAGCCATGGCGGAAACAACGAAGACAAACAGGCCCACAGCGAAAAAGTCCGGAAAGAATGCCGGGCACCTGATCGCCGTCGCCTCCGGCAAGGGCGGCGTCGGCAAGACCTGGTTTGCCATCAGCCTCAGCCAGTCGCTCGCGCAGAGCGGCAAAAAAGTTTTGCTGTTTGACGGGGATCTGGGCCTCGCCAATATCGACGTGCAACTGGGATTGATGGCCAAACGCGACCTCAACGACGTGATCGAGGGCCGCCTCAGTCTGGAGCATGTGGTCGAGCGCTGCGAAGACGGCGGCTTTGATGTCATCGCCGGGCGCTCCGGGCACGGCTCGCTGTCCTCCCTGCCGCTGCAAAACCTGAACGAGCTGCTCCAGCAAATCCGCGCCCTCGCGCCGAAATATGACGCCGTGATCGTCGATCTGGGCGCCGGCATCGACCGCACCGTCCGCTTTATCGCCGCCGCCGCCGACACGACCATTGTCGTCACCACCGACGAGCCGACCTCCCTGACCGACGCCTATGCCTTCATCAAGCTCAGCCATGCGGCGGGGCACGGCGACAACATCAAGGTCGTCATCAACATGTCCGCCGACAAAAAAGAAGGCGAAGGCACCTACAGCACGCTGTCGAACGCCTGCAAAAAATTCCTGAAGATGACGCCGCCGCTGATCGGCATCATCCGCCACGACAAGCGCGTCAAGGAATCCATCCGCGCCCAGACGCCGTTCCTGACCCGTTCGCCGAACTCGGAAACGGCGGGAGACGTCGAAAAAATCGCCAAGAGTGTGAACGAAGAAATCCTGTCGTAGGCGCTTCCATGACAGACACCCCCTCCATCCGCCATTCTTACCCGTCCGCCGCCCCCACCCCCGGCAATACGCCGTCAGCGGCGGTCAACCCCGTCGCCGCGCCGCAACTGAACCTCAGCGAACTGCCCGTCAACAACGCGCCGGAGGCATTGACCCTGCCCGCATCCCCCGCCATCATCGAAGGCCGGGTCATCTCGAGCAATCCGCAGGCGCAGGAAATCCGCATCCAGACGGCGGCGGGCGAAGTGGTTGTGCACTCGGACGTCGTGCTGCCGCCGGACACGAAGGTCTCCGTCAGGCTCTACAGCGATCAAAACCGGGTTCTCGCCAATATCACTGTCCTGCGTCAAACCGCCGGCCAGCCGCAGCAGCTGGAGGCCGCGCTCCAGCCGCCTCCCGAATTAAAAGTCGGCCAGACCGTCATGGCGATGCTGCTGCCCGCCCCGACGCCGCTGCAAACGGAGCAATTGGCCGCGCCGCTTAAAAAAACTTTTGTGCCGCCGGATACCCGTTCCGCTCCGCCCCCGCGCGAAGAGGAAGAAAATGTTTTCATGCCAAAATCCCTCCCCCCTGCCGGGGAGACAAGAACCGCAGGCGCGCCGGATCAAAGGCCGGCAACCCTGGGACCCAATCTCATCCAAAAACTGCTCACCACTTATTTTCCCTCGTCATGGGTCGGTGAGCCGGATATTTCCGCCACTCCCGCCAGCTCCGCGCCGGATCTTCTTGACAACAGCCTGCTGCGGATTGCACCTGCGACCCTGCAGGGCAAAACGGTACAGCAAGCCATTCCCATGCCGCAGCAACTGCCCGCGCCCGCCGCCGACACCCCGGTAAAAAATCCGGAACCGCTCCCGGTCTTGCCGGGCGCAAACCCCGGCGAAAGCCTGCTCGTGCTGAACAGCGGCGGGATTCCCGCCTTCACCGGCGCCGGAATGGCTGAAAAAGAAATATTTCAGCCCGCCGCGCCGCTGCCGAAAAATATGTACCAGCTGACCATCCTTAAAATATTCCCGCCACAGACGCCGCCGGAGCAAATAAAGGCTGCGCTGCAAGGCCCGGTGGAATCCCCGTTGCGCCTGCCGCCGCAGAGCGCCGAAGTGGAAGCCGTCACCCCCGGCGGATCGCCGATTTTAAAAACTGCCGACAGTCATTTCATCACCAGAACGCCCGCCGGAATCCCGGTCGGCAGCACCGTGATTTTCGAGGCCGCGCCCCTGACGCCGGAACAGGCCGTCTCCAGCCTGCGACCGCAGGGAATGGGGAATATCCCGCCAGCGCAGGCCGGCATGGCGCCGGAATTCGACCCGATGTTCAGCACCACCTGGCCGACCCTGAGCGAGGCCCTGCAGGTCATCCAGCAGGCAGATCCGGTCGTGGCGCAGGCTTTCCGGCATTCCCTGCCGACGCCCACCGCGCATCTGGCGCCGTCCGCGCTCTTCTTCATGGCCGCGCTGCGGCAGGGCGCGATTGAAAGCTGGCTGGGCGGCAACGCGATAAAAACGCTGGAAGCCGCCGGAAAAAAGGGGCTCATCGACCGCCTCGGCAGGGATTTCAGCAAAATTTCCAGCCAGTCCAAAGAGCTGCTGATCGACGACTGGCGCTCCATCACGATACCGCTGCTGCATGACGATCAGATCAGCCAGATGCAGTTCTATGTGCGCCGGCAGCTCGATCACGGCCATACTGACAACGACAGCGAACAAAAACAGGTCACGCGCTTCATCCTCAACCTGAGCCTCAGCCGCATCGGCGAGATGCAACTGGACGGTTTCATCCAGAAAAAGAATTTTAACATCGTGCTCCGGACGGAAAGCAGCCTGCCTTTCGAGATGCGCCAGGAGATCATGAAGCATTTCGCGCAGGGACTCGGCCAGGTGCACATGCAGGGCGGCGTCAGCTTCCAGACGCGTCAGCAGGGCTGGGTGACGATGCTGATGCCGCAGCAGAGGGGCGCGCTGGTTTAAACCGAAAACCTGACATAGGTCCGGTCGTCGAAGGAAACCAAGCCCGGCTGCAGGCCCTTCATGGACAAGTGCTTCTTGAACAGCAGCGGGTCCTCTTTCAAAACGGCGGCAAGATAATCCTCCGATTCTTTCAGGGTCGGAAACAGCCGCGGGTAGCCGTCGGAGGCAAAAACGACCTCGCGGACGCCACCGGCGTCAAAAACCTCGATAAACTCGTCCGGCACAAAGGAGCCGTCGATCACGCCGTACCCGTAAAGGCCCGGCTGGTTGGCGAAGAAATGCTGTTTCTCGAGCATCGGCGCGATGTAGGCGCGGCCTATATCGTTCCGCAGAATATCGCTCTCCGTCACGCCCTGCCTGAGCGCCGCGGCAATCATGAAGGAGCGCGCCGACGATGTAATCCGGTCAATGGGCTTCTCCTGCGCATGAAGCGCACCATCCATCATCAGCAGCAAGTCCGCCACCCGCCATACCTCCCGGCGGCTTTTTGAATAAATAATGGCGCCGAAGGCGGGGCCGTCAATGCCCTCTTCCAGCTGCGCTTTTTCGGCGACGGCTTGCCGCAGCGATTGCGTCAAAAGATCGACGGCCTCCCGCGCCGTGAGGCCCGGGTCAAAGCCGCCTATCCGGCCGGCAGCAACCTCCACGGCAAAACGCCCGCCGGACTTGTCGTCGATGTGCGGGCACAACTTCGCCGTCACGCCATCGAGCACGGCGATGAAATTCTCCGTCACCACCAGGAAATCCTCGTTCAGGCTTGCCTGCCCGGCCTTGCCCTGGCTGAAGCGCTCGATGATTTCCACTTATTCCCCGCCCCTATTCTTCGCCCTGGCGGCGGAAGGTTTCCAGGCCGATGGCGTCCAGCTCCCGGGATTCCCTGAGGCGGCGTTCCTCTGCGGCGAGGCGCTCGCGCTCTTCCTGCGTCATTTCATATTTTTTGAGCTCGCCGAAAGTCTCCATCAGGCTGTCCTTGGCTTTCTCGATCTGCTTGTTCAGCAGCTCTTCGCGCTGCTCCAGCGCCAGCCTCTGCTGCCGCACCTTTTCGACATACAGCAAAAACGTGAAATGAATGTCGCCGCCGGCATCCACGGCTTTTTTCTCAAGCGCCAGGGCGCTTTCCAGCGCCACCTTCTCCCGCTCGAGCAGGGTCAGGGCGGCATGAAGCTCGCCCAGCGTAATCCTCTTCTCGTCAAGTTCGAATTTATGCAGCCGGATGAGCGCTGTCAGATCGGCCATGCACGCCCCTTATTGCACCACGCCCAAAATCCGCGCCAACTGCGCGTAGCCGTCCTCGAGGGAGGTTTTTTCATGGGGCTTTTGGGAAAAGAACTGGTCGAGCTGCGGATAAAGCATGATCGCCTCGTCCACCTTCACGTCGGCGCCGCGGCGATAGGCGCCGATGCGGATCAGTTCTTCCATGTCCTCGTAAGTAGAGATGACTTCACGCCCGCGTTTCACCAGCTCCACCTGCTGCGGCGTCAGGCACTTGGGCATCGAGCGGGAAATGCTGCGCAGGATATTGATGGCCGGATAGCGCCCGCGGTCGGCAATCGAGCGCTCCAGCACGATATGGCCGTCGATGATCCCGCGCACCGCGTCGGCGATCGGCTCGTTATGATCGTCGCCCTCGACCAGCACCGAGAAAAACCCCGTGATATCGCCTTTATCCTTCGCGCCCGGACCGGCGCGCTCCAGCAGCCGCGCCAGCTCGGAAAAGGTCGTCGGCGGATAGCCTTTGGCTGTAGGCGGTTCGCCCGCCGACAGGCCGATCTCGCGCTGCGCCATGGCGAAGCGCGTGATGGAATCCATCATGCACAGGACCTGCTTGCCCTGGTCGCGGAAATATTCGGCCACCGCCAAAGTCAGGTAAGCGCCCTGACGGCGCATCAGCGGCGACTCATCCGAGGTGGAGACGATCACCACGCTTTTCTTCAGTCCCTCCGGCCCCAGCTCGTCCTGTAAAAATTCCTGCACTTCGCGCCCGCGCTCGCCGATCAGGCCGATGACGCTGACATCCGCGGCGGTATAGCGCGCCAGCATCGACATCAGGACGGATTTGCCGACGCCCGAGCCGGAAAAAATCCCCATCCGCTGCCCGCGGCACGTGCTGAGAAAACTATTGAGGGCCTTGATCCCCAGATCCAGCTTGTCGCCCAGCCTCTTTCTGTCGTGGGCGCCGGGAGGCTTGTTGCGGAGGAGTATTTGCTCCTCCCCGTTCATCAAGGGGCCCTTGCCGTCCAGCGGCTCGCCCATGGCGTTGATAACGCGGCCAAGCCAGGCCGGTCCAGGGCTGACGGTGGATTGCGACTGCATCACCTCCGCCCGGCATCCCAGCCCCACGCGGTCCAGAACCTTGAAAGGCATCAGCAACACACGGCCATCGCGAAAGCCTACAACCTCACATGGAATCGGAGCAACGCCCACCGGCGTCAGGTTGCAACGGTCGCCAATCGACAATCCGCGCCCGATGCCGCCGACCTCCACCAGCAGGCCGAGAATCTTCGTGACACGGCCAAAAAGCTGGTAATCAGCCAGCGCGCCGATGCTAGTTTCCAGGTTTTCAATAAAATTATAGCCGTGCAAACCCAAACTCTCCCCCTAGTACGCAGATTATGCCATACTTCAGGGGGGACGTCATCAGGAAAAACATATGAATCTCATCGAGTTATCCACAGAAACCCGTGCCCCTCCCGTACCCGGGGCAAAGGCATTTTTATGTCTATATTCAAGGCGGAGGATGATTTTTATTAACCAATATTAATTTTGCTGCTACAATAGAAACGAGAGGTCTTACCAGGCATCCAGTAATGCTAAAAGTTATGAAGGGGGATAGAGAACATGCGGGTTTTGCTCATTGAAGACGATAAATCCACGGCAAAAAGCATCGAGCTGATGCTGAAATCGGAGGGATATGTTGTCGATACCACCGATATGGGGGAAGACGGGCTGGAGATCGGCAAGCTCTACGAATACGACATCATCATTCTCGACCTGATGCTGCCCGACCTTGACGGATATGAAGTTCTCAAGCGCATGCGCGTGGCGAAGATCGAAACCCCTATCATGATTCTCTCCGGCCTCACGGAACTGGACAGCAAGCTCAAGGGCCTCGGTTTCGGGGCGGATGATTACCTGACCAAGCCCTTTGACAAGCGGGAACTGATGGCACGCATCCAGGCGATTGTCCGCCGCAGCAAAGGCCATGCGCAAAGCGTCATCAAGACAGGCCCGATTGTGGTGAACCTGGGGGCACGCACCGTCGAGGTCGATGGCAAGCAGCTGCACCTGACCACAAAGGAATACGGCATTATCGAGCTGCTGTCGCTGCGCAAGGGCTCCACCCTGACCAAGGAAATGTTCCTCAACCACCTGTACGGCGGCATGGACGAGCCGGAAGTCAAGATCATCGACGTGTTCATCTGCAAGCTGCGCAAGAAAATCGAAAAAATATCCGGCGTCGGCGGCAGCTGCATCGAAACCGTATGGGGACGCGGCTATGTGCTGCGCGACCCGAACAGCTCCGCGCAGAAAGAACCGGTCACAGCATAAGCATATCCGCTAGCGCCGCCCCGGCAGCGGCAAAAAAGATAAAAAGCGCGATGCAGGTTATGCGATCGCGCTTTTTGTTGTCGGGCTGGGCGCGGGAGCCGCGGATTTTGCCGGTGCCACGAAAGTGGAGTCCGTCCTGATATAGACCCCCTTTATTTCCGCCGTCGGCTTGAAGTTGTCCGATACGCCGATCACGGTCTCGGCGCCGCCGAGAAGGAGGACGCCATCCTGGCTCATCGCCCCCTTGATCGCGGCAAGCACCTTGGCCTTGGTCTGCGCATCGAAGTAAATCAGCACGTTCCGGCAAAAAACAATATCAAACTGGCCGAGATGGGTAAGGTCCGTCAGCAGGTTGGCCTGCTTGAAGATGACCATATCCCTCAACTCCTGCTTGGCCAGCCATTTGTCCCCCTGCTGGGTAAAATACTTGACCAGCATCTGGACGGGCAGGCCGCGCTGGACCTCAAACTGCGAATAAACGCCGGATTTGGCCTGCGCCAGAATATCCAGGGACAGATCCGTGGCCACGATCTCGATTTTCCAGCCGGCAAGGGCGGGATGATCCCTCAGGAGCATGGCGATCGAATAAGGCTCCTGTCCGCTGGAGCAGGCCGCCGACCAGATCCTGAGACTCCGGCGTGCCGACCTTGTTTTGACGAACAACGGAAGCAAATCGTCCTTCAGGCGCTGGAAGGGGGTGCTGTCCCGGAAAAATGAAGTCTCGTTGGTGGTCATGGCCTCGACCACCTCACGCTGCAAAGCCGTATCCCGGGTCGCGCGCATCTTTTGCGCCAATCCTTCCAGGCCCTGCACCTCGTTTTTCTGCGCGATCGGCAGCAAACGGGATTCGAGCAGATACATCTTTTCCGGCGTCACCACCAGACCGGATTCTTTCCGGAGCAGCTCCTCATAAAATTTAAAATCCTGATCGTTCAAAAAGCACCTCCACTACCGGCATATTCCCTGACCGCTGCCGCCATCTTCCCCAAGGGCAATACCCGCGAACAAATGCCCGCCATGGCGACGGCGCCCGGCATGCCCCAGACGACGCTGGTGGCTTCATCCTGCGCCCATACGGCGCCGCCCGCATCCACGACCTTCTGGCATCCCTTCAGCCCGTCCGCTCCCATGCCCGTAAAAATGACGGCCAGGACCTTGCTGCCGTAAACATTGACGATGCTCCGCAGCATGGGATCGACCGCTGGCCGGCAGAAGCCTTCCGGCGCATCCTGGTTAATGGAGATAAACTTCTTCCCCCTTATATCCTTCACCGTCATATGAAAGTTTCCCGGCGCCAGATAAACATGGCCGGCCTGGACGACATCCCCTTCGGCCGCTTCCTTGCATGTCAATCCGGATTGCCTGGCGATATGCTCGGCCAGAATGGTCGTAAAGGTCGGCGGCATGTGCTGCGTGACGAAAACCGGCTGCCTGAACCCGCCCTTCAGCTCGGTAAAAAACTGCAGGAGCGCCTGCGGGCCGCCCGTTGAACTGCCGACCGCAATGGCCTCCGGGATTGTTTTTGAAAGCTCCTTGCGCAAGGTGAATTTCTTTTCGGCGATAGAGGCCCGGGCGGCGACCGCCGCGCTGGAGATCCCCGGCATTTTCGGCCGCGCCTCCAGCCCCCTCTTTTTTCTGGCCAGATAGCCAAGCTCCCTGACTTTTTCGACGAGATCGTCGCGGAAAATAGTCGATCCCCCCGCCAGCTCCTGCGAGGTCGGCTTGGCCAGGCATTCCGCCGCCCCCATCCCCATCGCCTTCAGGGTGATGGCGGCATTTTCTTTTGTCAGGGTCGAGGCAATGATGACCTGAATATTGGGATCGGCCTTAAGCAGCAGCGGCAAAGCCGTCATGCCGTCCATCACCGGCATCTCGATGTCCAGCACCACCACGTCAAAAGAGCTGCGCTCGATGCTGTTCAGCGCCAGTTGCCCGTTGGAGACGGAAGCGGCAACCTTGAGTCCCGGGGCGCTCTCGATAAAACGGCTGAGGAAGCCGCGAATCACCACGGAATCGTCCACGATCATCACGCGAATAGGGTCGGTTGCCGAAACCGTCGCAGGCGCTTCTGATGCTATAGCCATCTCTCCCCCTCTTACAATGCGCCGATTTGCTGGAATTTGCACTGGATGATTTCGCTGTCGAAAGGCTTCATGATGTATTCATTGGCGCCGGCGCCGAGAGCCTCCTGAATAAATGAAAAGCTGTTCTCGGTCGTGCACAGGACGACCTTGGGCGCAGCGCCGTTTGGCGACTGCCGCAGCTTGTGCAGGAACTCGATGCCGGTCATGACCGGCATATTCCAGTCCAAAAGCACGACTTCCGGCATTTGCCGCAGGCAGGACTCAAGCGCCTTCTGCCCGTCCTCTGCTTCCGTGCATTCAAACCCCAGCTCTTCCAGGATTTTACGCGCGATCTTGCGGACAACCTTGCTATCATCGACGATCAGGCAATTTTTCATGCGGCACACATCCTTCTTCGTCTTGTCAACGACTACGCGGCGTTTTCATCTCTCACATAAAGCTTTTCCAGCATGGCCGGAACATCCAGAATCACCAGCAGCTGGTCTTTCAGCCGGTAAATGCCCAGCGCCAATTCACGCCACGAATGGTCAATGGTCGCAGGCGTGTTCTCAAAGTCGCGGTCCGGCAGGGAAAGAACCTCGCCGACGCTATCCACGATCAGGCTGTACAGTTCGCCCTGATGATCCACGACAATATACATTGTTTTCGCGTCACGCGACGAGCCGTCCATGCACAGCATGTGGCGCAGGCTGATCGCCGTCACGATGCGCCCGCGCAGGTTCAAAGACCCGGCCACCTCCTTCGGCGCCAGCGGCACCTTGGTGACCTTTCTTTCCCCCAGGACATCCTGCACCTGCAAAACCGGGATGCCGAAAAGCTGTCCGGCCACCGTCATGGTCAGGAATTCCTTGGTCCCGCCGGAAACCACCCCTTTTATTCCTGTTGTCATGCGGCCTCCCCTATCTGGGCGATTGAAAGCAGCAGCGCGTCACGGTCGAATTTGGCGACATAGTCGTTAAACCCGGCCTCCTTGCCGCGATCGAGGTCGTGCGCGGTCGCATGCGAAGAAAGCGCGACCAGCGGAACATCCTTCCACTTGCTGTCATTCGCCTTCACCTTCCTGGCAAAATCGTACCCGTTCATGCCCGGCATCTCGATATCGCTGATGATGATGTCGAACTTCTCCCCGTCATTGCAGAGCGCCAGGGCCTCCTGGGCGCTGCTGGAGCTGATGACCTGGTACCCGGCAATGCCGAGCATCGGCGACAGCATGTTGCGGAAGAAGGGGCTGTCATCGACCAGCAAAATTTTCTTCTGCCCGCCCTCCTGTTCGAACCCGGCCTTGCCCTTGCTGCCGAACCAGTCGTTATGCGCGGCGGAGAGGAAGTACCCGACATCCACCACATCCATGGCCTGGCCGTGGAGAATGGCGCTGCCGAGAAGGCCGCGGTTATTTTCGGCCGTGATCTGGACGTCGATGCGCTCCTCGATGATATCGACGATTTCATCCACCATCAGGCCCATCGACCTTTCCCCGTCGGAGAAAACCAGCACCGGCTGGTTGCCCTGGGCCTTCAGCGCCATGTTGGCCTGAAAGGGGACCAGCGGCATGAGCTTGCCGCGGTACTGCACGACCTTCTGGCTGCCGGAAACCTCGATCTTTTTGACATCGAACTCTTCCAGCCTCGAAACCAGCGACAACGGGACGGCGCGCGGCGCGCCCGCGCCCGCCTTGAAAATGAGCAGCGACGTCTTGCGGTCGGCATCCGACATCACACGGTCTTTTTCCGATTTTTTGCCGCTTTCCGCTTCCACCGCCGCCATATTGCCGACGGCGTTGGCGATGCCGTTGGGATCGAGGATCATGATGACGCTGCCGTCGCCGAGAATGGTGTTGCCCGAAAAGAGCCGCAGGTTTTTCAGGATCGGCGAGACGGGTTTCACGACAATCTCCTCGGTGTCGAAGACGCGATCGACGATGATACCGAAAGTATTGGCGCCGACCTGCGCCACGATGACCTGCTTGTTGCGCGCCTTGCTCTCCTCGCTTTGGACATCCTCAAGCTTGAGGATCTTCCGCAGCGATACAAGAGGCAGGAGGCGGTCCCTGAGGCGCATCACTGGCGTGCCGTGAATTTCCTCCAGCTTGTTTTCCCCGCTGCTGGAAAGGCGCACCAGTTCCCGGACACTGATCTGCGGGATGGCAAAGCGCTCCGCTCCCACCTCGACGATCAGCGCCGACACGATCGCCAGCGTCAGCGGGATCTTGATGGTAAAGGTGGTGCCTTTGGTCCAGACCGACTTCATCTCGACCGTGCCGCCGATTTTCTCGATGTTCGTGCGCACCACGTCCATCCCGACGCCGCGCCCGGAGACGGCCGTGATCTTGTCGGCCGTCGAAAATCCGGCGGCAAAGATAAACTGCTGCACCTGCTGGTCGGTCATCGCTTTCAGCTGCTCTTCCGTCGCAACCCCCTTTTCGAGGGCCTTCTTGCGGATCTTGTCGCTGTTCAGGCCGCGGCCGTCGTCGGAGATTTCGATGATGATATGCCCACCTTCATGGAAGGCATTCAAAAGAACCGTCCCCTCTTCATCCTTTCCCGCCGCCTGGCGTTCCGCCGGCGACTCGACGCCGTGATCGGCGGAGTTGCGGACCATATGCGTCAGGGGGTCTTTAATCAGCTCCAGGACCTGGCGGTCCAGCTCGGTTTCGTTGCCGCGCATCTCGAGATTGATCTTCTTGCCCAATTCCACGCTGATGTCGCGGATAATGCGCGGCAGCTTGCTCCAGGCGTTGCCGATAGGCTGCATGCGGGTCTGCATGACGCTTTCCTGCAGCTCGGAAACGACAAGATTGAGCCTTTGCAGCGGCGCCGCGAAGGGGCTGTCCGTCTGCGTGCGCAGAATTTGCAGGATCTGGTTGCGGCTCAAGACCAGCTCGCTCACCGTCGTCATCAGGTTTTCCAGGACATCCACGCTGACGCGCAAGGTCTTTTCTTCCATGGCGGCCTGCGCGTGCGCCGCGGCCTGGTTCTTGGCGCTGTCGGGCGCTTCCTGCACCGGCGGATTCATTTCATTCTTCGCTTCCGCTTTTGCCGTCGGCGCCGCTTCCTTGCCTTCATAAATGGCGTCAAGCTTGGCAATCAGGGCGGAATCGTCCCCGGCAGGCTCGGCTCCCGTGGCCGCGATACCCGCCACGATCACCTTGATGCGGTCAAAAGATTCAAGAATGACGGACACCGATTTCTCCGTCACCTTCAGCGAGCCCTCGCGATACCGTCCCATGATGTTTTCGGAGTGATGGGCGACTTTTTCAAGGCGCGGGAGCCCCAGAAAACCGCAGGTTCCCTTGACGGTATGCACCAGCCGGAAAATCCGGCCGATCAAATCAGTATCGTTCGGATTCTGCTCGAGCCTGACAATATCCTGATCGAGCGCATTGAGATTTTCTGCCGTTTCGGTCAGAAACTCCTGAATCAGATCATCCATGTCTTATATCCCCCAAAAACTCTCCCCCATCCATATTAGTACACAATAGGATGAAGTCATTATTTTTCTCGGCGGCGGCCAAGATAAACCGGCGGGAGTCCGGTTTCATATGCGGAATGGAAAATAGACGCACATCCGCGTATGGCGAGATTTTTCAGAAGGAAATCTGGAACTCGAGACGGCCGAAATCCGGCTGCGCCTGATGGGAAATTTTTAGGCCGAAATATTCGGCGAACTTGCCCGTGAGATAGGCGTGCACCCCTCGCGGATCGAGGTCATCCGGGGAAATATCGCCTTTCAGCGCGGCCTCGGTGCCGTCCCTGAACCCCACATGATGGCCGGTCGTCAGCACTTTCATGCCTTTATTGCCCTCTATTGCGGAGATAAAAATTTTTCCTTCGCCCCGGCTGCATTCTTCGGCAAGGATCATGATATTCAGCAGGCATTTGAAGAAACCGCGCGGCGGCATGGAAAACTTGACGCCCAGGTTCGGCTCGAATTCCGCCTGGATATGCCCGGCCTTGAGCCAGTCGGTGAAGGCATCCTTCACCTCCGCGATGCCGATGTTCCGGTCAGTGCCGGCGGCGCCGTAGGCGAGACGGAAGCACTTCAGGCGGATGGAGGCCTGCAGCGCGCTGCTGGCGATCAGCAGCATGGCCTCGTCGCCGGCGTCCGCGCCCATCTCCTGCAACAGCTCCACGCCGTTATTGATGGCCCCCACCGGGCTGACCAGGTCATGGCAGATGCGCGAAGCCATCAGCTCCAGGACACGCGGATGAAATTCTATCGTCATGCTTACCCCCACACTATCAGAACGGCGAGGAAATCCCGCTCTGCTTCAACTGTTCAATCAACTGTTTTTTAAGCCGCTCCAGCCCCTCCGGCGTAAAACCCTCGGCGCGGATGGTCAGCACATCTTCGGTATTGGACGCGCGGATCAGCCACCACCCTTCCGGGGTCGTGACCCGCACGCCGTCAATGTCGTTGACCGATACGTCTTTATCGTTCGCGGCGCGCAGGCGTTCCTTTATTTCCGGCGCGATCCTGAACTTGCGCTCCGCCGGCACATGAAAGCGCACTTCCGGCGTGTTGCACATTTTCGGCAGGTGCGCGGTGAGGGCCGACAAAGGCTTGCCCGCGCAGCTGAGGATATTCAGCAGCCGGATGGCGCAATAAGGCCCGTCGTCGAAGCCGTAATAATGGTCCGCAAAGCAGATATGCCCGGCCAGCTCCCCCGCCAGCGGCGATTGGGTCTCGATCATCTTGGCCTTGATGAGGGAATGCCCGGTGTTCCACATCACCGGCTTGCCGCCAAGGCGGGTGACTTCATCGAACAGCACGCGGCTCGACTTCACATCGGCGACCACCGTGGCGCCGGGATGGGTTCTCAGGACTTCGGCGGCATAAACGGCCATGATGATGTCCGCCCAGAGAATATTGCCCTGTTCGTCCACCGCGCCGAAACGGTCGCCGTCGCCGTCAAAAGCGAACCCGGCATCGCATTTATTATCATGCACAACTTTTTGCAGATCGACGAGGTTCTCCGCCACCGTCGGGTCCGGGTGATGGTTCGGGAACGTGCCGTCGATCTTGTCAAACAGCAGGATATGCCGGCCCGGCAGTTTTTGGGTCAGGCGGCGGATAATGTCGCCAGCCGCGCCGTTGCCGGCATCCCAGGCGATGGTCAGGTCGCGGGAGCCGGTGTAATCCTTCAGCATGCGCTCCACGTAGGCATCCCGGATGTCGATAGCCACCGTCTTGCCGCTGCCCTGCGCGAAATCCCCCGCCGCCGCGATGCGCCCGACCTCCTGGATCGCCGCGCCGTAAAACGGCCCCGATTGCAGCGCCATTTTAATGCCATTATAAGACAGCGGGCTGTGCGAGCCGGTGATGATGACCGCCGCGTCCAGCCCGCGCGACTTCATCGCGAAATAGACCATCGGCGTCGGGCCGAGGCCGACATTCTCGACATCCAGCCCGCAGTCGTTCAGGCCGCGGATCACTTCACTGCAAAAACCAGGCGAGCTTTCCCGCCCGTCAAAGCCGACCGCGACGGTCTTAGCCCCCGCCCGCCGCAGCATGGTGCCGAAAGCCCTGCCGACAAAGTAACAGTCGGCCGCTTTCAGCGTGCCGCCGACGGTGCCGCGAATATCGTATTCGCGGAGGATGCCGGGATTGAAAGGGTGGGTTTGGCTGGTGGTTTTCGGCGATGTCTGTTCTGGCGTCATGATGGCGGTCAGTACGTCTTCAACAGCGACAGCGTCGAGACATCCTTATTCGGCAGGACCATCTTCACCAGGTGGCGGACTTCCTGCCGGGCGTTGATATTCGACATGCTGAGCGCGTTCTTGGCGCCTTCCTTCAGGTCGAGCAGGGTCAGCCCCTTCAGGAACAATTCGCGGAAAATGACGCGCTCCGTCAGGCCGGGCGCCGCCGTATAGCCCAGCGGCCCCTGCAGCTTCTCGACAATGCGGCCGATGCTCTGCTTGTTGCGGCTATCGGTCGCGCTGATGCGGTTGCGCACCACAAACCACTGGATGGTGCGGCCGTCCTTCTTCTCGCGCTGGCGCTTCAGGTCCCAGACCATCTCGGTATAGACGCTCGGCTTCACCATGAGATGGGTGTACGGGTCGATCTTGGCCAAGAGGTCGAGATCGACAAAACTGTCATTGATCGGCGTAATCAGCGTGTCGGCGAGGGAATGGCCGATGATGCTCATGTAGCGGTCGCTGCCCGGCGTGTCGATGACGACAAAATCATTTTTCGCCGCCAGTTCCTGCACCGCCGTCTCGACGCGCCAGCGCTCCTGCTCGCGCTTCTCAATCGTGGTCTGCCCCTCGGCGCGGTCGATATGCACATGCTCGGGGCTGGGAATATCCGACTTCGTCTCGCGCACGTTCAGCCAGCGGTTTTTCATGTAGCTGGTGAAGGTCGCCTGATGGCTGTCGAGATCGACCGTTCCGACCTTGTATCCCAGCCGCAGCAGCCCCACCACCACGTGCATCGCCACCGTCGATTTGCCGGAACCGCCCTTTTCATTGCCGACGACAATGATATGGGCCTTTTTTACAGCAGCTTTCTTCGATGATTTGCCATTCTTCATAATTACTTATAGCGCATTGGAATCATTGATACAAGTTGAACTATCAGAATTTATATATTATGTCATAGAAGATGGAAGAAAACACATTCACCGCTTATCTTGCC
>JAIOQI010000031.1 GCA_021413445.1 Alphaproteobacteria bacterium | reverse complement strand
CAGGGCTTGAGGCCGAAGCCGTATTGGCTGATATAAGCGGCAGCCAAAGCCGCAATACTGACAGCCGCGACAGCGGCGGCCAGATGTCTTGGAACCTGGAGATATTCAATCAGCTTGTTCATCGTTGTATTTTAGTCTGCCCCCCATACCAATCAACAAAACAATGTTATACATAACCATGGCCACTCGATCATTGACGTCCAACAGCAAGAAGCTATTATCTGTTTCGGCTAAATTCTCAGGATTTAGGCCCCTGTGGTGGAATTGGTAGACGCGCTCGACTCAAAATCGAGTACCGTGAGGTGTGTCGGTTCGAGTCCGACCGGGGGCACCAGCCTACGCCAGGCTAGTGGCGGAGGCTGTCACGTCGAAGCCCCGGAGGGGCGTAGGCGGACTGATTGCTCGTAGAACACAGGATGGCTCCGGCTTGGCAAGCCAGATTCTTTTTCCAAGGGTGCAATTTCAACAGATGAAATACGTTTGTCGAGATTAAACACTTTGACCTCCCCGGTGAGGCTGAATCGCTTCAGCAGTTCTACAAAACAGTAGGTCTGTAACTAAGGAAAGGTTGCATCATGTCCATCGAAATAAAATTCTGCGGCGCCGCCGGCGTTGTCACCGGCTCTAGTTATCTGCTCAAGGTTCCGGGCGGGCAGTTCCTGATTGATTGCGGGCTGTTTCAGGGCACGAAAACGGTGCGTGAGCTGAACTACGGCGATTTCGGGTTTGAGCCGAAGGACATTTCTTTTGTCCTGCTGACCCACGCGCATATCGACCATAGCGGACTGCTGCCGAAACTTTACAAAAACGGCTTTACCGGAAAAGTTTACACCACCGAAGCGACCAAGGACCTTCTGGTCTATATGCTGCAGGACTCCGCCAACATCCAGGAGATGGAGGTCCGCCGGCTGAACAAGCGCAACGCGCAGCGCGGCCTGCCGGAGATCACGCCGATTTATACCCATGAAGACGCCGAGGAATGCCTGGCGAATATCGAGCCCGTCAAAATGAACGGCTGGATCGACTTTCCGCATGGCGTCAAGGCGCGTTACTGGAACGCCGGCCATATTCTGGGCTCAGCGTCTATCGAGCTGAAAATCCCCGGCGAAAACAAGCAGGACGTTAACATCCTCTTTTCAGGCGACCTCGGGCCGGACAACAAGATGTTCCAGCCGGCGCCGGAATCGCCGCACGATATTGACTACCTTGTTGTCGAAAGCACCTACGGCGGCCGACAGCGGGAGGACTCCAGCATCGAAGCCCGCCGCAAGCGGTTGCAGGAGGAAATCATGGAGGCGGTGGAAGCGGGGGGTAATATCATCATCCCCGCCTTTGCCGTGGAGCGCACGCAGGAATTGCTGCTGGATATCGACTGGCTGATTGACAACAGCAAAATCCCTGAACTGCCGCTTTTCATTGACTCGCCCCTGGCCAGCAAAGTCACCGGCGTCTTTGAAAAATACCGGCACGAACTGGAAGACATGTCCGGATTCCATGGCCCCTTCAAAGGCCGCAACATCCACTATACCTTGACGACGGAGGAGAGCAAAAGCATCAACCGCATCAAGTCCGGCGCAATCATCATGGCCGGGAGCGGCATGTGCGATGCCGGGCGCATCCGCCATCACCTGAAGAATAACCTATGGAACGCGGCCAGCACTGTTTTGTTCGTGGGATACCAGGCTGAGGGAACGCTGGGGAGATTCATCCAGAGCGGGCAGAAAACAGTCCGCATCCACGGCGATGAAGTGGACGTCAAGGCGCGCATCCGTTCCATCGAAACCTATTCCGCCCATGCCGACCAAGGCGAACTGACATCCTGGGTCAAGGCCCGCCTGCCGGTCCATAAAAATATTTTCATCACACATGGCACCGACCTGTCGCGCCTGGGGATGATGAAATCCCTGACCGAAAGCGGCATCGTCCCGGCGATGATGCTGGCGCCGGTCATTGATGACATCTTCAGGCTGGATACGGACACGAATGCGGCCCTGAAGCTCGGCGACGGGCAGCCGCGCATCGGCATTGAAGAAATGGCCGCAACGGCCGACTGGCACAACGACTATGCCCGCTTCGTGCTGGATCTGGCGCAATTCCTGCGCGGGATGAAGGATTCTGAATCCCGCCGCGCCCTGTTGACGGATCTGGTGCGTCATATCCGCACCAAAAACCATAACAATGCAAGGAAGTAAGCCTAGCGTTTGCCTGCTTGAAGAACGGTGCCTGATAAAAATATCCGGCGCTGATGCTGAATCGTTTTTGCAAAATATCGTGACGAATGATGTGGCGGGTCTCCGCCCGGACCAGCTTGTTTATTCATGCCTGCTGACCCCACAGGGGAGGTTCCTGCATGACTTTTTTATTTCGCGGGGCCAGGGAGGCTTTTTCCTCGAATGTGAAACTTCGCGCCGCGAAGACCTGATCCGACGCCTGAATATCTTCAAGCTCAGGGCAAAAGTCACGATTGAAGACGAGCATGGGAAATTTCATGTTTATGCCGCGACTGAACGGCCGGAAAAGATCCCCGCCTTTCAGGACCCGCGCCTGAGCGAACTGGGATACAGGTTCTATCTACCCGCCGGCCAAAAATACCCTAATGCCCTTCCCGCGGAAGCCTATCGGGACAGGCGCATCGGCCTCGGCGTCCCGGAAGGGAGCATCGATATGAAACCGGAAACGGATACCATCGCCAACGTGAACCTGGACTATTTACACGCCGTTTCCTGGAACAAGGGCTGCTATGTCGGGCAGGAAATCACCGCCATGACGGAGAATCGCGGTGTTGTTAAAAAAAGAATCGTGCTTGTTTCCGGCCATATGTTAACTGCCGGTGATGCGCTCTCGCAAAACGGGCACGATGTCGGTGAAATACGATCCATTAATTCCCTTCGGACACAAGGCCTGGCTGTCCTGAAGTTGTCCGTCCTGGATAATCCGGCATCGCCATTCACCGGCGGAGCGGGGGCAGTCGTCTCCGCGCAATTACCGAAATGGCTAAAACTGTAAAATGCATACAATTCTTTCTGGAATAGTGGATGATTTGCCTATAGAGTTAGACTCTGGGTTCCGAGGGAAAAATCTGAATGACCGACAAAAAAAAGGATAAGGACAACAGGTTCCTTAAAAAAAATATGGATGCAGACAAGGACGCCATTGATACCTTGCCCCTGACGAGCGTCCCGTTGACCAGCAATACTCTGAAAAGCGCCAAGCTTATCAAAAATGCGCGCATGGAAACGACGGTCGAGCTCTATCACGACCATTTGGCCGGCAGCCTGCAAATAGCCCCGAAATCAATTTCAGACTTCATGGAAGTCACTCTGCGCGATCAGGATATCGTCAATAGCCTTGCCGGGCTGTACAGCTTTGACGTCTATTCGCTGAGGGCCAATTTGAAGCGGCTGGGCGTCGAGATGACTGACGTCGATGCCCTTGAGTTGTCCGATGGCATGAAAGAAAAGCTGACTGCTTATGGCTTGGGGTTTGTGCGCCCGCTTGTTGAAAAAATCTTCGGGCAGGAAACGACGGATCTGAATAATAAAGACGTGCTGCAAAACATCTTCCGCGATTCGGACGTTGCGCGCGTCAGGGAAAACCTGAAAATCATGTCCGAAAAAACGGGCATGCCACTGACGGATATTCCCAAATTCATCGAGGAGTACAGCGACTTGTTCTTGTCCGTCGCTTACTACCGCTACAGTTTCGAAAACATCAGCTCGGATATAGACAGATGCCTGTCCTGGGTGGCCGAAGCAAGGACCCACCGCGATGTGGCGTCGTCGCCGAGAACGCTTGCGCAGTGCAAGCAGGTCGAGGCAATTTTACGCTTCCTGTCGAATTCCATCCGCGAACGCCTGGCCCTGTTTCAGGCTTGTTTCGAGCAGTTCTGGACGGACATCAATCGTGATTCCTTTCATCGCATGCGGCAGCAGATCGAGGAAAACCACACCAGCATGGGCTCCGTGCTCTGCGGTCTCGTCGTTAAAATCAGCCTGTGGAAAAAAGAATTCCCCGACAACATCAAGGGCAGCCCCACGGCGCGCGCAAAATTCGTCGTCACCGAACTGGAGCCGGGTCTCATGAGGCTCAAGGAACTCGAAAGCCAGGCGCGCAAGAATCTGGGCCTGGGATTGACGTCTGTCGCCGTCTAATCCGGTTTATTTATTCAGCAATGCCGCCTGGGCCGCCGCCAGCCGTGCAATCGGCACGCGATAGGGCGAGCAGGAAATATAGTCAAGCCCGGCTTTTTCAAAGAACAGGATGGATGACGGGTCGCCGCCATGCTCCCCGCAAATGCCGAGCTTGATGTTCTTGCGGGTTTTGCGCCCGCGTTCCACGGCTATTTTAATCAATTCGCCCACGCCGTCGGTATCTATCGACGCAAAAGGATCGGAGGCGAAAATCCCCCGTTTCTGGTAGTCGGGGAGGAAGGCGCCCGCATCGTCGCGGCTGATGCCGTAGGTGGTTTGCGTCAGGTCGTTGGTGCCGAAGCTGAAAAACTCGGCTGTCTCCGCAATCACGCCGGCCTGCAAGGCCGCGCGCGGCAGCTCGATCATGGTGCCGGTGATATAGTCGGTTTTTTCCAGCGATGCGGCCACCTTGTCGATCATCGACTTCAGGAGGTCCATTTCCTGTTTTGTGGCGATCAGGGGCACCATGATTTCAAGAGCGACGGTGTTGCCGGTTTCTTTTTTGACGGCAAGCGCCGCCTCAAAAATCGCCTTCACCTGCATTTCATAGATTTCCGGATAGACGATGCCGAGCCGGGCGCCGCGCAGGCCCAGCATCGGGTTGGCTTCGTGCAGGCGGTCAATGCGCTGCTGTACTCCCTCTGCGGGGAGGGAGAGGGCCTTTGCCAGTTCCCGGATTTCCCCTGCTTCATGGGGCAGGAATTCATGCAGCGGCGGGTCGAGCAGGCGGATGGTGACCGGCAGCCCTTTCATGATCTTGAACAGGTTGATGAAATCCTGCCGCTGATGGGGCTCGATCTTTTCCAGCGCAGCGCAGCGTTCTTCGGTGGTTTCGGCCAGGATCATCTGGCGCACATAAAGAATGCGGGTCGGGTCGAAGAACATATGCTCGGTGCGGCACAGGCCGATGCCTTCCGCGCCGAATTTATGCGCGGTTTCGGCGTCGAGCACGGTTTCGGCATTGGCGCGGACCTTCAGGCGGCGCACGGCGTCCGCCCATTGCATCAAGGTCGTAAAATGCCCGGTCATCGCCGGCTGGAGCATGCTGACTTCGCCGAGGATGATTTCCCCGGTCGAGCCGTCAATCGTCACCTTGTCGCCGGGGCGCAGCGTCTTGCCCTTGACTTGCAGCGTTTGTGTTTTGTAATCGATTACAATATCGCTGGCGCCGGCCACGCAGGGCTTGCCCATGCCGCGCGCGACCACGGCGGCGTGGCTGGTCATCCCGCCGCGCGACGTCAGGATGCCCTGAGCCGCGTGCATGCCGTGAATGTCTTCCGGGCTGGTTTCGGTGCGGCACAGAATGACTTTTTTCCCGTCCGCCGCCAGATTTTCGGCTTCATCAGAACTGAAAGTAATCGCGCCGGTCGCCGCGCCCGGGGAAGCCGGGAGTCCTTTGGCAAGGACGGTTTTGGCGGCTTGGGGGTCGATGGTCGGGTGCAGCAACTGGTCAAGGGAGGCGGGGGCGATGCGCTGAATGGCCTGTTCCTTGGTAATCAGCCCTTCGCCGACCATTTCGACGGCGCAGCGCAGAGCGGCCTGCGCGGTGCGCTTGCCGGTGCGGGTTTGCAGCATGTAGAGCTTCTTGTTCTGGATGGTGAACTCGATATCCTGCATGTCCTTGTAATGCTTTTCGAGCGTGTGGCGAATGGTGTCCAGCTCCTGATAAACTTCAGGCATGTTCTTTTTCATGTCGGAGATCGACAGCGGGGTGCGGATGCCGGCGACGACGTCCTCGCCCTGCGCGTTCACCAGGTATTCGCCGTAGAAAAGGTTTTCGCCGGTGGAAGGGTTGCGGGTGAAGGCGACGCCGGTCCCGCAGTCATCGCCCATATTGCCGAACACCACCGCCTGCACGTTGACGGCAGTGCCCCAGTCTTCGGGGATGTTGTTAATTTTGCGGTAGGTGATGGCGCGGGGCGTCATCCAGGAGTTGAACACAGCGCCGATAGCTCCCCACAGTTGCTCGTGGGGATCCTGCGGAAAGGGCTTGCCGGTGTCTTTCTGCACCAGCGCCTTGAACTGGGCAACAATGTCTTTCCAGCCTTCGACGTCGATGTCGGTATCAACTTTGAGGGCATGACGGCGTTTGTAGGTATCGAGAACATCCTCAAAATGGTCGCGGCTGACATTCAGCACCACATCGCCATACATCTGGATCAGGCGGCGGTAGCAATCCCACGCGAAGCGGTTGTCGCCGAGCCCGATGACCGTTTCGTCGTTCAGGCCGATATTCAAAATCGTATCCATCATCCCCGGCATGGAGGCGCGGGCGCCGGAGCGGACGGAGAGCAGCAGCGGCTTTTTCACATCGCCGAACCTGATGCCCATTTCCTTTTCAACCTGCTTCAGCCCGGCTTCGGCCTGCTGCCGGATGCCGGCGGGATAGGTATTCTTATTTTGGTAAAAGAAGGTGCAGACCTCGGTCGAGAGGATGAAGCCGGGGGGGACGGGGAGGCCGATGCGACTCATTTCCGCCAGATTGGCGCCCTTGCCGCCGAGCAGGTTTTTCTGGGTGGCCCCGCCCTCGCAAAGCTCCCGACCGAAGCTGTAAACCCATTTTTGCTGTTCTGCGGTTGGTTTGGGCTGCGGATTTGCGACCATTTGGGGCTCCATTATATATTGTGAAATACAGCGCGATGCTATAGTATTTGGCAGCTGTAATCAAGGTAAACACTGAGGAAAATATGGGTAACGCGCAGGCTGTAGAGCCAAAAAACACGACTGTTTCTGACAAAGTTTCGATGGACGAGCTGGTGGCGCTGTGCAAACGGCGCGGGTTCATCTTTTCCGCCTCGGAAATCTACGGCGGCATCAACGGCTTTTGGGACTTCGGCCCCTTGGGCGTGCTGCTGAAAAACAACCTGCGCGACCGCTGGTGGAACGATATGGTGATCGCGCCCCCCATCGGCCCGGATGGCGAGCCTTTGCAGATCATGGGGGTTGACAGCTCCATCATCCAGAACCCGAAGGCGTGGGTGGCGTCGGGACACGTGGACACCTTCAACGACCCGATGGTCGATTGCAAACTGACCAAGCTGCGCTACCGGCAAGACCATCTGGTCGCCGTCGTTGATGAAAGAAACGGGCAGATTTTCGCTTTCTATCAGGAAGCGCTGGAAGATAAGGGAACACTCAAGAAGCTGAAAAAGCAGGCCGGCACCGATGAGCTGGAGAAGCTGAAAGTCATTCCCTTCACGGCCATTCCGGCTTCCGACTACGGCAAGGTCATCGGCCCCGACACTGACCAGAAAGGCACGCTGACAGAGCCGCGCAAATTCAACCTGATGTTCAAGACCTACGTCGGCGCGACGGCGACGGAAGATGACATCGCCTATCTGCGCCCTGAAACCGCGCAGGGGATCTTCCTCAATTACAAGAACATCGTCGATAACATGCGCGTTCGCGTACCTTTCGGTATTGCACAAGTCGGAAAGGCCTTCCGCAACGAGGTCACGCCGCGCAACTTCATCTACCGCTCGCGCGAGTTCGAGCAGATGGAAATGGAGTGGTTCTGCCATCCCGATGAGGCGAAAAAGTGGTTCGAGTTCTGGACCGATGCGCGCAAGAAGTGGTGGGAGGCCGTCGGCGTTTCTCCCGCCAATCTGCAACTGCGCCCGCACGACAAGGACGAGCTGTCGCACTACGCGAAAGCCGGAGTGGGGACGGTCGATGTCGAATACCGCTTCCCCTTCACGGCGCCGGGCTTCGGCGAACTGGAAGGCATCGCGCATCGCTGCGACTTCGACCTGACCCAGCATGAAAAACATTCCGGCAAGAAGATGGAATATTTCGATGATTCCGTCCAGCCGCCGCGCCGATTTATCCCGCATGTCATCGAGCCGGCTGCCGGCCTGACCCGCGGCGTGCTGGCGCTGCTGGCGGAAGCCTATACCGCCGACCCGTCACGCCCCAGCCAGATGTACATGAAGTTCAAGCCCAGCATGGCGCCGGTTAAAGCCGCCGTCCTGCCGCTCCTGAACAAGGACGGCTTGCCGGAAATCGCGCAAAAACTCTATTATTCCATGCGCACGAAGTTCATGACCGAATATGACGCGAAGGGCAACATCGGCAAGCGTTACGCCCGCCATGATGAAATCGGCACGCCGTTCTGCATCACCATCGACACGGACACGCCGAAGGACCAGGCCGTGACCATCCGCTTCCGCGACACGATGGCGCAGGAGAGGGTGGCGCTGGACAAGATCGAGACCTTCGTCCAGACGGCGCTGAAGGAATAAAGCTGGTTTATTACGGCTGCGGCGGTTTTGCCGGTTTTCCGGGAGGCCCGAGCACCGTGATGTCGGCCACGCTGTCGATCACCAGCAAAGGCCGAACCGGCGTTGTGAAACCGCTGATTTGCACCCGTTTGCCGACATAAGGTTTCAACGCCGTGTTCTCAAAGGGATTCTCGCCCAGCATGCGCAGCCGGAGATCGGTGCCGTCGGCCAGTTCCAGGACGATGGCCTGATGCTCGCTTTTTGAACCCTTGTTCACCAGCTTTTGTTTCAGGATCCCGGTAAAACTCTTTTTGGGAATGATGCTCATAGCATTAATTTCCTTTCTGTTTTTGCCAGATCGACGATGGCGGAGATTTGCTCGCAAACGGTCTCCGTAGAGCCGAAATTCTCCCAATCGACCGTGAGAACGGGGATGTTAAGCACCCGGGCGGATTCCGTCAAGTGCGTCTCATAACAGGCATGCAGGTGGCGCACATATTCGAAACTGATGCTGTTTTCCTCTTTCCGGGCACGGTAACGAATGCGCTCGAAGCACTTTTCCGGGCTGGCCTTAAGATAGACAACGGCATCATAACGGCATTGCTTCAGCGCGGCCACGATATTGTAGTAATAGCCCATGAACTGCCCGTTTGGCCTTTCATGGCGCATGAAATTGGCATGACAGAACACCAGTTCTCCCAGGAATGACCTTTCAAACAGGTAATGGGTAGGGTTCTGGGAGAGGGCCAGGAACTCCTTCAGGCGGCGCTGCGTAATCCATGACTGGAATTGCGCCTGTTTATTAGGATCTTTGATGAAAGCGCTGAGAAGTTCCTTGAACTCCGGATCCTCGTCGGCCCGTTCATCCATCACTTCCCATGCGCCGGGGAGGTGTTCTTTGAGTCGCGGCAGCAGAGAGGATTTTCCGACACCAATATTCCCTTCAATAGCAATCCTCAGCCCTGCTACCATGATGCAATCCCTCTGCAAAAATTGGTGTCCGTAGATGGTATGATCTTCATATACTAGCGACAATCCAAAGCTCTATGCAATCCAGATTTTGTTATTTGAGAAATTAAAAATTAATCAATACATATCAGCATATTAATTAATTTTTTTAATAAAACAGGTCAGCGCATTTTCTTGGCAAACACACTCTTTACATATGCCTTATGTCTTGTTATAAGACGTCTCCATTTCAAGCATGAAGCCGTTATAAAGAATCAGGAGAATGTCGTGCAAAACGTGAACGAAGTCGTTGAGAAATTCATCAAGCCGTATCTTGCAAAACATCATCCTAACGCCGACATCGTGATTATGGCGGGTTCCTACGGCCGCGCCATGAAGCAGGGCAGCTATCAGCCCATCGCTTCCTCCGATATTGACCTGGTCATTATTTACTCGGATCTGGAGAAGGGCGGCTTCAAGGCCGCCACGCAAATTTTCAGCATGGAAGACGTCGGCAAAGCGATGGGCGAAGACAGCCGCATCATGATGATCGATACCAATATCCATGATTTCGCGTCGCTGCACTATCACGACAAGGTGGTCAGGGAAATGACCCACATGGCTTTCATGAACACCATGCTGGACGAGGGCCATATCCTGATCGATAAAAACGGCGTTGCGCCAATTCTACAGGAAAGAGCGACCAAGTTCCTGGCTGAAGGCCCGGCTCCGACACCGAAACCCGTATGGCAGGGCGAAATCAGCCGCCTGGAAACCTTCCTGAAGGATATCCGCGCAGCGGACAGCACCGAAGAAAAGAGATTCATGGGCCTGATGTGCCTGATCCATGTCTGCGAATATGTCCTCGGCCTGCACCAATGCTGGCGCTCCGGCAGCAACCAGGCTTACCGGCAAATCTCGAAATTTTTTCCTGAAGACGGCGAGAAAATCACCGACAGCTTTTCAGCGCTGATCCGCAATGGCAATTCCGCCGGCGTGGAAGCGCTGCTGGAGGAATTCATTACGCGCGGCAAGCTGCTGCTCCCGAAACTTCCTGAAGATATGCGCGTGCCGCTTTATCCGGTGGATGCCTATGTGCCGAAGAGCGAATCCGACCAGGTCAGGAACGTCTTTATGAAGTTCATGACCGAACACCTCTGCGAAGCGCTCGGCACCTGCCACAAGCGCGGCGAACTGGCTTATCTTGAGAATTTGTCCGCCACGACCATCTTCATGAAAAGCATTCTTGAGGCCAGAAACGGCGCGCCGGGCGGCGATGGCAAGGCCGGCATGCACTACATGGGCAGCAAGCTCCCCGACATCCTGCCGGTAATGCTGCAGGCTGTTGATGAAAAAGAATATGAGCCGGTCATCAAGCTCGCCAACGAGGCGCTGTCCCACATGGGCGGCATCAACTATACCCGCCTGCAAAACCATTACCTTGACGATGTCGCCCGCATTTATGCAGCGCAACCGCCCAAGACCACCATCAATCCGCAGCCCTGGTTCAAGCCGGGCTTCAACCCTTAAGGGACCGCCATGTCACGCTTCGTACTGCATAAGAATGATTTGCCCGCCGGGGTCGCCTTTGGCGACATCCTGGCGATCGACAGCGAGTTCATGGGACTGAACGTCTGGCGCGACCGGTTGTGCCTGCTGCAGATCTATGACGGCAAGCCGGACAGCAAGGTGCATATCATCCAGTTCGAGAAGGGGCCCTATGCCGCGCCGAACCTGCAAAAACTTCTGGGCGACGCCTCCAAGGAGAAACTGTTCTACTATGCCCGCGGCGACATGCGGTGGATCGGCTATTATCTCGACGTCATCATGGAAAATGTCTATTGCCTGAAAATCGCGTCCCGCATCGCCAGGACCTATACCCAGGCGCACGATCTCGAGGATGCCTGCAAGCACATGCTGGGCATCAAGATATCCAAGGAACAGCAATGCACCAACTGGGGGCAGCCGAACCTGTCGCCGGAACAGCTGGACTATGCCTGCAATGACGTCCTGCATCTCCATGCGCTGAAAAATAAACTGAACGAGCACATGGATCAGGAGAATCGCCGGGAAATTGCCTATGGGCTCTTCAAGTGTTTGCCGGCCGTTGTCAAAGCGGACCTGGCCGGTTGGAGCTACGAAGACATATTTGCGTACCACGTTCCCAAGCCATAAATTAACATAATAAGCCAAATTAGCTATAAACATCAGTAACTAATTGTTTAATATGGTAATTTAAGTTTACGCTTTTTTAATTTTTGCGGTTGACATTATGAAATTAGTTCTGTAATGTGATTCTGCGATTAGGAAAAATATAACCAGACTACTTAACCCACGAGGAGACCTAAAAATGGCAGATAACGAAACAACTGGCACTGGCGACAACAACGAATCCGCAAGAGAGAGCCGCAGGAAGCGCGCCAGCGGCAAAATTATCGATTACGCCGATGTGAAGGCTATCGTCACTGACGAGAATGTAACCGACGTTGACCTGAAAGCCCAGATGAAGGAATTGCTGGACCAGATGGAAAAGGTCATGGACCCGATCGATAAGGCTCCGAACAGCTTCGACGCGATCATCACCTACGGACACCCGCCTCTGGCGCAGCTCGGCGCGATCGCCACTGACATGCTCAAGATCCAGGGCAAATTCAACGCCCAGGTCAATGTCATGGCCGGCGCTTTCGATAAGCTGGAAAAAGGCCTCGCGGGCATGAACCTCGAGAAGCTCGGCGAAAACGCACGTGCTCTCCTGAAAGGTCTCGCAGACACCACTGGCAAGGTCGCCAAGGGCACCGGAAATGCGATCAAGACCGTCTGGAACGGCCTGTTCGGCAAAAAGAAAAAGACCACCGAAGAAGAAAAGGCCGTCCAGGAAATGACGGACGCCTTGCCTGAAATGATGGACGAAATGCTGCAACTGGTCTATAGCGTTGAAGAGACCGACAAAGGCATCGTTCAAGTCATGAAAGAAGCTTACAAGCTCGGTGAAGCCCGCGTAGAGTGCACCCGTCAGATCGGCGTTTATCTCGGCGCTTCCAAGGAAGTCCTGCGCCGCTATAACGAAGAGTACATCCCCAACGCTGAAAAAGACTTTAAGGAAAGCGCGGATCCGGATGATGAAATGTACCTGAAGGATGTCGTGAAGCAAAAAGAGAACTTCCTCGATCGTATCGCCGTTCTCGAAGGCTCTCGTGCCCAAGGCGTTCTCGCTGCACAACAGCTGCGCCAGATCATCGAGACGATGGAAGATCAACGCAAGAAGATCCAGGACATCCTCTTCAACAGCCAGAACGAGTGGAAGGCCATGCTGAGCGCTGCCGCCTTCGCCGGTTCCATGCTGAAG
The DNA here is from genome assembly GCA_021413445.1 of Alphaproteobacteria bacterium. Taxonomy (GTDB): domain Bacteria; phylum Pseudomonadota; class Alphaproteobacteria; order Micavibrionales; family UBA2020; genus PALSA-926. The sequence goes on along the minus strand of JAIOQI010000031.1, from coordinate 42,061 downwards.
TCTGCCCAGACGTTGAAGAAATCCGACGATTTCGGCGACAAGATGCACGAAAATACCACGAAGATGATCGAAACTGCGCACCAAATGACCCTGAACAGCAAATCGCGCGGCACAGTTGACCCCGCGAAGCTGATCGACGGTCTGCAGCGTATGCAGCAGATGATCGAAAAAGAAAACGACGCTCGTAAAAAACGCATACAGGAACTGGAGCAAACTGCACAGAACCTGCGCGGCGCTACTGACAAGCTGATTGAAGCTGCCGACCAGTCGAAGGCAGTACGCCTTCTGGAAGCCGCCAAGGAAGCTCGTCAGGAGAACGAAAAGAAGAACGACGCTGTCAATGATAACAGCGCCACGCCTGAGAAAAAGACTGGGACGGACAACACGCCCAAGCCTTAATGAAGGATCAAGCCGGTGGTCCTGATGGATCACCGGCTTTTCTTTAAGCACTCTAAAGATTTATGAATATATGATGTAGGAGATAAAGATTATGTGGGGCAAAAAAGACGAGAAAAAAGAAACGCCAGTTGTCAAAGCCTCCCAGTCCTGGGATGACAAGCTGGCGGCGGCACTGCCCCAGAAAGCTTCCTACTACAATGCCGTGCGCACCAATGCCTACGAAGACGTCAACTTCGCCGAATTCTGGGTAGCGATGCAGATCGACCCCGCTCAGGACAAGTGGCGGGTAATGCACTACATGATCTTCGACCTGGATCAGCCGGACGGGCTGTTCAAGTCGGAAACCGTCAGCAAGGAAGACGTATCGTTCCCGGCCGCCGTCTATCAGCTGGCCCTGCTTGACAGGTTCAAGGAAAACATCGGCACGAGCAAAAAGCTCGACCTCACCCCGGAGAAATACCCGGCCGACAAATATCCCGAACTGCATGTGCATTTCTTCGACATCGACCACTATAAAGCCGCGGCCAATATCGAAGGCATCGCCTTTGACGCCGTCGGCCACCCTTACCGCCGCGTGGAAGGCAAGATTTTTTCCGACGCCACGTTCAAGCGCTCCGAAATCGCCAAATCCATCCTGGCCGTCGAGCAAAACAATGAAGATCCGAAGATCGCCTCGAAAATGGAATCCGGCATCCTGTCGGATATCTTCAATTCAGCTTCCAAGCCCAATGCGTCGCTGGACGATATTCTCAAGGTGGGAAAATCCCTGGCCTGCATGGACCTTTTTGCGGCCCAGATCGGCGCGTTCTATCTCGGCATCCAGAAGGTATTGGGCAAGAACGAGAAATTCGACAAAATCGAGTCTTTATCCCTCGAAGACCGGAAAGCGGTCTATCAAAAGTCCAACGGGCTCCTGCCATCTGGCGGACAACTGACGATCTCTGAAATACTCTCGGAGTTCCTGCCGCAAGCGAAGGAACAGCTGGAAGAAGCGAAACAATTGGGCATACATATCGAGCCGTTCCAGAAACATCTGGCCGAATGCGAGCTTTATGCGCATTTGCTCGATGCCTCGCAAAACCTCAAGCAACTGAAGGAAAGCATGCTGTCCGTCAATGGCGCCAATGCCAACGCCCTGGTGTCCATCCAGGAATCGGTCAAGGCCGCGAAGGACAAGTTCGTCCAGCTCGGCGGCACGATGGAGAATTTCGACAAGCTCCAGGCCTGGGTCGCCAACGACAAAAAAGAAACGATCCCGGCATGGGTTTCCACCTGGCTGGACCGTTATTACGACCAGCGCCAGAAAGCCATGAAGAAGGTGCAGGAGCGACGGGCCGGCGTGCGCGAAGTCAACACCATGTCCGCTAAAGTCAAGCCTCCCCTCACGGAGTAAACCATGGGATTCTTTGACCTCTTTTCAGGCAAGGATGACACACCGCCGGCGCCGGAGAAACGCGTCGTTCCGTCATGGGCTGAAAACATCACTAACCCCATCGAGAGCTGGATCACCACCCAAGTCTTTATCGACAAGAAGGATAAAAGCAAGCGGATATATTACGCCGCCGCCCATATGAGGGATGATACCTGGAGGATCGTCAAATATTCTTATTCCGCCACAGACCAGAACAGCTCTTACTCATCGGACGTGATAGGCTCTAAAAACGGAGCGGGCGAAGCCATTCCAAGAATAGCGGAGATTGAAAAGCTTCTGCTGGAGGAAGGGTACACGCCCGTTGACGTGCTCAGGGGAAATTACCGCGAGGCGGCCAACCAGAACGGGGCCTATTTTGACGATAAGGGCAATTATGTTCCTGTCACTCAGGATGCGCCGATCATAGAAAAAGACGCCCTGATTGACCGCAAGGGCATCCAGGCGCTGTACAGCAAGGCCGCAGGCAAGTCGGCTGAACCCGTCATCAGGACCTGGGACGATTTTTACCGCGAGATTGTCCGCAATTCTTCACAGGAAGGCTTTGTGCTGTCCGAACAGGACAAACAGAACCCCAATTTTCCCAAGATCATGGCGCATATCAGCGATACGCTCACCGTGATGCACGCCCTTGAGGGGGCAATGACGGCTGGAACAAATATACAGCAGCTGAAAAAAGCCGCGCGCTCCTTTTCAGGCACCGCTTTTAATGAGCTGGCCATGAAAATCAGCTGGGGCAATGGCGAATATGACGAAGACGGCGGCACGCCCAAAATAGTCTATGACTACGAAGCCGCCCGCCTGACGACATTGATGCGCATGGGCGCCAGGCTTTATCAGAAATTGACGACATCCTTGTCTGTTGACGCGGACGGCTTGCAACTGCTGGAGAGCATCAGCAACAACCTCAGCGCTTTTGCCGAGGAGCGTTTATACTGCTCGCCCGAGCAGGCAAAGCAACTGGCCAATGTCATCATGCAGGGGCCTGACCCCTATGCGGACAAGCCCCTGCCGCTGGAGATATTCTACAAGCAATACCAGGATCAGGTCTCCGCGCCCGCGCCCAAGAAAAACAAACCGAAACCGCCTGCTGCGGGGTAAAAATGCCGAAAGAGTTTTTCAACTTCTTCGCAGGCAAGGACGCCCCGCCACCGGCGCCGGAGAAGCGCGTCATCCCGTCATGGGCCAAAAACATCAAAAGCCCAATTGAAGGCTGGATCACCACGCAAGTTTTTGTCGACAAGAAAGATAAAAGCAAGCGTGTATATTACGCGGCCCAGACTTTCGCTGACGGCGAATGGGTGGTTGCCAAGTACACCTATTCTTCTGTGAGCGACCATGACCGCCACAAGGAAGAACTCCGCAATGAGAGGCATAACATAGGGGCTGCTACCTGCGCAATCGCCGAACTTGAAAAGCGTATATTGGAGGAAGGTCATGTGCCGGTTGCTGGGCTGCACGGAAATTACCGCGAAGCGGCCAACCTGAACGGAGCCTACATTGATGATAAGGGCGATTATATCGTTGTCACAAAGGATGAGCCGGTCATAACAAAAGACGCCCTGATTGACCGCAAAGGCATTCAGGCGATGTATAGCAAGGCCGCTGAAAAACCGGCAGAGGAATCTTTTATCAAGACCTGGGATGATTTTTACCGCGTCATCGTGCACAAATATCCGCCCGAAGCGCTTGCCTGCACGCCTCTCCCGGAGTGGTTTGTAAAGTGCAGCCGGGAAATGATCGGGGAGGTCAATGACCTCAACCTGAAAGTGAGAGACCCGCACGCATCCTTGCAGGAAAAACTGCTGGCGCGTAACTGCGCGCATTGCCGTGGCGTGAAGGCGGACGGCTTCATGGAGGCGGAGTATGCCTTTCATGTGGTGCAGCTCACCGCGCTGATGCGGGCGGGAAGCGAAGTTTTCCGGCAATTGCCGGACTCTCTCGCCAGATCAGCAGAAAACATGGAATTGCTGAAGGAGATCGGCGAGACTATCCGCCACTTTGTCACCATTCAGCACAGCAAAAACTTCAGACTCCCCCCTGAACAGGCAGAGCAACTGGTCAATATCATGATGCAGGGCCCGGATCCTTATGCGGACAAGCCTTTGCCGCTGGAAGAAATCCTCGGCAAATATGCGCCGTCCCAAAAACCGGACCCGAAACAGCCCCGCCTGTAAGAACTATTCCCCGTAAGGAATCCAGATATTCTTGATCTCGACCGCGTGGCGGAGGAATTCTTCGCCTTCGCCCTGTCCGGCATCCAGCCAGTTGCGCTGCTTACCGTTGTTGACCCAAGTGCGCTTCAGGTTGCCGACGGAGGACTTTTCCACCAGGCCGCTGCCGGACGTGTCGGAGCCGAAATACCAGATACCATCGACCTCGTCATGCTCGGCCAAAGTCTTGGTCAGGGAGGCGCGGTCGCCGGTGACGATATTCACCACGCCAGCCGGAACATCCGAGGTGTCGAAGATCTGGTAGAAGTCAGTCGCCGAGAGCGGATATTTTTCCGAGGGGATGATGACCGAGCGGTTGCCCATCGCCATCGCCGGCGCAAACATGGAGACAAAGCCAAGCAGCGGCGCTTCATCCGGGCAGACGAGGCCGAGAATGCCAACGGACTCCTTCATCGCCACGGAGACCAGGCGGGCAGGGGGGTAATGCACATCGCCGTCATACTTGTCAGCCCAGGCCGCATAGGTAAAGAGGCGGCGGACCGAGGCATCCACTTCCTTCGCGGCAGCAATGGGAGTGACGCCGGTCATCTGGACCAGGCGCTTCTTGAACTCATCCTTGCGGGCGCTGAGGTTCTCGGCAATGTAATAGAGAATTTGCGCGCGCAGGTGATGGGCGGACTTGCTCCAGCCTTCGGCCTTCTTGGCGGCTTCGACGGCGTTGCGGATGTCCTTGCGGTTACCTTCGCCGACCTGGCCGATCAGCTTGCCCTTCTTGTCGGTGATGGAAATGCTGTAGTTGCCGTCCGGGCGGGCCTGTTTGCCGCCGATGTAGAGTTTCGCCGTGCGGTCGATGGTGGCCAGCAGCCCTTCTATTGCGGCAGGTACGTGTTTCGCCGCGCTCAGTTTCACCTTGGCGTCTTTATAGACGGGCAGGGACTTGACGAATTTCGGCTTGAGGTAGGAATACATCCCCTCGCGCCCGCCTTCGCGTCCGAATCCGGACTCGCGGTAGCCGCCGAAGCCGCAGGCGGCGTCGAACATATTGGTGCAGTTGATCCACACCACGCCCGCTTTCACTTTCGGCGCAATGTCGAGGGCGAGGTTGATGTTTTCGCTCCAGATGCTGGCAGCAAGGCCGAAGCGGGAGTTATTGGCGAGCAGCACCGCTTCTTCCGGGGTGCGGAAGGTCATCACGGAAACGACGGGGCCGAATATCTCTTCCTGCGCGACGGTGGCCGCCGGCTGCACGTTCGTCAGCATGGTCGGCGGATAGAAGCAGCCTTTGGGGCATGAATCCTTGCCCGGCTGCACCAGCGTTGCGCCTTCCTTGACGCCCAGTTTCACCAGGCGGTCGATCTTGTCGTATTGCTCCTGGCTGACGATGGCGCCCATATCAATCGCCTTGTCGAGCGGCGAACCGACGCGCAGGTTTTGCATCCGGCGCTTCAGTTTCTTAATCATTTTCTCGGCGATGCCTTCCTGCAGCAGCAGGCGGGAACCGGCGCAGCAGACTTCGCCCTGATTGAGCCAGATGCCATCGACGACGCCTTCCACGGCGCTGTCGAGGTCGGCGTTCTCAAACACGATGGTCGGCGACTTGCCGCCGAGCTCCAGAGTCAGGCCCTTGGCCGCGCCCGCGGTGGCGGCGCGGATGATGCGCCCGACTTCGGTCGAGCCGGTGAAGGCGATTTTGTTGATATCGGGATGCTTGACGATTTCCGCGCCGGTGGAGCCGTCGCCCTGCACGATGTTGATGACGCCGGCGGGCAAGCCCGCTTCCTGGCACAGCTCGGCAAAGAGCACGGCCGTCAGCGGCGTGAATTCAGCAGGTTTCAGCACCACCGTATTGCCGGCGGCGAGGGCGGGGGCGATTTTCCACGCCAGCATCAGGAACGGGAAGTTCCACGGGATGACCTGGCCGACGACGCCGTAAGCCTCATAGCCGGGGAATTCGCTGTCAAGGATCTGCGCCCAGCCGGCGTGGTGATAGAAGTGACGGGCGGCAAGGTTGACATCGAGGTCGCGTGTCTCGCGGATCGGCTTGCCGTTGTCCATGCTTTCCAGCACGGCCAGCAGGCGGGAATTTTTCTGGATCAGGCGGGCGATGGCGTAAAGGTATTTCGCCCGCTCGAAGCCGTCCAGCGCCGCCCATAACTTCTGCGCCTTGCGCGCCACCTTGACAGCGTTATCGACATCGTCCTTGGTGCCGCAGGCGATTTTGGCCAGTTTTTCGCCGGTGGCGGGGTTGCTGGCATCGAACCATTTGCCCTTCGACGGCACAATCCATTTGCCATCGATGAAATGGCCGAAGGTGGATTTATGCTGCTCCAGCCATTCCCTGACGGTGGAAGCGCTCTCCGGCGCGGGGCCGTATTCCATGGTTTCGAATATTTCTGCGACTTTTGTTTGTGCGGTCATGTTGTCTCTCCCTTAACCCACCGGATGGCGGTTGTTGGCTGAATAGCGGCCTGTGATGAAGTGTTCCAGCTGTCTTTCGATATCCGCCAGCAGCGAAGACGCGCCGATGCGGAACAGGTCGGGCTGGAGCCATTCGTTGCCGAGTTCTTCCTTCATGATGAACTGGTAGTTCATGACATCCTTCGCCGTGGCGATGCCGCCGGCGGGCTTGTAGCCGACTTTATAGCCGGTCTGGTCCTGGAATTCGCGGATCATGCGGATCATGACCATGGTGACGTTCAGGTTGGCGTTTACCGCTTCTTTGCCGGTCGAGGTCTTGATGAAGTCGGAACCGGCCATCATGGCGACCATACTCGCCTTGGCGACGTTGCGCATGGTGGCCAGTTCGCCGGTGGCGAGGATGGATTTCAGGTGCGCGTCGCCGCAGGCTTCGCGGAAGGCGCGAACTTCATCATATAATGCCTGCCAGTTGCCGGTCAGGACGTGGCCGCGGGTGATGACGATGTCGATTTCCTTGGCCCCAGCATCGACGGAGGCCTTGATTTCCTGCAAACGCTGCTTCAGGGGCGAAAGGCCGTGCGGAAAACCGGCGGAGACGGCAGCAACCGGGATATTAGTGCCTTCCAGCTCTTTCACGGCGGTTTCGACCATTTCGTGATAGACGCAGACAGCGCCGGTGGTCAAATGCAGGTTTTCGATGCCAAGTGCCTCGACAATGTCATCGCGCAGGGGCTTCTTAGCCTTGGCGCAAAGGCGCTTGACGCGGCCCGGGGTATCGTCGCCGCTCAGGGTGGTCAGGTCCATGCAGGCAAGCGCTTTCAGGAGCCAGGCGGCCTGCCATTCCTTCTTGACCGTCCGGCGGCCGAGGAGGGTGGAAGTACGGCGCTCAACGGCGCTTAAGTTAACGTTTACGCCTTCGAGGGCTTCGAGGTTCAGGGGTGTTCCGGGGTTGCGGAGATGGCCATGCGAAACAATGCGCACCGGCAGATTGCTCGGCGTATTGTGGGTTGCGGTCATTTGCGGGTTGGTTTTGGCCATAGGGGCGCCTCGCTGCTGTTAAAAATCGCTTTAAGTAAAAAAGTGAAAATCGAGCTTAAAATACATTGAAATCTGGTCATTTGCAATGTATTGCTCTATACGAACTATACATTTAGGTGAGAAGATAAAAATAATATGGAATTAAAAGAAGCTGTCGCTTTTAAGGATTTGGGCCTGAGCGAAGACGTACTCAGGGCGATTGAAGAAGCCGGATACAAACATCCCACCCCTATACAGGAACAGGCCATCCCCATCGTCCTGATGTGCAGGGATGTTTTGGGCTTGGCGCAAACGGGAACCGGCAAGACCGGGGCATTCACGATACCGATGATTGATATTCTGGCGGGCGGACGCGCGAAGGCGCGCATGCCGCGCTCGCTGATCTTGTCCCCGACCCGCGAACTGGCGGCGCAGATTTCCGAGAACTTCACCAAATACGGCAAGCACCACCCGCTGACCCAGGCTTTGATTGTCGGCGGCACCTCGATGGACGAGCAGATCCGCAACCTGGATCGCGGCGTCGATGTGCTGATTGCGACGCCGGGACGCCTGCTCGATTTGTTCGGGCGCGGAAAAATACTCCTCGCGGATATTAAAATCCTGGTGATTGACGAAGCAGACAGGATGCTGGATATGGGCTTTATCCCTGATCTGGAAAAAATCGCCTCCATCCTGCCGCCGATCCGCCAGACGCTGTTTTTCTCGGCCACCATGCCGCCGGAAATCAAGAAGCTTGCCGATAAATTCCTCAGCAATCCAAAGATTGTGACCGTTTCGGCGCCATCTTCAACGGCAACGAATGTCCAGCACTTTATCGTCAATGTGCCGCACCCCAAACAGAAGCAGGCCACCTTTTACAAGATTTTTCAGCAGGAAGACGTCAAGAACGCCTTTGTATTCTGCAACCGCAAGCGCGATATCGACGAAGTGGCCCGCTTCATGAAATCCAAGGGAATCAAGGTCGCCTCGCTGCACGGTGATATGGAGCAGGAACGGCGCACGGTTGCGCTGAATGCCTTCAAGGAAGGTCTTTCGCAAATCCTGGTATGCAGCGACGTCGCCGCCCGCGGGCTGGATGTGCAGGGCATGTCGCACGTCTTTAACTGGGATGTCCCCAATCATCCCGAAGATTACGTGCACCGCATCGGCCGCACCGGACGCGCCGGGGCTCTGGGACGCGCCTTTACCTTTTCAACGCCGAACGATTTCAAAGCCGTGCAGCAGATCGAGAAACTGATCGGAAAAAAAATCAATGTTTTCACCCTCGACGGAGCGGCCCCCGCGGAAGCCCCGGCAGCAGAAGTTGCGATTACGCCGCCTGTCGCCCATCCGCATAGAAAGCCGCATGATCCGCAGCATGAGCGCCCTGCGACGAAACATGAGCGCAAGCACCCCAGAAGCGCGCCGCCGCCGCATGAAAAGCGCAGCCGCCATGAAGAGCATCATAATATCCTGTCGGAAGACAATAACGGCACCTTCGGCCCGGATGTTCCATCTTTCCTGAAAAAGAAGTAATCGCAAAAGAAATCCGCGATTAGGCCGGGGGAAGTATTGACATCCCCTTGAGTTTTCAGGACAATATCAGGCATGTCCTTCGATCGCTCATATTTTTCACGGTTCAGGCTTGTTGCCGTTTTGGCGGCGCTGTTTTTGCTGGCAGGGACCCCTGCCGGCCATGCAAATCCCCTGTCGCAGAAAAATGATTACAGCGCCGCGCCCGTCAATTTCACGGCCCAATCCCTGCTGCATGATGACGAGAAACAGACCGTCACCGCCATCGGCGATGTGGAAATGGTGCAGGAAGCGCAGATTTTGCGGGCCGATGCGGTTATCTATGACCTTGCACAGGACAGGGTGACGGCGATCGGCAATGTCTCGCTGCTGGATGAAGAAGGTAATCTGCATTTCGCGGACTATGTCGAGCTCCACAACCACATGAAAGAAGGCCTGGTACAGAAGCTGCTGACTTTGCTGGCGGATGGGTCGCGCTTTACGGCGGAGGAGGCGAAGCGCGAGAATAACGGCATTAAAACCACCATGACCAACGCCACCTATACGGTATGCAAAGTCTGCGAAATGGATCCGCACCCCTTGTGGCAGATCAAGGCTTCGAAGGTCGTCCATGATGCTGATAAAAAAACCGTCAGATACAAGGATGCAAGACTGGAGCTTTTGGGCGTGCCGATGATCTATTCGCCGATTTTCTCGCACCCCGACCCGACATTGAAAAGAAAAAGCGGATTTCTGCGCCCGCAGTATGGATGGTCGAAAGCGCTCGGCACGCATATCAGGGGCGGCTACTACTACGATATTGCGCCGGACAAAGACATGACGCTTCAGGTCGAGCCGACCACCCTGGCGGGTATCCTGACAGAAGGCGAATGGCGCCAGCGTTTTAAAAACGGCCAGTTGAAAATCAATGCCAGCACCGCCAATTCGAGCCGCAAGGAAGAGGACGGGCGGGTCGAGGACGATAAACAGCGCGGGCATGTTACGGCGAACGGAAAATTCGATATCAACGACAAATGGCGCAGCGGCTTCGATCTCGCGCGCACGACCGACAAGCAATATCTCCGGCTCTACGACATCTCCAAAGAGAACGTGCTGACCAATCAAGTCTATGCCGAACGCTTTTACGGACGCGATTATTCACGCATCAGCGCCTTTAATTTCCAGGATCTGCGTCTCGGCATCAGGCCGGACCAGCCGGATATCGTGCCGATGGCGGAGCATTACATGATTGGCGAACCCCAGTCCCTGTGGGGCGGAAGGTGGCAGGCGGGCATTTCCGCCCTGGGCCTGAACCGCCAGAACGATAACCAAAGCATGCAAAGGGGTTCGGTTGATGCCGGATGGGAGCGCCGCGGTATTTCTTCATGGGGCATGGAAACTTTGCTGCATCTGGACGGACGGGGGGATTTTTATGCCGTCGAGAACAGCGATGCCGCCCTCGTCAACCCCGCCCTTGACAGGAGCCCGAAGACCGCCCGCGGCATGGCAACGGCCAACCTGACCTCCAGCTACCCCCTGGTCAAAACCGTAGCGTCCCGGCAAGCTATCATCGAACCTGTCGCAGGCATCAGCTTCAGCCCGAATGTCAGCCATACCAATGATAAAATACCCAATGAGGACAGCATCGATACCAACTTCGACAGCAACAACCTGTTTCAGCAAAGCAGGTATCCCGGCATCGATCGCCAGGAAGACGGGGGCAGGATGAACTACGGCCTTAAAACGGGCCTTTACGGAGATAACGGGAGATACGGGAAAGTCTTTATCGGTCAGAGCTACCGCTTTTCGGGCGACAGGACTTTCCCGCAAGGATCGGGTCTGGAGGACCGGCTTTCCGATGTGGTTGGGCAAGTTCAAGCCGGCCTGTCCGACTATCTTGATGCCGATTACCGTTTCCGCCTTGATAACCAGACCCTGGCCGCCAGGCACCATGAAATTATAGCCGGCGGCGGCAACAACAAATTCCGCCTGAACTCCAGATATTTTTACACGGCGGGTGTTGCCGGAACCGGATTTGACGAAGCACGGCAGCAGATACAAATGGATGGAACCTATAACATCACAGAAACCTGGAAATTCAAGGCTGCGGGACTGGTGGACATCGGCAACCAGCCCGGCCTGAGAAATGCGACAACCGGGTTCAATTATGTGGATGAATGCTTTACCTTCTCAGTGGAGGGGTCGCGAAACGTCGCTAACGAGGCGTCCGGCGACAATGAGACGAAATTGCTGCTCCGTATCGGATTCAAAAATATAGGGGAGTTTTCCGGTCCGCAAATATCCCTAGGGGGCAACCAGGTTAAAAAGTGATGCAGGCATGAATTTTGTGACACAGGATCCAGGGGGACGGTACCGGCGCCGCGCGGAAGAGGGGCGGCGGCGGCTTGTCCTGTTTTTACTGGCTGCAGGAATTCTTTCCAGCCTATCGTACTGGCGCGGCGCCGAAAATGTCCGCAGCACTGAGTCTGCCCATCAGCAGCAGTCGGTCAGGCTCCAGGAGGAGAGAGAAGGTCTTGAACAGACCATCACTTCCCTGCGGTCCGAATTGCAATCGACGCAGGTGCGCTACCAGCAATTGGAGGAAAAGTACAAACAGGATGTGCCTGCAGGGGCGTTGAAACAACTGACGGAGCTCGTCAAAAAACAACTCGATTCAGGGATTAATGCGGAGCGCCTGTCTTCCGCCATCAATTCTGCCCGCCCGCCTAAGAACTGCAGTGCTCCGGCAGTCAAGCGCTTTGTGATTAAGACGCCGGTCTATAGCGGGCCGCACGGCAGTGTTTCCTTTGCCAACGGGATGATCACCGTCACCGGGCAGGGTGAACCGGCCGTCGGTTCCACGGGCACCCCCGAAGCCTGGTATGATCCCGGCAAACCTCTGTCTATCAGCTTTATCCAGACCGGGGGCAAAGAGACCGTCAAAACCGGGCTGCTGCCTGTTCACCACTCCATGATTATCGCGAATAAGGAATACCGCTTCACGGTGGCAGCCGGCGAGCGTTCCTTTATCAGTGTCACTTCAGATAGTTGCGATTATCCTTAATAATTCCGGTTTTCTCTTGTCTTTTCAAGCGGATTGCGCAAGATAATGCATCACACAGCCAACCGGAGAAATTAACATGTTCATCACCTCGGCATTTGCAGAGACCGCTACAACAGCTCCCTCAGTCGCAGACACAGTCATGGGCGGCGGAAGCATCTTCACCTCGCTCCTGCCGATCTTCCTGATTTTGGGCGTTTTCTTCTTTCTGGTGATCCGCCCGCAGAACAAACGTTTTCAGGAACACCGCAACATGATTAACAACCTGCAAAAAGGCGATAAGGTCGTGACAGGCGGCGGGCTGATTGCGACAGTTAAAAAGACCGTCAACGATGATGAAGTCCTGCTGGAACTGGCGGAAGGCGTGCAAGTCCATGCCGTGCGCTCCACCATCATGGCGGTACGTTCAAAAGCGGATTAAACGAAAGAACAATCAGGATCTGATCTCATGCTGCATATCGAAAAATGGAAAGTTGTTTTCATCCTGGCCTTGACGGTCTTGGGCATATTATATGCCGCCCCCAATGTCATGTCGCTGCAAACAAAAACATGGCTGACGGAAAACGTCCCGTCGTGGATGCCTTCAAGCACGGTGAACCTGGGACTGGACTTGCAGGGAGGTTCCCATCTTTTGCTGGAGGCGGACACCAAGGTGGTCGTCAGCGACCGGCTGGATTCGATGGTGGATGCCGCGCGGACGGAAATGCGCAAACAGGATATCGGCTACGTCGATCTCGGCACAACGCGCGATGGCCTGACCTTCAAGCTGCGCAACCCGGCGCAGGACCATGATGCGGCCTATAAAATCGCCCGCAACCTTGAGCAAAAAGCCGAGATCAACATCGGCGATGACGGCCAGGTGCATGTGACCCTGGGCGAAGACGCCCTCAAGGCCCTCAATACCCAGGTGATTAACCAGTCGATTGAAATCGTCCGCCGCCGGATTGACGAGACCGGCACGAAAGAGCCGGTCATCCAGCGTCAGGGCTCCAACCGCATTGTGCTGCAACTCCCCGGGGTGGATGATCCGGAGCGGATCAAAGCCCTTCTCGGCAGGACCGCCAAGATGTCCTTCCATTTGCTGGATATGGATGCCCCCACAGGGGCCATTTCCGCCGGCTCCAGAAAGCTGCCGATGCGGGAAAATCCGGGGCAGTCCGTCATCATCAAGAAGCGGGTGATGATAAGCGGAGACATGCTGATCGACTCGCAGCCCAGCTTTGAACAGGGCGCGCCCGTCGTCTCCTTCCGCTTCAACGCCATCGGCGCCAAGCGGTTTTGCGAGGTGACTCGCGACAACGTGGGCAAGCCTTTTGCGATTGTGCTGGATGACGAAGTCATCAGCGCGCCCGTCATCCGCGACGCCATATGCGGCGGCGGCGGGATTATCAGCGGCAGCTTCACCGTCAAGGAAGCGCATGATCTGTCGTTGCTGCTGCGGGCAGGCGCCCTGCCGGCGCCCCTGAACGTGGTGGAAGAGCGCAGCGTCGGCCCGACGCTCGGCTCCGACTCAGTCGCTTCCGGCAAGACGGCGGCGCTGGCGGCCATGGCCTGCATTTTTGTGCTGATCCTCGCGTCTTACGGCTTGTTTGGATTGTTCGCCAATATCGCCCTGATCCTGAATATGATTTTCATTTTTGCGCTGCTGTCGATTTTGCAGGCGACCCTGACCCTGCCGGGAATCGCCGGGATCATCCTCACCATCGGTATCGCCGTGGACGCCAACGTGTTGATTTTCGAGCGTATCCGCGAAGAGTTGCGTCATGGGCGCACGGTGCTGGCCGCCGTCGATAGCGGCTATAAAATGGCGTTGGCGACGATTGTCGATTCCAACCTGACCACGCTGATCGTGGCGATGATCCTGTTCTCTTTCGGCTCCGGCCCGGTCAAGGGGTTTGCCGTCGCGATGAGCATCGGCATCGTGACGTCGCTCTTTTCCGCCATCATGCTGACGCGCCTGATCGTTATCGCATGGCTGCGCAAAACCCGCCCTTCAACGCTCCATATTTAGAATGAGAAGGTAACAACACATGTTGCGTTTCAGATTCAGATTCGTCAAAGACCATACCGACATCAATTTTATGGGCATCCATAAAATCGCCCTTTTCCTGTCCTTCGCGATGATGACGTTGTCGATCGTGATGCTGTTCACCCGCGGCCTCAACCTGGGCATCGACTTCACCGGCGGGCTGCTAATGGAAATCAAGACGCCTGCTACGATTCATATCGGGGAAATACGGGAATCACTGTCAAAGCTCAGCACCGGCACGCCGACCATCCAGGAATTCGGCGATAGTTCCATCATGATAAAAATTCCCGGCAAGGAAGCGGATCAGGCTACGCAGAAGAAATTGTATGAAGAGGTCAAAAACCTTCTCGGCAATGACGTCGAGTACCGCCGCGTGGAATATGTCGGCCCGCAGGTGGGGCAGGAGCTGATCCTCGTGGGGGTGAAGGCGTTCGTTTATTCCATGATCGGGATCCTGGGATATTTGTGGTTCCGCTTCGAATGGCAGTTCGGCGTGACCGGCGTCATCGCCCTGGCGCATGACGTTTGCGCGACGATCTTGTTCTTCACCCTGACGCAGTTTGAGTTCGACCTCTCCACGGTGGCCGCCGTGCTGCTGGTCGCCGGCTATTCCATCAACGACACTGTCGTGGTCTTCGACCGGATCCGCGAAATGCTCCGCAAATACAAAAAGATGCCGTTGCTGGAACTGTTCAACCTGGCCGTGAACCAGATGCTTTCCCGCACCATCATGACCAGCATGACCACCTTCCTGGCCATGGTGGCGCTGCTGATCTTCGGCGCGGAAGTCATCAAAGGGTTCACCTACGCGATGCTGGTGGGAATTGTCGTCGGGACCTATTCGTCCGTCTTCGTCGCGGCGCCGATACTGCTCTACCTGGATCTCCGCCGTGAAAACATCCTGCCTAAAAGCGAAGCTGAACTGGTCAAACAATAATAAACTTAGGCGCCGCAGCCGCAGGAAACGCCGCAGCCCGTCATTTTCGCGGCCTTTTTGCAATTCTCGAGCGCGAAATTCCAATTGACGAGCTTCTCGAGGAACACTTTCAGGAAGTCGGCACGGCGGTTCTGGTAGTCCAGATAATAGGCATGCTCCCACACATCGCACACCAGCAACGGCGTTTTGCCGTCGGTCAGCGGCGTTTCGGCGTTCGCGGTTTTGACGATTTCCAGCTTGTCCTTGTTGACCACCAGCCATACCCAGCCGCTGCCGAACTGGCCGATGCCGGCATTGACGAACTGCTCCTTGAAGGCATCGAAGCTGCCGAACGTCTCATTGATTTTTTCCAGCAAGGGAGAGGGGGCCGCGCCGCCGCCGTTGGGGGCCATGCTGAGCCAGAACAGGTTGTGGTTATAGATTTGCCCGATGTTGTTGAATAACGGGCCGACGCCTTGCTTGCGGGATTCGATCACCGCCTGTTCGAGCGGCATGCCCTCCAGCGCCGTGCCCTTGACCAGTTCATTGGCCTTGTCCACATAGGCCTTGTGGTGCTTGCCGTGGTGGAAATCAAATGTTTTGGCGGAGATATGCGGCTCCAGGGCCGATTTGTCGAAGGGCAGGGGGGGGAGTGTAAAAGTCATGGCAACCTCTTGTCATTAAGATCAAAACCAAATCAAGGATAGCGCAGAAATCGGCTTTGACAAGCCTATTGATTTTCTTCCGGTTCCTCAGGGTTTTCCGCAGAGTCTTCGCCGCTGTCCTCCTCCACAGAGGGGGCAATCAACAGCATGCCGAACCATCGCCAGCTCCGCGCCTCGCCGGGCATTATCACGTCATTGGGCAGGGTGCAGTTGATGCGGGTGCGGCGGTCAACGAAGGGCTGCTCGGGGCGCATTTCAATGCGGCCGCCGCCAATGCGGGCCAGTTTGAGTTTGCCCAGGCCTGAGCCGAAACAGGAGAGTTTTGACAAGTTGCTGATCCCCGGCGCGACCGTAAAACCGATGATCGGCGGATTTTGGGCCAATACGGTATCTTCCGGCACCACCTCGCTGACAGGCAACGGTGCGGCGTTGGCTGTCAGCACAAAACGGTCCAGGTCGCCATAATCATCGGTCATGGTAAAGCGCGGCAGGGCCAGGAAATCAGAATGCGGATAAATCACGCCGGATTGCTGTCCAAAAACGCCTTTAAAATTATAACCGGCCAGTTGTTTTTTAAGGGCCGTATTATATTCGCCATAGGGATAGGAAAAGAAAGCCGGTTCTTCACCTAAAACATCACGATATTTTGCTATCGCCTTGTTAATAAGTGTGGAATTTTGCTCCGATGTTTGACTGGGCATATGCGCGTAGGCAGCCGGCAAAATACCAAGGCTGACCAGGGGATCCTTTTTGAGCTTTTTAATCTGGTTCCAGTTCATATGCGCGGGATTGCCGCCATCCGCCATATCCGAGGCGAAAAAAACAGTAAAGGGCAGTTTGGCGTCCTCAAGGAGGGGGGCTGCATTGGCCAGGGTGGCCTGATAGGCCCCGTCAAAAGTCAGGCCGATAGTATGGGGGGGCAGGGTATCGCCGTTTTTGAGGGCGTTAATTATTTTCGGTAATGGCAGAACTGAATAACTACCCTTGGTCAGTTCTGTAATATGCTCTTTAAACTGCTCCAGCGATATATTGCTTTGCGCAACGGAATCTTCGCCGACGCGCTGGTACACGAAAATAACGGCAGTGCTGTTATCAGCGCTGATTTCTGCACGGGCATGGGGCGGCACGACGAACAGAACCGCCGCAAAAATAGCCCCTATAATCATAGTATATAAACGCGTATATTGACCTACCAGCATTGAACAAACACATCCTTATTAATCACCGCGGAGGGGACTATATCATGACAGGAAATACATTAACAGAGCAAGCAATGAAGCTGCTTTTTACGGAAGCCAGAACACATAGCGCCTGGCTGCCGGAGCCCGTCAGCGCCGATTTATTGAAAAAAATATATGATTTGATGAAATTCGGCCCCACCAGCGCCAATTGCAGCCCGCTCAGGATAGTTTTCGTTAAAAGCAGGGAAGCAAAGGAGCGGCTGAAACCGGCTTTATCGCCCGGGAACCTTGAAAAAACCATGGCGGCGCCGGTGACGGCCATACTCGCGCAGGACATGAAATTTTACGAGCATCTGCCAATGTTGTTTCCGCATGCCGACGCCAAGTCCTGGTTTGCCGGCAATGAGCCGCTGATCGCCGACACCGCCGCACGCAACAGCAGTTTGCAGGGAGCTTATTTCATCATCGCCGCCCGCGCCTATGGGCTGGATTGCGGGCCGATGTCGGGATTTGACCCGGAAAAACTCAACCAGGAGTTCTTCAAAGGCACGTCGTTCAAGGCGAATTTCATCTGCAACCTCGGTTTCGGCGACAAGACCAAGCTCTTCCCCCGGAGTCCGCGCTTCAAATTTGACGATATTTGCAAAATCGCATGAAATGCCTGGCGGTCAATACGGCGACGAAAGTCCTTTCCATCGCCCTTGTTGACGGGGATAAGGTACTGCACCTGTTTGAAACGCCGGAGATGCGCGACCAGGGCAATGTGCTGCTGAGCCATATCCAGAATGGGCTGGCTCAGCACAAAATCTCTTTTACCGATCTCGATTTATTGGCCGTGGTTACGGGACCCGGCAGTTTTACGGGAATCAGGCTCGGGCTGGCCACGATGCGCGGCATCGCCCTGGCGGCGGACAAGCCGCTGATCGGAATGTCGAGCTTCGACATGTTTGCCGCCCATACGCCCGATGCCGCCAATATCGTCGCCGTCGAATCCTGGCGGGAAGAGCTTTACTTTGCGCTGCTGGATTCAACCGGCGCCCCGCGCATCGAATACATGAACGAGACGCCCGGCATTTTTTCGCAGCGGGCGCAACAGTTTATTCCCGCCAACCAAAAGATCATCATTTCCGGGGACGCGAAAAAATCCGTCGCCCCTCTTCTGGAACAGGCGGCTCTGGCTGAGAAGGACAATAACGCGATAGACGTCGCACGGCTGGCCATTCAGAAATTCAAGTCGGGAGCCACCTTCGAAAAGCCGCTGCCGTTCTACCTGCGCGAGGCCGACGTGACAATCTCTTCAAAAATAGCCAGAACCTTAAAAGATTAAACCGAGAGCTCTTCCGCCCGTTTGGTCGCCGCGGCCAGCGCGCGGTCGAACAGCGCCTGAATACCGGACTCTGCCATCAGCACTTCCAGCGCCGCCTGCGTGGTGCCGCCGGGGCTGGTGACGTTTTCACGCAGAGTAGCGGCGGAAATGGCAGGGCTGGCTTCAGCCAGGGCGGCGCTGCCGATGACGGTTTGCCGCGCCAGTTTTTCCGCCATCGCCGGATCAAGGCCGATGTGAATGCCTGCTTTGGTCATGGTTTCGACCAGCAGGAAAATATAAGCCGGACCGCTGCCTGAGAGGGCGGTGACAGGATTGAGCAGGCTTTCTTTATCAACCCACAACACTTCGCCGACTGCGCCCAGCAAAGCCGAAGCCCATTGCTTTTCCATCGCGCTGACATTCTGGTTGGCGCAGGCAACGGTGATGCCCTTGCCGATCGAGGCCGGCAAATTCGGCATGCTGCGGACGATCTTGGCTTTTGGCCCGAAATTTTTTTCAAAAAATGAAACCGGCTTTCCGGCGGCGATCGACACCACCAGCGCGCCCCGATCAACATAACCCTGATAATCCCGCGCGGTTTCAGGAAGCGTCTGCGGCTTGACGGCAAAAACAATGACCTGCGGATCGAAGTCCGCAGGGATATCTTTAAAGGATTTGATTGGCGAGGTCGGTTCAACGATGACCAGCTGGCGGCAGATATTTTTTTCCTGCCAGCGTTGCGCCAGCGCGCCGCCCATCTTGCCCGCCCCGATCAAAAGGACGTTCAGCACGGGTTAAGCCTCGCCGACGGTTTCGAAAACAACGGCGTCCAGATCATCATGCAGGCGCATATCGCCCTTTTGCGCCATGTGGAAGGTGGCATAGAAGCGGTCGCATTCAGCCAGCGCGATTTCAAAAACATCGGCGATGATGTCAACGGCAATACCGGCCGGGATCATGCGCAGCAGGAGGGTATGGCGGAAGGTCGGGTATTTGTCTTTGTTGGACAGGTCGAAGTGGCCGAGCCACATATTCTTGTTGATCTTTTCGAGGGCTTCGATGGCGATCCCCTGATTTTTAGGGCCGATTTCCAACGGGATGGAACAGGCGACCAGCAGCGCCGAAAACTCTTCCTGCCATTCCATGCTCACGTCGAGTTTGGCTTTCCGGCCGGGAAGGGTGATGTTGATGGCGGTATCGTCATAGCGCGAAAACGACCAGCCTTTGCTTTCGGCCAGCTCTTCCACCAGGTCGAGCGGGTTGTTGTCGCCATAGGACAGCTCAAAGGGTACGCCGATCATTTCTTTTTCTTTCCTGCGGGTGTTTTCAATTTCTTTTCGAGGGCGGCAAGGCGTTTTTCGAGCTCCACCTGACGCTCCCGCGCCTTTTGCGCCAGAGCCTCCACGCGCTCGAACTCCTCGCGGGTGACAATATCCATTTCCCCCAGGAAAGCGTTGACCATCGACTTGACCTGTCCCCGGATATCGCCCAGAGACTGGACCGCGCCACTGGCTACCTTGGCCAGGTCGTCGAGAAACTTCAGGTTCTGCGCGCCACTTCTCATAATCCCCTCATTGCTTTTCATCTTTCTATCACGAGCCGAATAGGTTATGCAATGATTTAGATGAAACAGCCTATTTTTCTTTTTATGGCCATGAACAGAAGCTCAGTGAATAATCTCTTGAGAAATCAACCAGATCCTTTGCTGCACATCCCTGCGACCGAAGGGAGGTTCGCGCCATGACAGGCATACCCTTCCCCGACATAGACCCGATTGCCATTCACTTTACCGATACTGTGGGCATCCGCTGGTACGCCCTGTCCTATTTGGCAGGGATCCTGGGAGGATGGTTTTACGCCTGTTATCTGGCCGATCTTGGCCGTGGCCGCCGCCGATACCCCAGCCGCGAAGATATAGACAACATCCTGCCTCTGCTGGTGCTGGGTATTATTCTGGGCGGGCGCCTCGGATATGTGCTGTTTTATAACCTGGATTACTACCTGCAAAACCCGCTCTATATCCCGTTCGTCTGGGAGGGCGGCATGTCCTTTCACGGGGGCCTGCTGGGCGTCATCACCGTTTGCGCCCTTTACGCGCGCAAGCATAAATTCCCGCTATTGGCGCTCGGGGACATCCTGGCGGCGGTGGCGCCGATCGGCCTGTTCTTCGGCCGGATCGCCAATTTTATCAACGGCGAATTATTCGGGCGCGTCACGACCGTGCCCTGGGCGGTTCTCTTCCCCTACGGCGGCGGGCTGCCCCGGCACCCCAGCCAGCTCTATGAGTCCTTTCTGGAGGGGGTGTGCCTGTTTGCCGTCCTGTTCCTCGCTGCGCGCAAACCGGACATCCGCCGCTCTACCGGCTGCCTGTCCGGCATTTTTATCACCGGATACGGCATCAGCCGCTTCATCGTCGAATTTTACCGCGAACCGGACATGCAGATCGGCCTGATACTGGGATATTTTTCCCTGGGCCAGATTTTGTCCTTGCCCATGATTTTTGCAGGAGTTCTTCTCATCCGCCATGCCCGAAGATCCAAAACAACTGCATAACATCATCGCCGAACGCATCCGGAGCCAGGGGCCGGTCACGCTTGCCGAATATATGGGGCTGGCGCTGGATGCCTATTACAGCTCAAAAAACCCTTTCGGCATCACGGGGGACTTTATCACCGCGCCGGAGATCAGCCAGATGTTCGGCGAGATGGTCGGCGCGTGGCTGGTGGATTTGTGGCTGCAGATGGGCAGCCCGCCGGAGGTCAGGCTGGTGGAGCTGGGGCCGGGGCGGGGGACGCTCGCCGCTGACATCATGCGCACTATATCCGCTTGGCCGAACTTCAAGGCCTCTATGACATTGCACCTCGTCGAAACCAGCCAAAGATTGCGGGACATTCAGGCGTCGGCCTTGAAAAATCACCATGCCCTGTGGCATGACAGTTTCAGCAGCATCCCGGAGGGCATCTGCTTCGTCATCGCCAACGAGTTCTTTGACGCGCTGCCGATCCAGCAGTTCGAAAAAGTGAAAGGAAAATGGCAGGAACGCCGCGTCGGCTATGACAGCCAGAAAAATTCTTTTTACTTCGTATCCGCAGACCCGGACATGGACGTCACCGGGCTGATGCCGGAGAAGTTTCTGTCGGCTCCGGAAGGCAGTATTTTTGAAATCAGCCCTCTCTCGCTGCAAATCCTCGAGGAAATATCGAATAGAATTGCCTTGCAGGGCGGCGCGGCGCTCATCATCGATTACGGGCATACGGAGCCGGGCTTTGGCGACACGCTGCAGGCCGTCGCCCGGCACCAATACTCCGACCCGCTGCAAAACCCCGGCGAAAAAGACATCACCGCCCATGTCGATTTTGGCACCTTCAAAACCGTCGCTGAACAAACGGCAGTCGTTGCCGGGCCCGTGACGCAGGGCCAATTCCTGACCGCGCTGGGCATTGAGACGCGGGCGCAAAAGCTTTGCGAAAAAGCGGACGAAAAAAAACGCCGGGACATTATGGCAGATCTTCACCGCCTCGTTGACCCGCAGGAAATGGGGCGCCTGTTCAAAGTAATGGCCTTGACGCCAAAAGAAACTATAATCGAACCGGCAGGGTTTAATCAGGATAAGCGGCAATGAAATTCCTCACGACGGATCTGGAAGATATTTCCTGGCTTCACCACGGGTTCTTTACCCGCATGGGCGGCGTCAGCGGTGGCATCTATGCCTCCCTCAACTGCGGGACAAAAACGGAGGACAAGCTGCCGCATGTGTGCGCCAACCGCGCCCGGGTTGCCGAAACGCTTCGTCTCTCCCCGGAATGCCTGATTATTGCCAAACAGGTGCATGGCGCCAGGGCCGTTGAGGTCACAAAACCGTGGGACAGCGACAAAGTACCGGAAGCGGATGCGCTCGTCACCGCAGAGCGCGGGATCGGCCTCGGCGTCCTGACGGCGGATTGCGCGCCGGTTTTATTCGCCGCGAGAAAAGAGCGCATTATCGGCGCGGCCCATGCCGGATGGCGGGGGGCGCTTGGCGGTGTTCTGGAATCAACGGTCGAGGCGATGAAAAAGCTGGGCGCCAAAGCGGAAAATATCGAAGCCGCGATCGGCCCCTGCATCGGGCCGCAGTCCTACGAAGTCAGCGAAGATTTCAAGGCGCCCTTTCTCGCACAGGACCCCTCCAATGCTGTTTTTTTCAAGCCTGCACCCAGAGAGGGGCATCTGCTCTTCAATCTGCCGGGATATGCGGCGGACAGGCTGCACAGACTGGGCATCAAAACCGTCCATGACGTCAAACAGGATACGCTGACGGGCGAGTCCGTATTTTTCAGCAACCGCCGCGCCTTCCTGAAAAACGAGAAAGGCTTCGGCCTGCAAATCTCGGTTATCGCAATAAAATAGCCCCTGTCTTTTTCTTCTGGAATTCGCTACGCTAGACTGAAATCCTACGATAGGCGGGAAAAAATGAAACTGATCTCCTGTTCCAGCAATCCACCCCTGGCGGCGGCGGTGTCGGCTTACCTGAACACTCCGTTAACCGAAGTGAACATCAAGCGCTTTGCGGACCAGGAAATTTTCCTGGAAGTCCTGGACAACGTGCGCGGGGAAGATGTTTTCGTCATCCAGCCCACTTCCTTTCCGGCCAACGATCATCTGATGGAAATGCTCATCATGATCGACGCGCTCAAGCGCGGCTCGGCGCAGCGGATCACGGCGGTGATGCCTTACTTCGGCTATGCGCGGCAGGACCGCAAGACGGGGCCGCGGACGCCGATCTCGGCCAAGCTGGTCGCCAACCTGATCACCACCGCAGGGGCGGACCGCGTCCTGACCCTCGACCTCCACGCCGCGCAGATTCAGGGATTTTTCGACATTCCGGTGGACAACCTGTTCGCCAGCGCGCCGGTGTTCGTCCCTTACGTGCAGAAAACCAAGTCGGCGAAACCGCTGATGGTGGTGTCACCGGACGTCGGCGGCGTGGTGCGGGCGCGGGCGCTGGCGAAAAGGCTGGATGTCGGCCTCGCCATCATCGACAAACGGCGGGAAAAGGCGGGCATTTCCGAAGTCATGAACGTCATCGGCGATATTGCGGGGCAGGAGTGCGTCCTGATCGACGATATGGTCGATTCGGCAGGCACGATCTGCAATGCGGCAGCGGCCTTGATGGAGCACGGGGCGGCGTCCGTCCGGGCGCTGGCGACCCACGGCGTCTTCTCCGGCAGCGCGGTGGAGAGGATCGAAAAATCGCCGCTCAGCGAGATGGTCGTCACCGACAGCATCCTCGCCACGGACAAGACGAAGTCCTGCAAGAAAATAAAATACCTGACCATCGCGCCCCTGATCGGCGAAGCGATCCTGCGCATCAGCGAAGGCCGCTCGGTGTCATCGCTATTCGACGCCGTGCCGTCGCGCGGGTAAAACCCCTATATAGCGCTTTCGGACACTACAGTTGTTCTCAAAATTATTGATAAATTCGCCACCCCGCCGGAGGGCGGGGTCTGGCCGCGCATGCTTTGCATGCGCTTTTATAAACTGCGGCCTCGCCGCATGCCGGATACCGGCCTTCGCCGGCATGGCGAGAAGGAAAAGTGTATCAATAAATTTTGCAATGGTTATAGCTACCCTTGACGTACTGGCTCCTGAGGACGCTCATTCTTCGCCGCTTCCTTCAATCCAGAAAAACGCATCAATGATTTTCATCATTGGATAACGAAGGCCGCGCTGTTGCGATACATTCCCTTGAGCCTGTTCAAATTCTTTTTGATATTTTGAACAAAAATCCATCATAGCTGAAAAATTATAGCCATTCAGGGGAGAGGATTTTAAATTGTGCTTTTTCAGCCCGATGGTGAAGTAACGGTCATAAGCCGGGATACACCCCAACGTTCCCATCAGGATTTTCGTCGCCAGCGTATCCGTGACATTGGCTGGCCCGCCTCGCTTGGTCTTTGCATCATTGTAGCAAGACTTTACCCGGTTCAGCAGCTCGAAAAGCGCCTTCGTTATTTCGTCTCCCTTATCCGAAGAAAAATCGGCGATAGAAATATCCCTGAGCTTGGCATATTTTTGGTCTAGTATTTCTTTCACGGCCTCTCGATGGATGAGGTAGTCCTTTTGCAGTAAAAAACTGGACCCTCTGTACATGCCCCAACTCGCCAGATAAAAGGCGAGGTGCAGGCAGGCGAGGTCGTGATCCCGCGGATTACCCTGAAAGAATTTGTAGCAATGCTCCCATGATAGGGAACGGTCGTGCGGATCATTCAGGCTGTGAAAATCTGCAATCCCCTTGATGATGGCCTGCCGGGTGTCCATACGCTATCTCTTTAGACCCCCTAAAGCTTATGGCATATAGCCATGCTACTCATCCCCGCCCAGGTCGCCCTCATCCTTCGGCGCATACATTTCACCCATCAGCTTGTCATTGATGGTGACGTCGTATTTGGCCATCAGGAACATGCGGTATTGCTCCAGAAGGTCCTGCCTGAGCGAGCGTTTCAGGATTGCCTCGATGCCCGCGGCATCTTCCTTGCTGGCTTCCTGCGGCGCGCGGATCTTGCGCTCGGCGAGGCGGATGACGGTGACAGAGCCGTCGCCACTGACAGTCGTGGCATGCCCCGTCCTGTCGAGGGAGAAGAGGGCGGCCATGAGCCCGTCGTTCATATTTGCCTTGGCCGCCGGAGTTCCGCGCTGCACTAAAGAAGTCGATTGCACGGTCTTACCCAGTTCTTTGGCAATGCCGTCAAAGGACTCGCCGAGCTTCAGGCGCTCCATGATTTTCGCGGACT
The DNA here is from genome assembly GCA_021413445.1 of Alphaproteobacteria bacterium. Lineage (GTDB taxonomy): Bacteria > Pseudomonadota > Alphaproteobacteria > Micavibrionales > UBA2020 > PALSA-926. The sequence goes on along the minus strand of JAIOQI010000031.1, from coordinate 17,184 downwards.
TGCCGGCCAGCGCCTTCACCAGATTGTTCTTCTTCCAGCGGGCGAGCACGTCGGCGCGGACCTTGTCGAACGATTGCTGTTCGGAGGGGAAAATATCCACGGCGCTGGCGATGACGAACGAGCCCTCCGGCGTTTCGATGAGCTGGCTGGCCGCGCCTTTTTTCAGGTTAAATCCGGTGTCGATCACCTTGTCGAAAAGGGGGATCGCGGCATCGGGCTTCCTGCCGTTCTGGCCCATGCCGTGGGCATCGACCTTTTCCAGGATGACTTCATGGAGATTGTGTTCCTTGGCGACCTCGGACAAAGTTTTCCCGCCGGCGATTTCGTCATCGATTTTGTTCGCGCCCTGATAGACGGCCTCGGAAATCTGCTCCTGGGAAAGCTCTTTTTCAATGTCGGACTTCACGGCATCAAAAGGCTTTGTCACCCCAGGGATGACTTTCTCAATGTAGAGAACATGCCAGCCGAGGGCGCTCTTGACGGGAGCCAGGGCTTTTCCGGCCTCGCCGGCAAAGGCGGGTTTGCTGAGCTCAACCGGCATGGAAGCTTCAGTGAAAGTGCCCGCCTTTATGTAGCTGCCCTTATCCTTGCCCGCCGCCGCGGCGGATTTTTTCAAATCCCCGGTTTTCAGGGCCGTGTCATGGATTTTCACGGCCGACTCTTCATCCGCCGCGACAACCTGGGAAATGACCCGCGCTTCAGAGCTTTTATAGTCCCCGATATTGTCATCATAATACTGCTTCAGCTTGTCCTCGGAAATTTTGACGCTGTCGCCAAGAGATTTTTTATCCAGCACGATGACCGACAAGGTGCGGTATTCGGGCAGGGCATATTCCCCCGCAATGGAATCGTAATACGCCTTCAATTCTTCATCCGCCGGGGGCTTGGACGCTGCCCCGTTTTCGGCGGTCAGCGTGAAATATTCCCCGCGCCGCCATTCATGGCGGTACTTCAGCGCGTCGCCGATCAGTTGTTGCGGGACATAGGCTCCGGAGGTGATGACGGCCAGCAACTGCTGCAAGGACAACTGCTCCTTCAACGAGGCCACCATCTGGCCCTCGCTGAGGTTATAAGTCTGGAGAATGCGTTGCAGGGCTTCTTTTTCAGACAAGCCTTTTTTAACGAGAGGGGAGATGATCTCCCCTACCTGCTTTGCAGCCAGGGCGTCATCCACCTGAAGGCCGAGGCCGTTGGCGGCCATGGAGAACAGGCGGTTATCAATCTCACGCCGCAATATTTGCAGCGGCAGGCCGGCGCGATAGGCATCGCTTTGCTTCATCTGCTGTTCGCGCAATGTGGACTGCACGATACGGTCGAACTCCGGGGCGGTCAGCTTTTCCCTGCCGAAGTTGACGATCGTATTGCTGGATACGCCGCGCCGGAACATGCCCTGAACATCCAGCAGGGCCAGGCCGGCCATCGCCAGAAGCAAGAGTCCGAACAACACCGTTTTTAATACGGTTGATTTTGCGCCTTCGCGCATCTGTTTCAGCATATGAATATCCTTTTTCCAGGCCGCTTGATAAGCTACAGATATTTAGCGAAGATACAGTAATAAAGCAAAGGGGAAAGAGAGAATGACCACTGCCAAGCTGATTGTCGGGAACTGGAAAATGAATGGCCTCATGACGGATAGCCGGGAGAGGACACAAAAACTTGCTACAGCCGCGAATAGTCATAAAGCAACGGAGTTTCAGATGGTCGTCTGCCCGCCCGCAACAATGGTGGACATTGTGGCGGCAGCCCTGAAGGGGTCTGAAATCAAATGGGGCGGGCAGGACTGCCATTCCCAACAATCCGGGGCGTTTACGGGGGATATTTCAGCGGAAATGCTCAAAGATCTGGGCTGTTCTTACGTCATTGTCGGGCATTCGGAGCGCCGCCAGCACCACAGGGAAACCAGCGTGATGGTCGCTGCCAAGGCCAAAGCCGCCCATGCAGCGGGGCTGACGGCGATTATCTGCGTAGGGGAACTCGACCACGAAAGAACAGCGGGCCAGGCAAACCGGATTGTCTCGGAACAGCTGAAAGCCTCTATTCCAGACACCGCAACGCCACAAAACACCGTCATTGCCTACGAACCGATCTGGGCGATCGGCACCGGCAAAACCGCCTCCAGCGAGGATATCCGCCAGATGCACGCACTGATCCGCAGCCAGGTTGGCGCATTGCCCATCCTCTATGGCGGCTCTGTCAAAGCAGCCAATGCCGCAGAAATCCTGCATATTCCCAATGTTGACGGGGTCCTGGTCGGCGGCGCCAGCCTGAAAGCAGATGAGTTTCTGGCAATAGCCCAGGCCAGCCAGTAAAATCCTCTGGATTTTTGATAGGATTACGCCTAGTAAACATACTGAAATTAAGCTGTTATTTTTTACATAAAAAGGAACGCAAGTCATGGACGCCGTAGTCTTGGTCATTCACCTGATTGTCGCATTGTCGATCATCGCCATTGTGCTGATACAGCCCTCCGAGGTTGGCGGTTTTCTGGGCAGCTCCGGCAGCATGTCGAACCTGATGGCGGCGCGCCGCTCGGGCGATGTACTGACCCGCATCACCACTATCCTGGCGGGCATTTTCTTTCTGACCAGCCTGACCCTGGCCATCATTGCCGAACATCACAGCGCAGCCACCAAGAGCATTCTGGATGTGCCTACCGGACAGCCTGCCGCCGAACAGACAACCGCACCCGCAGCGCCGGACACGACGACGGCAACGGCGCCGGATGACGCGGCCCTGAAAACCGTTCCTGCACCTGCGGCGCAAAAGGAAAAAACAGTGGCGCCCAAGAAGGGTAAACCTGCGGCCCCGATTTCAAAGTGACGCGCTGAAGGCGTCAGCCGCCAATGACGGAGTAGAGGAACACATATGCCACGCTATATCTTTATCACAGGCGGGGTGGTGTCTTCACTGGGCAAGGGGCTGGCCTCGGCGGCACTGGGCGCCGTTTTGCAGGCGCGCGGCTTCAAGGTCCGCCTCCGCAAGCTTGACCCCTACCTGAACGTCGATCCCGGCACGATGAGCCCTTACCAGCACGGCGAAGTCTATGTGACCGACGACGGCGCCGAAACCGACCTCGATCTGGGGCATTATGAGCGCTTTACCGGCGTCGCGGCGCGCAATTCCGACATCATCACCACAGGGCGCATTTACTGGAACGTCATCCATAAAGAACGGCGCGGCGACTATCTGGGCGCGACGGTGCAGGTCATCCCGCATATCACCAACGAGATCAAGGATTTCATCAGCTCCGATAACGGCGACGCGGATTTCGTGCTCTGCGAGGTCGGCGGCACGGTCGGCGATATCGAAAGCCTGCCGTTCCTCGAAGCCATCCGCCAGTTCGGCAACGAAGTCGGCCATGAAAACGCGCTCTATATCCACGTCACGCTGATGCCCTATATCAAGGCGGCCGGCGAGCTGAAAACAAAGCCCACCCAGCACTCGGTGAAAGAGCTGCTCTCCGTCGGGATCCAGCCCAGCATCCTGCTGGTGCGCGCGGACCGCGAGATCCCGGACGATGAGCGCCGCAAGATCGCGCTGTTCTGCAACCTCAAAAAAGAATGCGTCATTCCGGCGATAGACGTCTCGAGCATCTATCAGGTTCCGGTCAGCTATCACAACCAGGGCCTGGACGAGCAGGTATTGAAATATTTCAGCCTTTCCGCGCCGGCGCCGGACCTGAAACGCTGGTACGACATCATGGCGCGGATCGACGAGCCGGAAGGCGAAGTCACGATCGGCGTGGTCGGAAAATATACGTCGCTGCTGGACAGCTATAAATCATTGTCCGAGGCCTTGGTCCACGGCGGTTTTGCCAACAACGTCAAGGTCAACTTCAACTGGCTGAATGCCGAAACCTTTGAAAAAGAAGACTGCGCGAGCGTCCTGGAGAATGTCGACGGCATCCTGGTGCCCGGCGGCTTCGGGGAACGCGGCACGGAAGGCAAAATAAAGGCCGTGCAATTCGCCCGCGAAAGGAAGATCCCTTATTTCGGGATATGCCTGGGCATGCAGATGGCGGTGATCGAGATCGCCCGCAACAAGGCGGGGCTGAACGACGTCGGCTCCAGCGAGTTCGGAAAATACGGCAACCCAGTCGTCGGGCTGATGACCGAATGGATGAAGGGCAGCGAGTTGGAACGCCGCAATGAAAGCGGCAACCTCGGCGGCACCATGCGCCTCGGCGCCTATCAGGCGAAACTGGCCGCCGGCAGCAAAGTGCGCGCCATTTACGGCATGGACACGATTTCCGAACGTCACCGCCACCGCTATGAGGTAAACACCACTTACAAAAAGCAGCTGGAAGACGCCGGGGTCGTGTTCTGCGGCATGTCGCCGGACGGGAAACTGCCGGAAATCATCGAGCTGAAGGATCACCCCTGGTTCGTTGGCGTGCAATTCCACCCCGAGCTGAAATCACGCCCCTTCGAGCCGCACCCGCTGTTCACCTCCTTCATCAAGGCGGCTGTGGAGAAGAGCAGACTGGTTTAAGCCATGGCCGCGCAAGACTCATTTCCGCCCATCTTTGTCATCAACCTCAAACGCTCCCCCGAGCGGCGCCTTTCCATGGCGGAGAGGCTGGATCCGCTGCATGTCCCTTACAGTTTCTTTGACGGCGTGGACGGCGCCCATCTGGATCTCGAAACGCTGCCATCCTATGCCAAAACCCGCCGCCGCCTTTTGTTCGGGCGCGACCTGAAAAAAGGGGAGATGGGCTGCCTGTTGTCCCACCGCGCGGTCTATCAGCACATGGTCGATCACAACATCGATTCCGCCGTTATTCTCGAAGACGATGTTTTCCTGACCCCCGATTTCCCCCAGGTCATCAGCGCTCTCGCCAAGCATCCGGTCGAATGGGATGTGGTGCGTTTTCTGGAGGGTGAAAAAGTATATAAGAAAAGCCGCGTGATCGGCCCGCTCTGCGGAGACTACCTCCTGACCCGGCCGCTGCTGGCATCGGGCGGCGCCTACGGCTATATGCTGACCAAAAAGGCGGCGGCATGCTTTTTGCGCCATATGCAGAAAACCGCCGTGCCGGTGGATACCGTCCATTCGTACGTCTGGAAGACCGGCCTTGAGACATTCGCGGTCAAGCCTTCCCCCGTGTCGCCGGACAGGGATATTGACTCGACGATCGGCGAAGCGCGCTTTGATAAAACCGCGCAAGTGACGGGTTGGCAAAAGGCGGTTTATCCCCTGACCAGGTTCTGGCTGAAATTTTCCGAACTGGTCGGCAAGCGCAGGGCCTATTGGTCGTCGCTGCCCCACGATATACTCCTGAAGCAGCGCTGGAGGAAATCATGACCGCCCGAAACCGCAGCCTGTCAAAACTCCTGGCGGAATTCCCGCGCTTTGTCGCCATGGGGCTGACATCGGCGCCGGTCAGGGACTGGCTGCAAAAACATGCCCGTGCCGACCATATCATCCTCAGCAACACCCTCGCCGGCGCCCATATACGCCGATACGACGCGCTTCAGCAGGTGCGCTACAATAACGCCGAAATTATCATGCTGGCCGGCGCGGCCACCCGCGCCTTTTACCACTACAGGTACTATGCGCATGCACAATTCGTCCTGCTGCCTCTGGACCTGAATATCCTGCGCCTCAAATCCTTAGGGGGGTGGCTACGCTACGTGACGCGGCGCAAGCTGAAGCCGGCCGGCATCTACCGCACGGGCAGCACCCGCTGGCTGGCCCTGAAAGTCACCAAGCCGAGAAGCCACGCCGAGCGCGTATATGCCCCGGATACCTGGCGCATGTCGGGGCTGATCCAAAGACTGAACAAGGCCGGCTATGCTTATGCCCTGTTACGCTGGTGGGAGCAGCTTGAACACTGGCCGGAAGGGGAGGACAGCGATATCCTCACCACAGATCACGACAGCCTTGCCATCCGCAGCATGCTGGAAGAGCACCTCGGCACGCTGCCGATAGACCTGTACAGCGTTTCCGGCGGCACCGCCTCCGGCGGCGACAGCATGGCCTATTATCCGCCGCATCTCGCCGAGGGCATCCTGTCCCGCGCCGAAAAAGGGCCGCTGGACTGCCTGATCCCCTCCGCCGAAGACGCTTTCTTCAGCCTGGCTTATCATGCACTCTATCATAAAGGGCTGGCCAGCGGCCTGCCGACCACGACCGGCCTGCGCCCCGACCCGTATCCCAAGCATGACTTTAAGGGGATTTTGCTGGAGCGCGCGCGACGGCTGCATATACCGTCGCAGCATCTCGAGACCATGGAAACGCTGGATGCTTTTCTGGCCGAAAAGGAATGGCAGCCGCCCCGGGATATGCTGAGCCGTTACAGCCACCGTAATTCCTGGGTTAAAAAACATTTCTTCAGCGACCAGAAAAGCGCTTTCCCGCCGGGCCTCTGCGTCTTTATCCTGAGGGAAGCCGCCGAAAAATGGCAAGCCATAGATGCCATCCGGCAGGAACTGGTCAAAAAAGGTTTCCATCTGCTGGAAGAACACGTCATTCCCCCGGAGCAAAGGGCCGCCGTCAGCCGCCATCTGCGCGGCGGCAACTGGAGCCCTGGCCCCTGGCCGGCGGCGGGCGGAGCGCCGGCCCATGTGCTGGTAATGGCCGACCTGTCGCCAAAACCGTTGCGCGGCAAGCAGAAAAAAGCCTCCCCGAACGTGGATAATGCAAGAATTCTTTACAAAAATGTTCTCCGGGACAAGATCAATGCACAACACCCTGCCAAGCAGCGCGCGAACTTCATCCATACCAGCGACAATACGGGAGAGGCGCTGGATTACATGCACACCGTTTTTTCCGAGGAACATAAAAACAAGCTTTACGGACAATTCCTGAAACTCCGCGCCCACAAGGAATAAGCCCATGTACGGTCACGCCGTTGAGTTGTTTATTCTCTGCACGCCGCAACCGCTGCCAGCTGTGCTGCATGATGAGATCAGGCGGACACTCTCGACATGGGGGTATGACCTGCTGGAGCAGGGTAATGTCCATTCCGCTCATGCCGTGATTCCGCGCCCTGCTTCTCATACCTGCATATTGGCTTTGGCTTCACAGGATCTGCAGCCGGACATCCGGGACGGCGTCAACCAGCGTGTTTTCAAGGCGGCGCGCAGTTTGGGCCGCCAGTTGAAAAAACAAAATGTTTACGTCCTCACGCCGAAAAACAACGCATGCAGCAATAAAATGTTGCACCAGGTCTTCCCGCAGCAAGAGCAAGCGATACGGGAAAAAGCGAAAAGCAACCTTGCTGCATTCCAGCCGCCCTACCGGGTGCTCAAAAGCCTGAACAACCATACCGCCCGCGCCCGTATAGATATCGTCGATTTCAACGGCAGGGAAGCAGTCTGCAAAACATTCCGCCAAAGCGCTCGGGACTACCTGCAACGGGAGATCCAGGCGCGGGCGGAGCTGGGCGCGAAAATCCCCGAAATTGCCCCCATTCTCGAGCAGGGGGGGAATTATTTTGTCATGCCTCTCTACCGGGAATCCTGGCGCTGGGAAGACGACGGGCTCCGCCTGTACCCCCTTGAGCGCGCGCGGCAGTGCATGGATTTCCTCCGCCGCTGCCATACGCAAGGCTACGCCGTCGTCGATGCCCACCCCGGCGCCTTCCTGTTTGACGGGGAGCAGGGGCTGCGCGTCGCCGACCTTGAATACCTGATGCCGCTGCCGGACGGCGCGCCGTTCGAAAAAAGCTTCGACATCGTGGGGCCGCCGCCCGGATTCACGGGGATTTTGCCCGCGGGCCGCCCGGTGACCTATCAAAGCGCCTGGCGACCGGTTGTGGGCGTCTCGCTGCGCAACCTGATGACCGCGCCGCCGCTGAAGCTGCGTCTCCTGCGCGCCCTGCACTGGTTCGTGCTCCGCCTGCCGAAATTTCTTTATAAAAAACTGGGGTCGGTTTTGCACGGCTTATATTCCCAGCGCGTTGCCATCTGCGGCGATTTCATGACGCACTGGCCGCGCGCATGACAACGAAGGTTTTTATCGACGGGGAATCCGGCACGGTCGGCCTGCTGATCCGCGAACGGCTACGGCAGCATCCGGCCTTCAGTCTCCTGACGGCCCCGCCCGGCCAGAACCGGGATCCCGCTGCACGGCGGCGATTCCTCAACGAAGCTGATATCGCCGTCCTCTGCCTGCCGGAAGAAGCCACAAAAGAAGCCGTTGCCATGGTTGAAAACCCCTCCACCCGTATCCTCGACGCAAGCCCGGCGCACCGCACGGCGGCGGGATGGGTATATGGCCTGCCGGAGCTGGCGCCGGGGCAGGAAGAGGCAATCACCTCCGCGCAGCGCGTTGCAAATCCGGGATGTTTCGCCACCGCCGCGATCCTGCTGCTACGCCCCCTGATCGATGCGGGCCTGATTCCCGCAGATTACCCGGTGAGTATTTCAGGGGTGACGGGATACACGGCAGGCGGCAGGCGCATGATTTCCCGCTATGAAAGCGGCGATGCGCCAGCCCATGCCGTCATTACCAATCCCGATCACCGCCATCTTCCCGAAATTCATTTCCATGCCCGCCTCTCGCGGACCCCCATGGGCATGTTCGCCGTCTCGTCTTTTCCGCGGGGCATGGTCGTGCAGATACCCCTCGCGCTATGGATGCTGCCGCGACCGACAACGGCGCAGATGCTCCATCAGGCCCTCGCGGACCGCTACCACGGCAAGGGGCAAGTCCATGTTCAGGGGTTCGGCTCGCTGGATCAGGGGAAGGGGGCCGATTTTGACGCCGCCGCCATGTCCGGCCGCGACGATCTCGAAATCCATGTATCTCGCGAGAAGACGAATGAAAGGGCCGTACTCATCGCCCGGCTGGACAATCTGGGCAAGGGCGCCTGCGGCGCCGCAGTGCAGAACCTCGAACTTATGGCTGGCACCAGACGTCGCCCCGCGTGACGGGGGCGTCGAGGGGGATGAGGGTAGCGCCATCTTTTTCCAGCCTGCTGATGCGGTAATCCATAGCCTTCAGGAAATCCCAGATTTCCCGGGCGCTGTTATTGGCGCGCTTTAAAAACTCGTCGTTAATCTCGAGAAAAATGATCGGCCTGAATTTGCTGATCGTCTGCCGCGCGCCGAGCAGGAAACGCATTTCCCAGCCCTCGATATCCGCCTTGATGAAATCGACCCTTGTCAGCCCCAGTTCGGCCGCGACCTGATCCAAGGTGGTCAGGACAATTTTTTCTTCACGCTCCGGACGCGCCGCATCCTTGGGCACCTGGCCGATATGGCTCAGCCCGAACCCGACGCTGCCGGAACGCTTGATCGGCACATGCAATGTTTCTTCCGTAGGCTGGTCGCTCAGGCCGACCGGAAACAGGGACACGTTTTTCAGGTTCCGGAGCGCGATGACTTTCGAGACGATGGAGCGGGCATAGCTGCCGGGCTCAAAGGAATAGACATGCCCTTGCGGCACAACACGCGCAAACAGCTTGGTATATTGGCCGGCATGAGCGCCGACATCAATGATGACGCCGTTTTCGGGGATATGTTTTTTCAGGAGCGGCAACAGCTCCAGATGATGCTGCCGCGTCAGCGCCTTGAACATATGGGCGCAGTAGGTCAGACGGGCATGCCAGGAAAGGGGATTAGGCACGTTTTTTCTTACCCTCGACTGTCTTGAGGGCAGGGCGCGGCGCCAGGTTCTTCAACGCGGATTTCCCGGCGAAGCAGCCTGAGAGCCCCAGCTCTTCCTCAATGCGGATCAACTGGTTGTACTTGGCCATCCTGTCCGAGCGGGAGAGGGAGCCGGTCTTGATCTGGCCTGCGTTGGTGGCCACGGCCAGGTCGGCAATGGTGCAGTCTTCCGTTTCGCCGGAGCGGTGGGAGAACACGACGCCGAAACCGGCTTTTTGCGCGGTCTGCACCACGTTCAGGGTTTCGGTCAGCGTACCGATCTGATTGACCTTTACCAGAATAGCGTTGGCAGCGTTTTTCTCGATGCCTTGCTTGAGGCGTTTGGGATTGGTTACGAAGAGATCATCGCCAACAATCTGAATTTTGCTGCCCAGGCGTTTCGTTAATTCAACCCAGCCGTCCCAGTCGTCTTCCGCCATACCGTCTTCAATGGAGACGATGGGGAATTTATTGACGAGCTTCTCATAATAATCGACCATCTGCCCGGACGTCAGAGTTTTTCCTTCTCCTTCAAGGATATATTTTCCTTTCTTAAAGAATTCCGTTGACGCCGGGTCAAGCGCCAGGACGACATCATCGCCGCATTTATAACCGACAGACTCAATCGCTTTCTCAATAATGCCAAGAGCTTGTTCTGCGTTCTTAAAGTTAGAGGCGAAGCCGCCCTCATCGCCAACGGCTGTATTTAAACCACTGTCTGAAAGAATCTTTTTAAGACCATGAAATATTTCAGATCCCATACGAATACTGTCGAAAACGCTCTCCGCCGAAATCGGCATAATCATGAATTCCTGAAAGTCTATGGAATTATCAGCATGAGCACCGCCGTTGATCACATTCATCATCGGAGTCGGCAGCAGGTGGGCAAAGGTGCCCCCGACATAGCGATAAAGCGGCACGTTCAGCGCATTCGCCGCCGCATGAGCAACGGCCAGGCTGACGCCGAGGATGGCATTAGCGCCGAGACGGCTTTTGTTCTCTGTTCCATCCAGCTCGATCATCACCTGATCGATGGCAGTCTGGGCCGTGGCATCCATGCCGGCGAGGGTTTCAAAAATTTCCGTATTGACCGCTTCAACGGCATTTTGCACGCCCTTGCCATGAAAGCGTTTTTTATCACCATCGCGCTTTTCGACTGCCTCATGCGCCCCGGTAGAGGCCCCGGAGGGAACGGCCGCCCGGCCGACAATGCCGCTTTCCAGCACCACATCGACCTCAACCGTCGGGTTACCGCGACTATCCAGAATTTCACGTCCGATAATGTCGATAATGGCGGTCATGGCTCATTTTCCCTTCATGGTTAAAACTGCCTCAGGATAGCCGGAGAAACACATAGTTGCAAAGCTTAAAAAGACCCCAATTTGGGCTTGAAAACCCGGGGCGGGGCAGGGGCGGCATAGTCGGAAATGGACTTGCGGATAGCCGCCGCAAAAATCTTCATTTTCTCCGGATCATTCCGCAGCAGGTCCCGGAGCGCCCGGGAAATTTCGATCTGCACGCCGCCGTCCATGCAGCGGTTCACGATATTGGTCTTGTCTTCGGCATGAAATTTATCGGTGAGGGGGTTTTCGGTTGTTTGCTCGAGCAACCCTGTTTTCAGGAGATTTTGAAAGATGAGATTTTTCAATTTGACATTCAGCCCGCCGATGCATACCTGGCGCTTGTGGCTTTCCTTGAAACCGTGAATGGAGATGCAGGCGCGCGATTTGCCGGCCATGTCCACTGCCGCGGGCTCATCATAGTTATTGCTGGTCACATGCAGGTCCCAGGCCTGCTGCTGAAGCGCCTCGAAAAGATAATAATTGAAATCGTTGCCGGCAATGGCCTTGGCAATTTCCGATGTCATCGGCTCGGTCTTGCCGCCATGAATAGCCAGCACCGAAAAGGGGGAGGCCCGGTCACAGGCTTCAATCCTGTAATCCACATCCCGCTTGTGGTTTTTTGACAATTCCTGAAAGTTTTTATATTTATCCTCAGGAGTCATTTATCTTCAGGCGGCCTTGCTTTTGTTGGCGTAGGCCTGCGGCTTGATGAGCTTGTCGATGGACTGAAGCTGCTCGAGCAGGGCAGGCATGTCCTTGAGGTGCATCATGTTGGGGCCGTCGGAAGGCGCCTTGTCCGGATCCTGGTGCGTTTCCATGAACACGGCGGCCACGCCGACCGCAATCGCGCCGCGCGCCAGATAAGGCACCATGCGGCGGTCGCCGCTGGTCGCCGTGCCGGCGCCGCCCGGCTGCTGCACCGAATGGGTGGCATCGAACACGACAGGGTGGCCGGTCTCCGCCATAATCGGCAGGGCGCGCATGTCGTTAACGAGCGTATTGTAACCAAAAGTCACGCCGCGTTCGCAGAGCATCACGTTGGGGTTGCCGCTCTCGGTGATTTTGAGCGCGACGTTCTTCATGTCCCACGGAGCAAGGAACTGGCCTTTTTTCACGTTGATGATTTTGCCGGTCTTGGCGGCGGCGATCAGCAGATCCGTCTGGCGGCAGAGGAAGGCGGGGATCTGCAGGACATCGACGACAGAGGCGACTTCCGCGCACTGTTCCGCCGTATGCACGTCGGTGACAACGGGCAGGTTCATTTTCTTGCGTATCTCGTCAAAGATCGGCAAGCCCTTTTCAATACCCATGCCGCGCCCGGCTTTCAGCGATGTCCGGTTCGCTTTATCAAAGGAGGATTTATAAATGAGGGGAATGCCGAGTTTCTGCGTCATCTCTTTCAGCGCGCCCGCCATCTCAAAGGCGTGGTCTTTGCTTTCAAGCGCACAGGGGCCTGCAATCAGGACGAACGGCAGGTCATTGCCGATTTTGAAATTCTGCAAGGGAATGTGATATTGAGCCGTCATTGTTGATCCTTTTCATCTGTCTGGGTAGGAATTTAAAGCTTAACCGCGATATGTCAATACCTTTTCCATTGACGCCCAGCTATGTCTATGATTCCATAGGGATATGAAGGTTCCTTCCAAGAAGAAGCGTCATCTCATTTCGCAGCTGCTGGCCACCCTGTTCAGCTTTGGATTGTTTATCTATTTTGCCTTCCACCTGATGCATGGCGACATGGGCTACTTTGCGCTGCGCGGCCTTGACCAGAAACTCGCCGAAACCCAGGAAAAGCACGGCCACCTGCTAACCGAGCGCCTGGCGCTTGAAAACCGCGTCAAGCTGCTGCGCCCGAAAAGCCTCGACCTGGATATGCTGGATGAACGGGCAAGGGTGGTCTTGGGGTTTGTCAGCCCTGACGAGCGGGTTATCCTGGAAAAGTGACCCCATTTCATAAAATGATATAACATAATTACTGCGCTTCATCTTGCAAAATTACCGCCAGATGCTTAACTAGGTAGGGTTTAAAACTTCAACGATGGGGCAACGACTTGGCCACGCCAGTTTCTTCCAATATCGCCACAGCAGAACAGATGATGCAGTTCTACAAGGACATGCTGCTCATCCGCCGTTTCGAGGAGAAGGCGGGTCAGCTCTACGGCATGGGGCTGATCGGCGGCTTTTGCCATTTATACATCGGGCAGGAAGCGGTTGTCGTCGGCATCCAGTCTGCCCTGGAGCCGAAAGATTCAGTCATCACCGCCTATCGCGACCACGGGCATATGCTGGTCTGCGGCATGAGCGCCAATGGCGTCATGGCGGAGCTGACGGGCAGGGCCGGCGGCTATTCCAAAGGCAAGGGCGGCTCGATGCACATGTTCAGCCGCGACAAAAAGTTTTACGGCGGCCACGGGATCGTGGGGGCGACGGCGCCCCTGGGGGCGGGGCTGGCCTTTGCCCACAAATACCGCAACGACGGCGGCATCGCGACGGCTTATTACGGCGACGGCGCGGCCAACCAGGGGCAGGTCTATGAGGCCTATAATATGGCCTCGCTGTGGAAACTGCCGATCATCTTTATCATCGAAAACAACGGCTACAGCATGGGCACCAGCCTGGCGCGCGGCTCGGCCGGTGATTTCTGCAAGCGCGGCGAAGGCTACGGCATCCCCGGCGAAAAGGTCGATGGCATGAATGTGCTGGCCGTGCGTACCTCCGCGCTCAAGGCGGTCGATTATGTGCGCAGCGGCAACGGGCCGATGATTTTGGAAGTGATGACCTACCGCTATCGCGGCCACTCGATGTCCGATCCCGCCAAATACCGCACCAAGGAAGAAGTCGAGCAGATGCGCGAGCAGCATGATCCCATCGAGAATATCCGCAAGATCATTCTGGAGAGCGGGAAATACAAGGAAGACGACTTCAAAAAAGCGGACAAGGACGTCAAGGACGTCGTCAATGCCTCCGCCGAGTTTGCACAGGCCAGCCCCGAGCCCGACCCGTCGGAGCTATGGACGGACGTTCTGGTGGAGGGGTAAATCATGTCCATCCAGATCCTCATGCCCGCTCTCTCGCCGACGATGACGGAAGGCAAGCTGTCCAAATGGCTCAAGAAAGAAGGCGACAAGGTCAAGGCCGGGCAGGCCATTGCCGAGATCGAGACCGACAAGGCGACGATGGAAGTCGAAGCCGTCGATGAGGGCGTCATCGGCAAAATCCTCGTGCCCGCCGGCACCGAAGGCGTGAAAGTGAATGCGCCGATCGCCGTGCTACTGGAGGAGGGGGAGACTTCTTCTGACGCCATCCCCGCGAAGACAGCAACCCGGCCTGCGGCGGAGCCGCCTTCTATCAGTTGCGTGCCACAGAGCCAGACCCCGGCCTTCGCCGGGGTGGCGAAAATAGAGAAAGACTGGACCGGCCCCACCGTGTCCCTGACCGTGCGCGAAGCCCTGCGCGATGCCATGGCCGAAGAAATGCGCCGCGACCAGGATGTGTTTGTCATGGGCGAGGAAGTCGCCGAATATCAGGGCGCTTACAAGGTAACGCAGGGCTTGCTGCAGGAATTCGGCAGCAAGCGCATTATCGACACGCCGATCACCGAATACGGCTTTGCCGGCATCGGCGTCGGCGCCGCTTTCGCGGGGCTGAGGCCGGTCGTCGAATTCATGACCTGGAACTTCGCGATGCAGGCGCTCGACCAGATCGTCAGCTCCGCCGCCAAGACATTGTATATGGCCGGCGGCAAGCTCGGCTGCCCGATCGTCTTCCGCGGCCCGAACGGCCCGGCGTCGCGCGTCGCCGCGCAGCACTCGCAGTGTTACGCCAGCTGGTACGGCCACATCCCGGGGCTGAAAGTGCTCGCACCCTGGTCGTCGGCGGATGCCAAGGGGCTGCTGAAAGCCGCCATCCGCGACCCGAACCCGGTCGTGTTCCTTGAAAACGAAATCATGTACGGCCAGCACTTTGACGTTCCCGCCGACCCTGACTTTATCCTCCCCATCGGCAAAGCGAAAATCGAGCGCACCGGCGAGCACGTCACCATCACCGCTTTTTCGCGCATGGTCGTCGCGCATGGTCGGCGTGGCGCTGCAGGCGGCCGACAAGCTGGCGGAAGAGGGGATCAGCGCGGAAGTCATCAACCTCCGCACCATCCGCCCGCTCGATGTCGAGACGATTGCCAACAGTGTGAAGAAAACCAACCGCCTCGTTTCCGTCGAGGAGGGCTGGCCCTTCGCCGGCATGGGCTCCGAAATCGCCATGCTGATGATGGAAACCTGCTTTGACGACCTCGACGCGCCGGTCGTGCGCGTCTATGGCGCGGATGTGCCAATGCCTTATGCCGCCAACCTCGAAAAACTGGCCGTGCCGCAAATAGAGGATATCGTCGCTGCGGCGAAAAAGGTGGCCTATGCCGCATAACATCCTCATGCCCGCGCTGTCACCGACCATGACGGAAGGCAAGCTGTCCAAATGGCTGAAGAAAGAGGGCGACAAGGTCAAGGCCGGTCAGGTCATTGCCGAGATCGAAACCGACAAGGCGACGATGGAGGTCGAAGCCGTCGATGAAGGCACGCTCGGCAAAATCCTCGTCCCCGCCGGCACCGAGGGCGTGAAAGTGAACGCGCTGATCGCGGTGCTGCTGGAGGAGGGGGAGAGCGTTTCTGATATTAAGATCACTGCGTCAACCCCTCATCCTAACCTTCTCCCTCAAGGGGAGAAGGAACAAGTGCGTGCCTCTAAACTCCCTCTCCCCTCTGCGGGAGAGGGCAGGGGTGAGGGGGGCAAGAGATTGTTAGCCTCCCCCCTCGCCAAACGTCTGGCGAAAGAAAAAGGCATCGACCTTTCCCGCGTGCAGGGCTCCGGCCCGCATGGGAGGGTTGTGAAGGCGGATCTTTCCAATGTCATTCCCTCACCCCAACCCTCTCCCGGAGGGAGAGGGGGAAGTGGAGGCATCGATGCCAAAGTCCTGGCGGATGCTTACCAGATGCCCTATACGGCCATCCCCAATTCCATGGTGCGCAAAGTCATCGCCCGCCGCCTGCTGGAATCAAAGCAGACCGTGCCGCACTATTACCTCACCATCCACTGCGACATCGACAAGCTGATGCAGGTGCGGAAAGAGGTCAACGAAGGGGCGCAGGGCTACAAGCTCTCGGTCAATGACTTCATCATCAAGGCGGCGGCCATGGCGCAGGTCAAGGTTCCCGCCGCCAATGTCGCCTGGACGGAGGATGCCGTGCTGCAATACAGCCGCGCCGATATTTCCGTCGCCGTCGCCACGCCGAACGGCCTGATTACCCCGATCATCAAGGATGCCGCCAGCAAGTCGCTGAAGGACATTTCCATCGAGATGAAAGACCTCGCCGCCCGCGCCAAGGACGGCAAGCTGAAGCCGCAGGAATTCCAGGGCGGCACGATGTCCGTTTCCAACCTCGGCATGTTCGGCGTTGCTGAATTCACCGCCATCATCAACCCGCCGCAGTGCTGCATCCTCGCCGTCGGGGCAGGCGAACAGCGCGCCGTGGTGAAAAACGGACAGTTAGGCGTGGCGACAATGATGACCGCCACAGCCTCCTTCGACCATCGCGCCGTTGACGGGGCGGTGGGGGCGGAATACCTCGCTGCCTTTAAGAAACTGATCGAGGAAACGCCGGTGGCGTTGTTGCTATGACAGAACAATCCTTTGACATCATTGTCGTTGGCGGCGGCCCGGGCGGGTATGTGGCGGCAATACGAGCCGCGCAGCTGGGCTTTAATACCGCGCTGGTCGAGCGCGAGCATCTGGGCGGCATCTGCCTCAACTGGGGCTGCATCCCGACCAAGGCGCTGCTGCGCTCGGCGGAAATCTATCACCTGCTGCACCGGCTCGACGAATACGGGCTGAAGGCCGATAACATTTCTTTCGATTTCAAAAAAGTTATCGACCGCTCGCGCAAGGTGGCGGCGCAGCTCTCCGCCGGCATCAAGCACCTGATGAAGAAGAACAAGATCACGGTGTTCGATGGCCATGGAAAATTGCTCGGCAAAGGGAAAATCGCTGTCGGCGAAACGGTTTTGAAAGCGCCGCATATCATTCTGGCGACGGGCGCGCGGGCGCGGGTGCTGCCGGGGCTGGAGCCGGACGGTAAGCTGATCTGGAGCTACAAGGAAGCGATGAATCCCTCTGAGATGCCGAAATCGGTGCTGGTCGTCGGCTCCGGCGCGATCGGCGTCGAGTTCGCCAGCTTCTACCGCCAGATGGGCGCGGA
>JAIOQI010000018.1 GCA_021413445.1 Alphaproteobacteria bacterium | reverse complement strand
ATCAAGACCGATCGAGTCCAGAAATTCCTTCTTCTCCTCCTCCGACCCGAGCTGGGCGATGTCGGATTCGATGGCCGCGCAGATGACCACGTATTCCGCGCCCTGCGCCTTCGCCATCGCAGCGACGCGCTCCGTATATTGGTTGCCGGACTTGGCGTCTTTTTCAAGAACATTCGCCACATAAAGCACAGGCTTGGAGGTCAGCAGCTGAAGCTGCTTGAAGCATTTGATCTCGTCATCGGTGTTCAGCTTCACGATGCGCGCCGGCTTGCCCTCGCGCAACAGGGTCAGCGCGGCTTCCATGACATGCGCCATCATCACCGCTTCCTTGTCACCGCTTTTGGCTTTTTTCTTCATCGGCTCGATGCGCTTTTCAAGGTTCTCCATGTCGGCGATCATCAGTTCGGTCTCGATGATTTCCTGGTCGCGGACCGGATCGACGCCGCCCTCGACGTGGGTGATATTCTCGTCCTCGAAGCAGCGCAGCACATGGATGATGGCATCGGTCTCGCGGATGTTGGCCAGGAACTGGTTGCCCAAGCCCTCGCCCTTGCTGGCGCCGCGCACCAGCCCGGCGATATCCACGAACTCCAGCTGGGTCGGCACGATATTGGCTGATTTCCCGACCCGCGCAATCTCCTGCAGGCGGGGGTCCGGCACCGAAACGCGGCCGACGTTCGGCTCGATGGTGCAGAACGGGTAATTCGCCGCCTGCGCCGCCGCCGTCGCCGTCAGCGCGTTGAACAAGGTCGATTTGCCCACATTGGGGAGGCCGACGATACCGCAATTGAAACCCATTTTTATTTTTCCTTTTCTTTCTCTTCTTTTTTCGGCTTTGGCGGCAACATCGCCTGGGACACCTTGCTCATGAAACCGCCCATGTCTTTTTTCACCAGCAGGCCGGCATGTTCGCCGATAGCTGCCATCAGTTTCTCCAGCCAATCCCTGTCGGCCTTGGAAAAATCACCGAGGACATGGCCGGTCACCGCTTCCTTATCGCCCGGATGGCCGATGCCGAGGCGCACGCGCCAATACTCCTTGCCCAGATGCTCATCGATGGAGCGCAGGCCGTTATGCCCTGCCGCCCCGCCCGCAAACTTGGTGCGGATTTTGCCGGAGACGAGATCCAGCTCGTCGTGGAAAACAATCACGTGATCCAGCGGGATCTTGTAGAAGGCCGCCGCCGCCTGCACCGATTGCCCGGACAGGTTCATATAGGTCTGCGGCTTCATAGCCAAAACTTTTTCTTCGCCGATGACGCCCTCGGATACCAATGCCTGGAACTTTTTCCTGGGCTCGGAAAGATTATGGCGATGGATGATTTCATCCACCGCCATAAATCCGATATTATGCCTGTTGTGCTGATACTGTGACCCGGGGTTGCCTAGTCCAACGATGAGCCACATAGTATCAACTCAATTCAGCGTTATTTTTTGCCTTTAGCAGCAGGAGCGGCAGCCGGAGCAGCGCCCTTCGCCGGAGCAGCAGCACCCTTGGCAGCAGCCGGGGCAGCGCCCTTGGCAGCCGGAGCGGCAGCGCCCGGCGTAGCGCCCGGAGCACCCATCGCAACAGGCGGAGCGGCAGCAGCAGCTTCAGCCGTCGCCGTTGCAGCAGAAGAGTGCCGATGTGGATGCTGTGGCCGACATCGAGACCAGCCAGATCCACCGTGAATTCGGCGGGAATATCAGTGGCGCGGCAATATACTTCGATCTCATGGGAGACCAGGTTGAGAACGCCGCCCTTGGTGAGGCCGGGGCAATCTTTCTGGTTGATAACGTGAACAGGAACGCCGACGCGGATAATGGTCTTGTCCGTGACGCGCAGGAAATCGACGTGAACCGGGCGGTCATTGACCGGGTCCAGCTGGACGTCGCGCGGCAGCACCATGAACTTCTTGCCCGCGACATCGAGGTCGCAGAGGCTGGTGAAGAACGATTGCTTGCTGATGGACTTCATCAGGTCTTTTTCAAGGACGGAAATAAGGACCGCTTCCTTGTTATCACCGTAGATCACGCCAGGCGTTTGGCCTGTACGACGGGTTGCACGGGCGGCCCCCTTACCGGCCTTCGCACGCGCTAACGCCGTGAGTGCTGTATTCTTGCTTGTCATTTTCTAAATCCTTTAAATGTAAGTATGTTTCGCATGCAGAACATGCCGTCCTCATCCAGCCTCCAGGGGTGCTGGTATTTCGGACGGTACATAAAAGGCCAATATGGCAAGAAAATCAAGTTTTTTTCTTGATTTTCTTGCCAGTATTTAGGTTTTAGCAGCTATTTTATGTAAATAAATCAGCTCAACTGCGGACGAAACGCACGGAAGCGTTGTGAGCCGTGCAGTTCAGTTCAACGGGCTTGCCGCTGAAGTCCTTAACGTAGGCGTACTGATATTCGTTTTCATCCGAATTATCGGGGCTTTGCGTGGACGTCCAATACAAAGAAGTATTCCAGGACGGATCAGAAACCTTGTTGAATGTTCCTTTCAGGAAGCCTTGATCCTGGTTTTTGTGAAGAACATCCAGCTCTTCCTTGGTCGGCAGGCGCCAGTCAGAATGGCCATAGGCACAGAGCTTGTTCAGTATTTCCGCTGTCTTTGCCGCCTTGTTGAAATCCATGGTCAGGCCGGTGTTGCCCTCCAGATCATACATCTCTGTATATTCTTCCAGCATTGCCGCGACCGTCTTGCCTGCGTCTTCGGGCATGGCGAAGAAACCTTTGTCCGCATCGGGCACAAAGCCCGCGAAGATCGTGCCATCTGCCTTTTTATCGCCGATCTCCCATCCCTTCATGGGCGGCGGGGTCGGCCTGCTGTTTTCGTCTGTCATGTGTCTTGCTCCCTTGTTTAATGTTTATGGAATGTAACAATTCTCCATAAAATTGTCAAGTGGAAGCTATTGTGCACACTGTCATTCCGGCGAAAGCCGGAATCTGTTTGTATTTTCAGCTAGATCCCGGCTTTCGCCGGGATGACGTTTGGCGGCTGGCCTACCGCACATTCCCCTCGGTATCGATCACCATCCCGTCATAAGCGGGCCGGATGTGCGGCGGCAGTTCGTCGCAGAGGGTCTTGTAGTCCATGTGGCTGCTGAGCACGGTCAGGTAGGTCATTTTCGGCTTCAGCCTCTCCACCCATTTCTTGACCCGCTGGATATTGGCATGGGTCAGCACCGCTTCCCGCTGATACCCGGCGGCATCGACGATCCAGGTTTCCACCCCTTCCAGCGCTTCCAGCGACTGCTCGCTCAGCTCCGCGATATCGACGCTATAGGCGACCTTCCCGAAGCGGAAGCCGAGGGACGCGCAGGTCATGTGGTCCTGCTCGAAGCTTTCGACGTCAATATCGCCGATGCGGAGCTTCTGGTAGTTGTCGATCATGTTTTTTTTAAGAAATTCGACATAGATCCCGTCCGCCATCGGCCTGAAGAGATAAGGCCAGCGGCGCTCCATTTCCTCGAGCGTTTCGTGATTGCCGTAGATGTCCAGCAATTTGTTGTTGTGATAGGAAATGGCCCGGAGATCATCCAGCCCGTTCACATGGTCGGAATGGGCATGGCTGATGAGGACGCCGTCCAGGCTTTTGAGGTTGACGCTGTTAAGGTGCGTGCGCAGATCGACCGTCGCATCGACAAGGATATTCGTCGTTTCCGACTGCACGAGAATGGACGCCCGCGTGCGGTGATTCCTGATTTCACCGGGATCGCACTTGCCCCAGAAGCCGCCGGCGCCGGGCGTTCCCAGAGATGCGCCGCAGCCTAAGACCGTCACCTTCATGCCGCGCCTGCCATCTTTATTTTATTAAACAGCCGGAAGAAATTCCCCGTGGTTTTCTCCGCCACTTCCTCCGCCGCAATGCCCTTCAACTGCGCCACCATCTGCGCGGTATAGGTCACAAAAGACGGCTCGTTGCGCTTGCCGCGATACGGGATCGGCGCGAGATAGGGGCAATCGGTCTCCACCAGAATCCGCTCCAGCGGGGCATATTTCACCACCTCGCGCAATTCATCGGCCTTTTTAAAAGTGATGATGCCGGAAAATGAAATGTAAAAGCCGAGCGCCAGCGACTCCTCAGCCAGTTTCTGCCCGCCGCTGAAACAGTGCATGACGCCGCGCGCCTTGCCGCCGCCGACGTCGCGCAGCAGGCGGATGGTGTCGTCGTCCGCCTCGCGGGTGTGGATAATCAGCGGCAGGTCGGACTCCAGCGCGGCCTCGATATGGGTGGTAAAAGTCTTTTGCTGCTCGGCGGGCGGCGAATGGTTGTAATGATAGTCCAGCCCCGTCTCGCCGATCCCTACCACCTTGGGGTTTTTGGTATAGGCGACAATCTCATCCTTAGTGACATTCATCTCGGAGGGTTCCGCCGCGTGGTGCGGATGGGTGCCGACCGTGCAGTGAATGAACGGAAACTGGTTGGCCACCGCGAGCACCTTGTCGAACTCGGCGATATGCGTGCAGATGGTCAGGAAATGGCCGACACCCGCCAATTTGGCGCGGTTAACGACTGTCTCCAGGCCCTCTTCAGCGAAATCCGGGTAATCAAGGTGGCAATGGCTATCGACTAACATGGTTCACGCCGTCTTCGCCACAACTTCATCGACAATGCGCGGGAACACGCCTGCCGGAGCCGGCAAAGGCGTGCCGGCCTTCAGCGCATGGGCTTCGCCGATAAAGCTGAAATCGCGCTCATGCGCCGGCACCGCCACCTGATCCATTATTTTCTGCGCAGCGTTCGGCACGAAGGGCTGGATAATCAGGCCCAGATTGCGGATGACTTCGGCCAGCACGTACAGCACCGTCGCCATGCGCGCCGGATCGGTTTTCTTCAGGGTCCACGGCGCCTGCTCGTCGATGTACATGTTGGCCGCGTGCGACACGGAGATGAACTCCTCGATCGCGCGGCTGAACTGCATTTTTTCGAACTCGCCGCGCACCGCGATCAGCATCGCCTGCCCCGCCTTTTGCAGCAGGTCCTTGTCGGCATCCTCCAGTATCCCCGGCTGCGGCACTTTCGCGTCGCAGTTCTTGTTAATCATCGACAGCGTGCGCTGCACCAGGTTGCCGAGGTTGTTCGCCAGCTCGGCGTTGATGCGTGCCGTCATCAGGGGATAGGAAATGTCGCCGTCCTGGCCGAAAGTGGCTTCGCGCATCAGCGCATAGCGCGACGCATCGACGCCGTATTTGTCGATCATGTCCCTGGGCGCAATGACGTTGCCGAGGGATTTCGACATCTTTTCCCCCGCCGTCAGCAGGAAGCCGTGGCCGAACACGCGCTTCGGCAGCGGCAGCCCCGCCGACATCAAAAACGCCGGCCAGTAAATAGCGTGGAAGCGGATAATGTCCTTGCCAATCAGGTGCACGTCGCAGGGCCAGTACTTCTTGAAGTTTTCGCCGTCGGGATAACCCAGCGCGCTGATGTAGTTGGTCAGGGCATCGACCCACACATACATAATGTGCTTCGGGTTGCCCGGCACCGGCACGCCCCAATCAAAGGTGGTGCGCGAAATGGACAGGTCTTTCAGGCCCTGCTTCACGAAGCTGACCACCTCGTTGCGGCGGAACGACGGCTGCATGAATTCAGGCTGGTCTTCATAGAGCTTCAGCAGCCTGTCGGTATAGGCGGAAAGCTTGAAGAAATAGCTTTCCTCCTCCACCCACTCGACCGGCGTTTTGGATTCAGTGGAGATTTTCTTGCCGTCGGGCAGCGTCGTCAGCTCGTCCTCGCCGTAGAAGGCCTCGTCGCGCATGGAATACCAGCCGGCGTATGTGTGGAGGTAGATGTCGCCGTTCTCTTCCATCTTCTTCCAGATATGCTGGCAGGCCTTCTTGTGAAAATCCGCCGTGGTGCGGATGAACTGGTCGTTGGACACGTCGAAGGACTTGCACATGCCCTCGAACAGCGCGGCAATCTCGTCGGCGAACTGCTGCGGCTTCTTGCCCTGCGCCTGCGCCGATTTCTCCACCTTCTGCCCGTGCTCGTCGGTGCCGGTCAGGAAATAAACGTCGTAACCGTCCAGCCGCTTGAACCGCGCCATGACGTCGGCGCCAATCGCCTCATAAGCGTGGCCGATGTGCGGCGCGGCGTTCACGTAGGAAATCGCGGTGGTGATGTAGAAATGCGGTTTGGTCATAGGAAACTCAATTTCTCTTTAAGGTTTTCAGAGCTAGCAGTTTAAACACCAAGAACTGAATACACCAAAAGTTTTATTAAAGCTTTTGGTTATGAAAAATTATATTATTGTGAGCTAACTTAAAAAAAACCGCCGGTTGCCAACCAGCACCTCCATCTTCTACTGTGATGCATGAAAAAATTTCTTGTTCCCATTTTTTTAATCCTGCTCTCATCGCAATCTTACGCAGATGCGCCTCGACTACAGAAAGTCACATTGATTTTTGAAAACTTTGAGGCTGGTTTTGCCTACTTGAATCATTGTGGAGATTTCAAAAAAACCCTTTATGAGCAGCCGCTTTACATGGGAAACGCGCAATTAACATGGGCGGTTCTAGCAGAAGAATTGACTTCAAAATATCCTGATGTACCGCAAGACCAAATTAAGGCAATGTTCGAAGAAAGAAGAAAAAAAATTCAGACCCATCTGGACAAAATTTACATGGAAAATGGCTGTACATCCGTACAGGCTAATGCAGCAAAAAAATGGGTTGATCTTATGAGCAAAGAACTCCCAGACAATGTCTTAAATATCATTAACCAGTCAAATCCTTCACTGTGTGAAACTTTCACAGATTCAGCCCCTGATAATCCGGCTTTTGCAGCGCCAGAAAAGCGCCGATGACTGCCTGGCGTTTATCAAGGTTATAAGTTTCCGTCTGCTGGACGAGCCGGGAAATTTTTTCCCAGGCATTCAAAAAATGCCCCGCCGGATAAAGGCTGCGGATTTTTTCAAAAACGGCAGCATCGCCGGACAGGGCATCGGGAAACGCCTGCCCCCGCGCCGTGGCGCGCGCCTGACGCTCGCACCAGCCGGTCATGATTTCCATCGCCGTGCCGTAGCTTTGCTCCGCGCCGTATTTGCCGAGCTTGTCGGCAAGGTCATGCACCTTCACCATATCAAGTTCCGGCACGGTCGCCGCCACGGCCAACAGCTGTTTATACAGCGCCACGCCGCCGTCCTGCTGGAACTGCAGGGCCTTGCCGATACTGCCTTCGGCGAGGCGGCACAATGTCGTTTTCTCCTCGCCGCCAAGCCCCGGCGCCATCTTGTCCAGAAGCGCGCTTATCACCTTCTCCGGCAGAGGCTCCATATGGACCATGCGGCAGCGGGAGCGGATCGTCGGCAGGAAACTGCCCGGCTGGCTGGTGACGAGGATCAGCAGCGCCTTTTCGGGCGGCTCCTCCAATATTTTGAGCAACGCATTCTGGCTGCTGGCGTTCAGGCACTCGGCGCCATCGACAATGACTACGCGCCAGCCGCCTTCCGCCGCCGTCATGCGCAGGAAAGGATGGATGCGGCGCACGGCCTCCACGGAAATATCGTTTTTAAAGCGGCCTTTTTTCTCGTCAAACTCGCGCTCGACGGTCAATAAATCCGCATGGCCTGAAGAGGCGACGCGGCGGAACACCGGATGCTCCGGCCCCACCCTCAGATTCTTCGGAGGCGCGGCATCACCGAACAATCCGGCTCCGCTCCCCCGGGAAAACAAAAATCGCGCCAGACGAAACGCCAGCGTCGCCTTGCCGATTCCCGGCGCGCCGGCCAGGATCAGCGCATGCGGCATGCGCCCGCCCAGGTAATCGTGCAGCAGGGATTGTTCGACGGCTTCATGACCCAGAAAATCGGGGTTCGTGCGCGGCGTCACTTCTTCCTGCACCGCAGGCGCCTCCGCATCGACTTCCCGTTCGACGGCGTCTAAAATCTCTTCTTCGTCATCGGTAAAGAGGCTAGCCATGCTGCGCTTCCTTCAACGAAAGACCCAGCCTCTGTTCCACCACCTTCAGCACCTGACGGTGGACGACATCCACATCCTGCGTTGCATCGATGATGACGCAACGCCCGGGGAATTTTTTGGCGATCTCCAGGAAGCCGACCCTGAGCCGCTGATGGAACGCAAGACCCATGCGCTCGTAGCGGTCCTCCGTCGATTCAGTCGTATTGGACGTGACCTGCAAATGCTTCATCGAGCGGTTCAGCCCCGCTTCCGGGTCGATGTCGAAAATAAAGGTCAGGTCGGGCTGGAACTTGCCGGCCACCAGCTGATAAAGGCTTTCAATCACCTGCATGTCCAGCCCCATGCCGTAACCCTGAAAAGCGCGGGTGGAATCGGCGAAGCGGTCCGAGATCACCCACTGGCCTTTTTCCAGCGCCGGCCAGATTTTATTGACCAGATGCTCGCGCCGCGCCGCGAACAGCAGCAGCGCCTCGGTCATCGGGTCGAAGGAGCCGCTATCGCGCTGCAACAGCATGTTGCGGATGCGCTCGGCCTGGTCGGTGCCGCCCGGTTCCCGCGTCGTCAGCGCATCGATGCCGGCGGCGGAAAGCGCCTGCTGCAGGAGCTTTAACTGCGTGCTCTTGCCCGTGCCGTCGCCGCCTTCCAGCGTGATAAAGATGCCTTTTTTCGCCATCAATACGTCCCCGACACCAGATAATGGAAGCGGTCCGCAATGCGGCCCAGCAGCCACTTGCGCTCCACGTCGTCTTTCGCCAGCAAGGCAACAGACACAGGCGGTTGATCGGGGATCGTGATGTTCAGCTTGGCAAGAGGGGTTCCCTTCTTGATCGGCGCTTCTGCAGGACCCGCGTAGCTGACCGTCATCTTGATATCCGAACGGTTGCCCACCGGCAGCACGACCGTCAGGTCTTTTTCGACAACAAGCGGCACCTCATCTTCCTTGCCCAGCCATACCCTGGCCTTCTCCACCTCGTCGCCGGCCTTTAAAATCTGCTTGTTCTCAAAATTGCGGAAGCCCCATTCCAGGAGCTTCGCCCCTTCTTCCTGGCGCGCCTTCTCGTCCTTCAGCCCATTGATGACCAGGATGAGGCGGCGGCCGTTCCTGAGCGCGGAGCCGATCAGCCCGTAGCCGGCAATGTCCGTATGCCCCGTTTTAATGCCGTCCGCCCCCTCCACTTTTCCCAGCAGGGGATCGCGGTTCTGCTGGTGGATTTTGTTGTAAGTGAATTTCTTCTCGCTGAAATAATGATAGTACTCCGGGAAGTCCGTTATCAGGTGCTGCGCCAGAAGCGCCAGGTCGCGCGGCGTCGAATAATGCTCAGGCGCAGGCCAGCCGCTCGCATCCATGAAATGGCTGTTGGCCATGCCCAGTTCCTTGGCGCGGGTATTCATGCGCTCCACGAAGGCATCTTCCGTGCCCGCCAATCCTTCCGCCAGCGCCACGGTCGCATCGTTGCCCGACTGGATCGCCACGCCGCGGATCAGGTCCTCGACCTTGACCTTGCTGCCGACCCTGATGAACATCTTGGATCCCTGCATCCGCCAGGCCTTTTCGCTGACCGGCAGCTCGTCCGTCAGCTTCAACTGGCCCTGCTTGAGGGCGTCAAACACCATGTAGAGGGTCATGGTCTTGCTCATGGAGGAGGTCGGCATATGCTCGTCGGCGCTTTTGCCCAGCAGCATCGTGCCGGTGCTGACATCCACAAGAATGGCATGCGTCGCCGGAGTCTCAATAGAGACGGCATAGGCGGGCGCCGCGCCGCTTGCCAGCAGGAAGGCAACGACAGACAGAAAGTTTTTTATCTTCATCTTGCACTCAATCCTTATGATTTTTTGTCATGAACGACCCTGGCAGCCCCCTGCCCGGCATTGATGACTCTTTCCAGCACGCCGTCCGCAGCATCGACGGAGGCCAGCGGCCCCAGCTTGACGCGGTACATCTTGCGGTCATTGACGGTCACCGGCTCGATAACGGTCGGCGCGATGTCGATCAGCACTTTCGCCAGCCGCTCGGCGTTATCATAGACGGAAAAGGAACCGGCCTGCACGAAAATGCCCGTGGGCTGGACCGGCACGGTCGAGACGACGGGATCGGGCATGAAATGCCCGTCATGGATGCGGCCGGCGGCCAGCTTCTGCGCAGGCGCGGGCGGCGGGACAAGATTCGAAGATTTTTCCGGCGCCTTCAGCTCCTCAACCGTAATCGTCGGCGTGCGCAGGCTTTCCGGCGTCCCCGTATCCGCATCGTTGCTGGCCACTTGCGGCGGCGCGGCCTCCGCCGCCTCCGCAACCTTGCTGCCGTGCAGTTCGTCGAACGTCAGGCGCGTCGTATCCTCGCCGCGCTTGGCGGCGCTGGCCAGGATGCGGCTCTCTTTTTCCAGCACGTCAACACGGATGCGGGCCGTTCCCTTGTTCGCAAAGCCCAGCAACTCGGCGGCGCGCTGCGAGACATCCATGACCCGCCCGTTTTTAAACGGTCCGCGGTCATTGACGCGCACCACGACCGAGCGCCCGTTTTCAAGATTCGTCACGCGGGCAAGGGAAGGCAATTGCAGGGTGCGGTGGGCGGCGGTCAGCTCGTCCTGGTCAAAAATTTCCCCGTTGGCGGTGTGGCCGTCATGAAAGCCGGGGCCATACCATGAGGCAATGCCGGTTTCGACCAGATGGAAATTTTCTTTCGGGTAGTACCAGACGCTGCCGACCTTATAGGGGTTGCCGACTTTATATACGCCGCTGGATTCCTGCTGGCCCGGCCAGGTGACTTTCTTGGCCCAGTGGGACACCAGCTGCGTTTCCGCGCACCCTGACAACAATAAGACACCGACGATGAGCGCCACCAATTGGAAGGAACGAAAATGAACTGTCATGCTGCGAGACTTCCCCTGAAAAAATAACGGTCTTTAATTTTTAATGGAGTTGAGCATAGCTCATTTTAGCTGGTCGGCAAAGTGTCCGACAGCCGTGGCAAAATAAGTGGAATTATTCCACTGCATAAGGATTCTGTAATTGCCATATACAATAAAAGTCTTGTACCCCTCTCCGCCCGGCTGAATAATGGAGACCAAATCATGGCTATCCAGCGGGAGATGGCGGCCATTGGGCAGGCGTATTCCCGCCGCCTGCCAGAACTGGATCGGTTTCCCGACACTTAACCCGATCAGGCTGCGGTCAAACCCCTTCGGCAGCATGACCCGGCGGCCCCACGGCTGGCCTTGCTGCCAGCCGCTCCCGGAAAGATAGGCGGCGGCGGAGGCAAAAACATCGGCCTTGGTGTTCCAGATGTCCCGCTTCCCGTCTTTGTTATAATCCTGGGCGAATTTCTCGAAGCTGGTCGGCATGAACTGGCACTGCCCCATCGCCCCCGCCCAGGAGCCTCTCATCTCATGCAGGGAGATGTTCCCCTGATCGATGATCTTCAGCGCCTTGAGCAGTTCCTGCCGGAAAAAACCCCCGCGCCGCCCGTCATAGGCCAGCGTGACCAGCGCCGGCACCGTCTCGAAACCGCCGACATGTTTGCCAAAGTTGGTTTCGATCCCCCACAGCGCCACGATATACTGCGACTCAACGCCATAAACCCCGCTGATCTCTTTCAGCAAATCACTGTACTGCCGCATCCTGGCGCGCCCGGCCTGCAGGCGTTTTGCCGTTACCACGTTTTTCTTGTATTTTTCGAAAGGAATGCCGCCTTCCGGCTGCTGGCGGTCAAGGCGGATCACCCGCTCATTCGGCGTCAAAGTGTCCGGCAACGCCTCATCAATCAGCTTTTGCGAAACGCCGTATTGCAGCGCATCCTGCCGCAAGGCCCCGAGCCATGAAAGGAAATCCTGTTCCGCCGCGTGGGACAGGCGCACGGGCGCCATCACAACAACCGCCGCCAGCAGTATCCCCCAAATAATACCAATCCTCATAAGAGTTTTAACCTATGTCTGGGAGCCATCTCGCCCTCTCCCAGAGAGGGCGGGCAGTACTTGGTTACGCCGATCTATGCATTGATACCCTTGCTTTATAATCCAAGCATTGCTCTCATACAATTTAACCGACCAGTATCTTTTTAAGAACACCTTTTTCAATCATATCCAGATTTAAAATACAGTCTATTTGATTAAAGGTATCCTCCAAAGGCCTGCTTGTTTTTTTCCAGCCTGCGCCATCTGTAATCCATAATTACTTTCATTGCTGTTGCCCTTCAATAATTTTGATCAGATAATTAGGAAATTGCAGGAGAAACACTATGACGTGGCAACAAGATATTCTAGATTTTGCGAAATCATCAGTGATGTTTGAAAAGGAAGATTTCCAATCTTCCTCCGAAGACACTCAAAATGACAGAGAAGTAATTGAACGGTTAAACCATGTGCTGGAATATTTGGACAATATTCAAGAATGCTTCACTAAACACCTTGAGCCTATAGACTATGCAACATGGCTCAAAACCAGACTGTATGGTCGTTCCTGAAATTAACCGCCGCCACCGCCGCCGCAGGGCGGCGGTTTGGTCATTCTCTCAAACAACTATAAGTGC
Organism: Alphaproteobacteria bacterium; assembly: GCA_021413445.1. Taxonomy (GTDB): domain Bacteria; phylum Pseudomonadota; class Alphaproteobacteria; order Micavibrionales; family UBA2020; genus PALSA-926. The sequence continues at coordinate 18,001 of JAIOQI010000018.1, read as the reverse complement.
CCTTGCCTGTAAACTCTAAATAATTTCTATCCCTCAACATTTGTAACTGCTGCCGTATTTTGTCCCTAATATGTTTGTTTAAGGGGTGTTTTAACGCGAGCTCTTTTTCAAACTGATAAACATCGCTCAACGTAAATGTTTTTAATTGGAGTTTTTCGATACAATTCATTATGTCGATAAACCAACCTTTCTTCTCAATAGACTGACCACGCAGAAATAAGGTCTTGCGCCAAGTGGAAGTAACATCCTCTTGTGGCTGAATAACGCCATCGCGTATGAGGTGGATTTTACCGGAGGCCGGAATATTTTTTAAGAGGATATTGCATCCTACCCAGCCCGCACGTCTGGCCGTTGGCGACAATGGTTTTCTTTTTTCAACAACCTCAGTTGTAAAAAAGTGTTTCGGAATGACAAAAAAATTATTGACCTTCAAATTTTGGGGATCATAGTTGAGAAATAGAAAGTTGGGGGCGGTTTCTAGCAAAATCTTTTCTAGCATAGTACGATAAGCGCCATCGACAATCTTGTTCCCTACAAGGCCATTTTTGCTTTTAAGTTCGTATTCCTCAGAACAGCCCACGCAAAAAAAGTCCGCGACAGGCTTGTTATTCGGATATTTGACGACTGGCTGTCTTCCACAACTGGGGCAATATGCTTCACGCAACACCCAATCCTCTGTCAAAACTCTAATTCTTTGAGAAGAGCTTGTATAAGCATCAGCAATTTTTCTACTAAACTCGAGCCGCATCTTGTTCTTTTAATTGACAGCTTTTTTGAGATTGCGGGATTGCATAGGTATCTTTCCACTGTATATAAAGAGGGATTATAGCCTGTTAGATTATGACCTATAATGATTCTGTGCAACAGTCGGTTTCAATCAGCTTATGCCTGTTTACCAAAGGGGAACAGGCACATCGACGCCCCTTCGGGCTTATCTTATCAGGCTATTTCGCCGGGGGCAACGCCGTCTCGGCCAGTTTCACCCAGTAAGCGGCGCCGACGGGGATGACGTCATCGTTGAAATCAAAGTGCGGGTTGTGCAGGCCGGGGTCGTTGCCGCTCTTGCCGCCGCCGATGATAACGTAGGCGCCGGGACAGGCTTGCAGGAAATAGGCGAAATCCTCCGCGCCCATCATCGGCGTGAATTCGGAGACGTTGCCCTTGCCGACGACCTGCTCCGCGACTTCCCAGCACAGCTTCGCCTCTTTCGGGGTGTTGATAACCGAGGGATAGCCCCAATCCCACTCGACCTCCGCCGTGGCGCCATAGGCTTCAGCCACCGATTTCACGATACGCCGGACATCCTGCTCCAGCCGCTTGCGCGTCTCCGGCTTCAGCGCGCGCGCCGTGCCGCCGAGGATGGCCGTTTCCGGCACCACGTTCAGGCTCTCCGTACCCGCCTGGAACTTGCAGACGCTGATGACGGCGCTGTCGAGCGGGTCGGTGTTGCGGCTGACGATGGATTGCAGCGCGGTGACGATCTGGGACGCAGCCGCCACAGGGTCGATCACGGTGTGCGGAAAAGCGGCATGGCCGCCCCTGCCCGTTATCCTGATGACGAACTCGTCGGCGGAGGCGGACACCGCCCCTTCGCGCACCATCATCGTGCCGGCGGGCGCCCAGGGCCAGTTATGCATGCCGAACACGGCCTCGCAGGGGAATTTCTTGAAGAAGCCTTCCTGCACCATCACATCGCCGCCGCCGCCATGTTCTTCCGCCGGCTGGAAAATGGCATAGACGGTGCCGTCGAAGTTGCGGGTTTCCGCGAGATATTTGGTCGCCGCCAGCAGCATCGCCGTGTGGCCGTCATGGCCGCAGGCGTGCATCTTGCCCTCGTGTTTCGAGCAGTGCTGGACGTTGGTTTCTTCAAGGATATTGAGCGCATCCATGTCGGCGCGCAGGCCGATGGCGCGCCCCGACTTGTTGCTCTTGCCTTTGATAATGCCGACCACCGCCGTCTTCGCCATGCCGCGATGAATCTCCACGCCCCAGGAGGTGAGCAGCCTGGCGACGTAATCGGAAGTCCTGCACTCCTCGAACGCCGTCTCCGGATGCGCATGGATATGCCGGCGCCATTGGCTGGCTTCGGCGTTGGTCTCTTTCAGCTTGGCAAGGGCGGTCGTCATGGCTATTCCTTACCTGAAGAACCCACGCAGCCATTCCTGACGGTTCTTAGCAAGGCTCTTAGTAGGATCGGGTTTATCCGGGTCGCCCAGATTTCTGCCGGCCAGGGAGCGGATCTCGTCTTCGAAAACCTTGAAAAGATTTGACTTGCTGAAATCCAGCTCAATTTTTTCACCAGTTTTAAGGTGCTCCAAGCATGGCTTATCCAGTACTTCCTTCAGGTATTTCGCCAGCACAGGCAAGGCTTCCGGCCCGGCCGAATACCAGTTGTCGAAACCGTAAGAGCTGCCGGCATCGATATCCAGCGTCTTGTCCGAAATATCCACTAGCTCCTGCGACGGTGTATAGGGGCGGAAGCCGAGCTTGTCGGCCATTTTCCGCACCAGCGGGCTTTCCATCTGGCAGACGAAGCGGTCTTCCGGCGGCTCCACCAGGTAAGCGCGCATGACCTGCAGGGCGACCATGGCATCGAACAATCCGGGATAGCCGTTCAGCACGATGCGGGTGGTGCCGATTTCCAGCCATTTTTCCTGTTCGACGGCGCCATTTTTGGCAAAGAGAGGGTAAGAGATCGAAACGCCGACAAAGGTCCCCGTTTGCGCATCTTCAATCAGGATGACCGAACCGTTGTCCGCCAGGGTCTTAATCAGGTCGGAATGCCTGTCCGCCACATTCTTATGGGGGTTCGCGGCAAAGAATTCCATGATCTTGTCATGATCTTCGACCTTCGAAAAACGGATATAGTACTTCTTTGGTTGAGCGGTCATCAGTATAGTTCTCCTCAGCTAATGTTGCAGTGCGGAAAATTTTCTTGTTTCATTCAAGAATTCGCCGCCAGAAAGTTTTCGTATTACCGATTCTTATAGCAAACAAGAGACTGGTTTTCTATAGGCTTGATATGGTTTCGTAAAATTTTGTTTAATCGTTTATTAACCGGACTATGAAATAATGTATCAGTGGATACAGATCTTAAATCGGTGGCGCGCCATGCAAGAACAAACCGTAAACATAAATCCTGTCGTCATTGAAACAAGCTTATTTTTCAAAAAGTTAGGTATTCTTGTATTGAGCTGCATTGCCTTGTTTCTGAGCACCTGCATGCCCATTGGAAACCAGGAAATAAACTCCAATCTTTTCAAAAGCAAAGAGGACATGAAAATGCGTGCCGCGGAGCTTAAGCCCGGCATGAGCAAAAAGGCCGTATTCGAGAAGATTCAGATCGCCCCTGAAAAATTCTCCCATATGAGCACCCAGGAAGTGCAAATGAGTATTTATGGCAATTCCATGGTGCAGGGTTCGCCGGAACAGCTTGAACGGTTCAGGCATCGTCTTCAGACCTACGACGGCTTTTCACTCCCCTATCGTGACATTAAAAGCAGCGGTTCGCTGGGCTTCGGCACGATGAAAGTGAACAAGCAGGGCTATGACCTGAAGCTGGTGCTGATCTTTGAAAAAGATCGGCTTTTGCGCGCCTCGGTTGACGGGAACCAGGAAGTCAACCAGGATGACAGCCAGTACCTGTGGACGACGGTCCTGAAGAAAACCACGGGCATAGGTTTCTAGTCCCCCATAAAACAATGGCCAAATTTGGTCGCTCGGCTATACTGTCGGGCGATGCCAAGGAATGTTTTTTGAGGAGAGATTCCCATGTGCGCCGCCCAGAATGTTCCATCCTGCGACACCAAGCCCCGCATGCTTGACGTCGATGCCGTCTTCGGCAAAAAGACCATCCCCGAAATCAAGGCCGGCATCAAGAAGGCCGGCATCGAGAACGTCAAGGTCGGCGTTTTCGACATCGACGGCATCCTGCGCGGCAAATACATCAGCGCCGCGAAATTCATCAGCGCGCTCGACAACGGCTTCGGCTTCTGCGACGTGGTGCTGGGCTGGGATTCCAACGACCAGCTCTACGACAAGACCAAATTCACCGGCTGGCACACCGCCTACCCCGATGCGCTGGTGCGCATCATCCCCGAAAGCGCGCGCGCCATCCCCTTCGAGGACAACACCGTTTTCTTCCTCGGCGAATTTATCGGCAAGGCAAAAGACATCTGCCCGCGCAACCTGCTGTCCCGCGTCATCGACAAGGCGCACGGCATGGGCTTCGAGCCCTACTCCTCCTGCGAATTCGAATTTTTCGTTTTTAACGAGACGCCGGAATCCGTGCGCGCCAAGAACTACCAGAACCTGAACTCCATCACCCCCGGCTATTTCGGCTATTCGGTCTTAAGGAACTCCGTCCACGCCGAATTTTATCATGAACTGCTCGACCTCTGCCGCGACATGCGCTTCCCGCTGGAAGGGCTGCACACCGAAACCGGCCCCGGCGTGGTCGAAGCCGCCATCGCCTACGACACCGCGCTGGAATCCGCCGACCGCGCCGCGCTGTTCAAGACCTTCTGCAAGATCACGGCGCAGCGGCGCGGCTGGATGGCCAGCTTCATGGCCAAGTGGTCGAACAAGTGGCCGGGCTGCGGCGGGCATATGCACATCTCGCTCAAGGACAAGAAAACCGGCAAGGCAATATTCCATGACGCCAAAAAGCCCTACAACATGTCCGACACTATGCGCTGGTTCGTCGGCGGGCAGCAGGCGCTGATGCCGGAAATGCTCTGCATGTCGGCCAGCACGGTCAACAGCTTCAGCCGCCTGGTGCCCGGCTATTGGGCGCCGACCTCCGCCACCTGGGCGGTCGAAAACCGCACGACTGCATTACGCGTCATCCCCGGCTCGGAAAAATCGCAGCGCGTCGAATACCGCATCGCCGCCGCCGACATCAACCCCTATATCGCCATGGCCGCCGCCATCGGCTCCGGCCTGTGGGGCATCGAGAACAAGATCGAGCCGACGAAAGACGTCAAGGGCAACGCCTATACACAGACATTCCCCGAAAAATTCAGCCTGCCGCAGACCCTGACCGAAGCCGCCGGGCGCCTGCGCAAATCCAAACCCGCCAACGAGCTGTTCGGCGCGGACTTTGTCGATCACTACGCCACCACCCGCGAATGGGAGGAGCGCGAATTCCGCAAAGCCATCACCGACTGGGAACTGGCGCGGTATTTTGAGATTATTTAATGGGCACGCCTAAATCAGTCCGCATCGTCGAGGTCGGCCCGCGCGACGGGTTGCAGAATTAAAAAGGCATTGTTTCCGCCGAAACGAAAATTGATTTCATCAACCTGCTGTCCGAAACCGGGCTGAAAACCATCGAGGCCGGGGCCTTCGTCTCGCCGAAATGGGTGCCGCAGATGGCGGATACCGACAAAGTTTACGCCGCGATCCATAAAAAACACGACGTCAGCTATCCGGTGCTGGTACCCAATGTTCAGGGCATGGCGTCGGCGGTGGCGGCGGGCGTGAAGGAAATCGCGGTCTTTGCCGCCGCCTCCGAAAGCTTCAGCCAGAAAAATATCAACTGCTCGATCGCCGAAAGCCTGGAGCGCTTCAAACCCGTCATGGACGAAGCGAAGAAACACGGCATCAAAGTGCGCGGCTATGTGTCCTGCGTGCTGGGCTGCCCTTATGAGGGCGAGATTGCGCCGGAAGCGGTCGTGAAAGTGGCCAAGGCGCTCTATGACATGGGCTGCTACGAAATCTCCCTCGGCGATACCATCGGCGTCGGCACGCCGGAAAAAACCCGCCTCATGATTCAAGTGGTAAAAAAAGAAATCCCGGTGACCGCGCTCGCTGTTCATTTCCATGACACCTATAAACATGCGCTGGACAATATCAAGGTCGCTCTTGAAGAAGGCGTGGCTGTGGTTGACAGCTCCGTCAGCGGAATCGGCGGCTGCCCCTACGCCCCCGGCGCGTCCGGCAACGTCTCCACCAATGCCGTTGTGGATATGCTGCACGGCATGGGAATTGCGACCGGAGTCGACGCAGAAAAACTCGCCGGGGCCGGGAAGTTTATCAATAAAGCTTTGGGGCGCTGATTACGCCACCTTCTTATTGCTGCCCAGATCGCCCTTGAGGGCGTGGCGGAAAATATCCGCATAATCCGCCGCCGTGAGCGCAATCGGGTTGCCGCCCGATGACGGGTCGGCCAGGGCCATGACGCCAATATCCGCCGCGCGGTCGGCAGGCACGCCGATCTCGGCAAGGGTCGCCGGAATACCCAGGACTTTGCGGAACTCCAGCGTCCATTTCAGCACGGCGTCAAAGCCTTTCCCTTGCAGATTAAGCACGCGGGAGAGCAATTCCATTTTCTCGGCGATCGCATCGCGGTTTCTGACCATTACATAGGGCAGCAGGATGGCATTCAACAGCCCGTGATGCTTATCATAGACGGCGCCCAGCGGGTGCGCGAGGGCATGCACAGCGCCCAAGCCTTTCTGGAACGCCGCCGCGCCCATCGAGGCTGCCGCCAGCATATTGGCGCGGGCTTCAATGTCTTTTCCGTCCTTGTAGGCGCGCGGCAGGTATTCCGCGACGAGGCGCATGCCTTCCATCGCAATGCCGTCCGCCATCGGGTGATAGCCGGGAGCGCAGAAGGCTTCGAAGCAATGCACATAAGCATCGATGCCGGTCGCGGCGGTGATATGCGCGGGCAGGTCGGTCGTCAATTCAGGGTCGGAGATGACGATGGCGGGCTGCATTTTGGGATGGAAAATGATTTTCTTTTCGTGGGTTGCTTCATTGGTGATGACGCTGGCGCGTCCGACTTCGGAGCCTGTGCCGGAAGTCGTCGGAACAGCCACCACCGGCGCCATGTCGGATTCCTTCACGCGGAGGAAGTTGTCGCCCTCCTCGACGAAATCCCACAACGGGCGGTCCTGGCCGATCATCAGCGCAATCGCTTTCGCCGCATCGATGCCGCTGCCGCCGCCGAAGGCGATGATGCCGTCATGCTTGCCGTCTTTATAGGCCTTGATGCCGTCGTCGATGTTCCTGCCCGTCGGGTTGCCCTTGACGGCAGCGAAGAGCCCCGTTTTCAGCCCCGCCTTTTCATTCACCGCGAGAGCGTTTTTAGTGATGGCGTTGTCTTTCAGCCCTTCATCGGTGATGAGCAGCGGATGCTTCATGCCGAGCTTTTTGCAGGCTTCCGGCAGTTTTTGTATCGTGCCGGGGCCGAAGAAGACAGTGGTGGGGTAGTTCCATTTTCCGGTGATTGTTTTCATCTTTTTATGCCTTCGTTTTCAAATGATAGCTTTTCGGGCGGGTCAGGGCTTCAAAGCCGAGAACGGAAAGAGAAGCGCCGCGGCCGGTGTCTTTCACGCCGGTCCAGGCGAGGCCGGGATCGAGGTAATCGCAGCGGTTCATAAATACGGTCCCCGTTTCAATCTCCTGGCCGATTTTTTCGGCCGCATCCAGGTCTTTGGTCCAGACGCAGGCCGTCAACCCGTAAGGGCTGTCGTTCATGAGTTTCAGCGCTTCCTCGTCCGATTTCACTTTCATGATGCCGACGACGGGGCCGAAGCTTTCCTCCATCATCACCGACATGGAGTGATCGACATCGACCAGCACCTGCGGCGCGAGATAGGGCGTGCCGGGCTTGCTTGCCGGGAAATTATTTTCGTCGATCAGCGCCTTGGCGCCTTTCTTTACGGCGTCTGCGATCTGGCCGCGCACGAAATCGGCGGCAGAAGCACGCACCATCGGTCCGAGGTTGACGTCCGGAAAGGTCGGGTTGCCAAGATTGTATTGGTTGGTCAGCTCGACAAAGGCCTCGACAAAGGGCTTATAAATTTTCTCATGCACATAAATGCGCTCGATGCCGCAGCAGCATTGCCCGGAATTGAAGAACGCGCCATCGACAAGGTTTTCGACCGCAGAGTGCAGGTCGGCATCTGCGCGCACATAGGCCGGGTCCTTGCCGCCGAGCTCCAGCCCGGCGACGATGAATTTGCCGCTGATGGCTTTTTGCACGGCATGGCCGCCCTTGACCGAGCCGGTAAAATTCACGTAATCGACACGCGGGTCGGCCATCAGTTTTTCGGCGTCTTCATGGGAAAGGTCGAGAAACTGGAACACGCCGTCCGGCAAGCCGGCGGCCCTGAAGCCTTCGGCATAACGGCTGGCAACCAGCGGCGTCTGGTGCGAATGCTTGAGGATCACCACATTGCCCGACAGCAGCGCCGGCACGATGGCGTTGACGGAAGTCAGGTAAGGATAGTTCCACGGCGCGATGACGGCGACGACGCCCAGCGGCTCGCGGCGGATATAGCGCTTGAAGCCCTCCTGGCCTTCGGGGACAATGTCCGCCAGCGCTTTGGGGGCGAGATTGATGGCGTATTTCACGCGCTCCTGAAAACCGCGCAAAATCTCGCCGGGGGTTTGTGAAATGGGACGGCCCATCTGCCAGGTGATTTCTTCGCCGATGTCCTTGGCCTTGCCGACCATGTGATCGAGGAATTTCTGCATGTACTTCTGTCTCTCGGCAAGAGGCAGATGCCGCCACAGCTTTTGCGCCTTCTTGGCCTTGACCAGCGCGGCGTCAATATCGGCCAGGGTATTCAACGGCCGCTCCACATATATGCTCCCATCGACGGGAGAGATGCATTGCAGCGTTTTCGCGGCGGTTTTGTGCTGGTGAGGGGCGACCATGGGCGATTCCTTTCGTTTCCCTGTGAAGATACGCATTATTGAAGGCTTGTTCCATACTTAAACAAAGCGATATGAATCAGGAGGTTAGTGTATTATGGATAATTAATAATTGACATAACAAAAAAAACAGTACGATCGCACTGTACTTCAATAGCATACTAACTACCCAAAGAAGGGAACCACAGTCATGACGAACATTATTTCTTACGATCAGGCCAACGCGCAGACCAAGGCGAAAATGGATAAGATTATCGCAGGCATGACGGATAGCTTTGATGCTGTTTTTGACTTTGGTATGGAGTCGTTACAAAAACTGGCCGCGATTGCTTCAAAAACTCTTGGGTTTCAAGCTCAGTTTGAACCCCTGTTCCGTCTGGCACCTAAGGCAGGTGAAAAAATTAGGGACTTTAATAAAGCCGCGAGTAAGTTACAGGCTGATATACACGGCCTGATACCAGAGGTCTATAAATTGAGTCTGAAGCGTATTAAGTGCTGCCGTGAGATTAACGTTTACCTTGGCGCAGCTGAGGAAGTTCTGAAGCGTAAGATCGTCGTCAAACATAAAAAGGACCTTACTGACCGGATCGATCTTCTTAAGTCGATGAATAGTCAGGGCGGTAATATGTCGCACGAAATTCAGCACGCATTAAGAACATTTAAAAGTCAGTTCAGAAATCTGGAGCGAATCAATACCAAAAAGAACTCCGGCGGCAAGTTCACACCTTAAACCGTATCAGCTCCAGCTTCTCATTGACCTGGTCGCCGACGTTGGCGTTGATGGCCTCGATGATGCCGTCGGCGGGGGCGGTGATGGTGTGCTCCATCTTCATCGCTTCGACAATAATCAGCGGCTGGGATTTCTTGACCTTGTCGCCGATGGCGACGCGCACGGCCACCACCTTGCCCGGCATCGGCGCGGTCAGCTTGCCGCTGACCTCCTCGTCCCCCTCGCCGGCGTGCAGCGGGTCGGCATAGGTCAGTTCCGCCTGATGCCCGCCGTACATCACATTCAGATGCGCGCCGCTTTGCTGAACGATGGCGTCATATTCCTTGCCGTCAATCCGCGCGAAAAACCCCATGTCGTAGCCGGAGGCCTCGAAGTGCGCCTGCACCGTTTTTCCGTCCGGCAAAGTGACGGTGGAGCCGCTGACGGTCAGGGTATATTCGCCCGTCTCGTCCCTGAAGGTGAAGCGGTCCGTGTCGTTGCCACCGATGCGCCACGCCGAAAGGTCGTTCCACGGGTCGGGTGAAACCTCTTCCTGCCTTTCCCGCTGCTTCAGCAGCCCGAGGCAGGCGAGCACCAGCGCTTCCGGCGACGGCGCAATTTTTTCCGGCAGCAGCGCGTGATGATGGTCCTGAATAAAATGGGTATTGATCTTGCCGGCCTTGAACGCCGGATGCCTGACCAGCGTGCGCAGAAAGCCGATGTTCGATTTCGGCCCGGCGATATGCGTTTCGTCCAGCGCCTCGGCCATATTCCGCAGTGCCGTTTCGCGGTCCCTGCCCCAGCTGATGATCTTGGCGATCATCGGGTCATAGTGAATGGAAATCACATCGCCCTCGCCGTAGGGCGCCTCGCGCACGCCGGTATCCACGCGTACGCAGTCGCTTTCCATCGGGAAGCGCAGGAACTGGATCTGCCCCGCGCCGGGCAGGAAATCCTTGGCCGGGTCTTCGGCATAAAGCCGCACTTCGAAAGCGTGGCCGTTGATTTTGAGGTCTTTCTGCGCCAGCGGCAGCTTTGCGCCTTCCGCCACCTTGATCTGCCATTCCACCAGATCGAGGCCGGTGATCATTTCGGTGACCGGATGCTCGACCTGCAAACGGGTGTTCATTTCCATGAAGTAAAAATTCTCTTTCGCGTCGAGCAGGAACTCCACCGTTCCCGCGCCGACGTAAGAGATAGCCTGCGCCGCCGCCACCGCCGCCACGCCCATCTTTTCCCGCGTCGCGGGCGACAGGCCGGGGGCCGGCGCTTCTTCCATCACCTTCTGGTGACGGCGCTGGACGGAGCAGTCACGCTCGAACAGATAAACCGCGTTGCCGTGGCTGTCGGCGAAGACCTGAATCTCCACGTGGCGCGGATTAACCAGGTATTTTTCGATCAGCACTTTTTCATTGCCGAAAGAGGACTTCGCCTCGCGCTGGGCGCCCGTCAGCGCCTCGGCAAATTCTTTCGCGCTTTCAACAATGCGCATGCCCTTGCCGCCGCCGCCGGCGGACGCCTTAATCAAAACCGGAAAGCCGATGATCGAAGCCTCGCCCGCCAGAAACTTTTCATCCTGCTTCTCGCCGTGATAGCCCGGCACCAGCGGCACCTTGGCTTTTTCCATCAGGATCTTGGATTCGCTTTTGCCGCCCATCGCCAGGATGGCCGAGGCCGGCGGGCCGATAAAAATCAGCCCCGCCTTTTCAACCGCTTCGGCAAAGCCCGCGTTCTCCGACAAAAACCCGTAGCCGGGGTGAATGGCGTCCGCGCCGGTCTTCTTGGCCGCCGCGATGATTTTCGGGATGCTCAGGTAGCTTTCCCGCGCCGCCGCAGGGCCTATGCAGACAGACTCGTCCGCCGCCTCCACATGCAGCGACTTAATATCAGCTTCGGAATAGACCGCCACCGTCGCTATCCCTAGCTTGCGGCAGGTCTTCATCACCCGGCAGGCAATCTCGCCGCGATTGGCTATGAGGATTTTTTTAATCATGCTTTGCCCGCTCTTTTTTTACCGATCTTACCACATCGGTTCTTCGCAACAATTTTTATTATATCTTTCAATGGTTTACAATAAATTAAAGCCTCTTTTCAGTTTTTATTGACAGAAACCGTCATAATGGTTATCATTTGACATAACAATTACAGGATGTTCATGCCGATCAGAAAAAAACTACCCTACACGCTGCAAAAACCTCTCAGCGAGATTTTTAATCTCTATGCCCGAGAGGCTGCCAGAGACTTCCCGCAGCTTGAGGGGAAGTTTACGATCCTCGATGTCGCGGCGCATGACTATCACGGCGATGTCGATCTGAAAAAATCCGGCTTTGCCTCGGACACCGAATTTGCCGACTATCTCAGCAAGGTCTGCCAGTCTTCGGAAGGCGGCGGCACTTCCAGGGCAAAACGACTTTTGAAACATGGTTTCTGCCTGATCGCCTTCAACGGGTTCATGCCCGTCACCCATTGCGCCGAACAGGACCTGATACGGACGCTGGATCACGAGTTCGGCCACCTTGTCGTGCAGGATGCACTGGGCGGAGCCAAAACTCAATCGCACACCAACTTCAAGGAATGCGCGGCCGATGTTTTTTCCTGCCTGAAGCATCTCCAGCGTTTCGGCACCGGCAGCAACCTCGTTGAAAAACTGGCCTGGAAACGCGCGATCAATCTTGTCTCATACGGGGAAATCGGCCATTTCACGACTTTCGCCCTCGAGGCCCTCAAGCCGCTACAGGACAAGATCGACTTCAAGTCTTTGACGCCGCAGCAGATGGCGAATTTGTCATGGGATATCGCCGCAAAATTCGCATTGCCGGAAAGCCGCATCCAGCAGCTGGACGAAGCTTTTAAAACCGTAAAATCAAAAGTGACCAAAGGCGCAGCCGTCGAGGAAAGACTGAAGCCGGTCGCCGATTTCCTCTGCGGTGAGGTTGATTATCATGTCTTCAGGGCCGGCCTGGCCTATCTCAAGCCCTATCTTGAAACCGGCACCGGCTTCAAAGGCAAGCCCCTCGACCTCAGCGGCGCATACTGGGATGGCGTGCGGAAAACCATCAGGGAAAAAGAATCCAGATTCACGCCGCCGGACAAGAACAACGTCATTAAATTCCCGGATATAAAGCCTTAAGGCTTCTTCCGCCAGCCGGGTTCCGCCTTGTTGAGGAAGGCGGAAAGCCCTTCCTTGCCTTCGTCCGACGCCCGCGCCTCGGCGATTTTTTCGGAAGTGAATTTAATCAGTTCGTCGTCTATTTTCTTCTTTGACGTCTCGAGGATGAGCTTCTTGCCGCGTGCCTGCGCGGCAGGCGCGCCGTCCCACAGGGCGGAGATGATCTTTTCCGCCGCCGCATCCAGACCGCCCGGTTTTGCCACCTCATGCACCAGCCCGATCCGCGCTGCTGTCTGCGCGTCGATGCGCTCGGCGGTCAGGAAATAGCGCCGCGCCTGACGCTCGCCGATCGCCGCGATCACATAAGGGGAGATGATGCTGGGGATAATGCCGATGCGCACTTCGGACAGGCAGAACTGCGACCCCTCCTCCGCAATCGCGATGTCGCAGCACGACGCCAGCCCGACCCCGCCGCCGAAAGCGTTGCCGTGCACCAGCGCGATGGTCGGCTTGGGCAGGAAATTGATGGTTTTCAGCAAGGCGCCAAGCAGCATGGCGTCCATGACGTTCTGCTCGAAGGTGTAATCCGCGACGCGGCGCATCCAGTTGAGGTCGCCCCCCGCGCAAAAGCTCTTGCCGTTGCCGCGCAGGATGACGACGCGCACTTGGCCGTCCTCGCCCGCCTTGACAAAGGCATGGGTCAGGTCGCTGATGACCTTCTCGTCGAAGGCATTATGCACATCGGGCCGGTTGAGAGTGATAGTGGCGACCTGGTTTTCGGTTTTATAGAGGATATGGTGTTGGGTCATTTCAATTACATCCTGAACACGCCGAACTTCGGCTCGCCGATGGGCGCATTCAGGGCGGCGGAAAGCCCGAGCCCCAGCACCATGCGCGTATCAGCGGGGTCGATGATGCCGTCGTCCCACAGCCTTGCGCTGGCATAGTAAGGATGGCCCTGCGTTTCGTACTGCTCGCGGATCGGTTTCTTGAAGGCTTCTTCTTCCGCCACCGGCCACGGGGTTTTCATGGCGTCTTTCTTGACCTGCGCCAGCACGCTGGCCGCCTGTTCGCCGCCCATCACGGAAATGCGGGCGTTCGGCCAGGCCCAGAGGAAGCGCGGGTTGAAGGCGCGGCCGCACATGCCGTAGTTGCCGGCGCCGAAGCTGCCGCCGATCAGCACGGTCAGTTTCGGCACCTGGGCGCAGGACACGGCATGCACCAGCTTCGCGCCGTCCTTGGCGATGCCGCCCGCCTCGTAAGATTTGCCGACCATGAAGCCGGTGATATTTTGCAGGAAGATCAGGGGGATCTTGCGCTGACAGCACAGCTCGACGAAATGCGTGCCCTTGAGCGCGCTCTCGGAGAACAGGATGCCGTTATTGGCGATGATCCCGACCGGATAGCCGAACAGGTGCGCAAAACCGCAGACCAGCGTCTCGCCGTAGAGTTTCTTGAACTCGTCAAACTCGCTGTTATCGACGATGCGCGCGATCACTTCCCGCACGTCGTAAGGCTTGCGGGTGTCGGAAGGGATCAGGCCGTAAATTTCCTTTGGATCATATTTCGGCGGTTTCACCTCGCGCATAACCAGATCTGTTTTCTTGGCGCGGTTGAGGTTGCCGACGATATTGCGCACGATTGCCAGCGCATGGCCGTCGTTCTGCGCGTAATGGTCAGTCACGCCGGAGAGGCGGCAATGCACGTCCGCGCCGCCCAAGTCCTCGGCGGTGACTTCCTCGCCGGTGGCGGCCTTCACCAGCGGCGGGCCGCCGAGGAAGATGGTGCCCTGATTTTTGACGATGATCGATTCATCCGACATGGCCGGCACATAAGCGCCGCCGGCCGTGCAGGAGCCCATCACCGCCGCGATCTGCGGGATGCCTTGCGCCGACATCGTCGCCTGATTGTAAAAGATGCGCCCGAAGTGCTCCTTGTCGGGGAACACTTCATCCTGCAGCGGCAGGAAAGCCCCGCCGCTATCGACCAGATAAATGCAGGGCAGGTTATTCTGCGCGGCGATCTCCTGCGCGCGAAGGTGCTTCTTGACCGTCAGCGGGTAATAAGTGCCGCCCTTCACCGTCGCATCGTTGGCGACGATCACGCATTCCTGACCCGCGACACGGCCAATGCCGGTGATGATCCCGGCGGCGGGTACATTGTCCGCATAAACGTTGTAGGCGGCGAAGGCGGAAAATTCCAAAAACGGCGAGCCGGGGTCGATCAGGTTCTTCACCCGGTCGCGCGGCAGCATTTTGCCCCGCGCCAGATGTTTCGCCCGCGCATTCTCTTCCCCGCCCTGCTGGATCACGGCCAGCTTTTCCTTGAAATCCTTGACGGCCTTTTCAATCGCCTGATGATTCGCCTGATAGTCCTGCGACTGGTGGGAGATGGTGGATGCGAGCTGTGTCATTCTAACCCCCTAATTAAAGATGATTCTTGAAGATTCTAAAGTAAAGCGCACGTCTATGAAACACGTCTTGCTTGACGCAAGATAATATTGACTGTAATATGTACAATAACAATTGTATGTTAAATTTCTTGGGGACGGCGACGCCATGACGGATAGCGTGAAAAAGAAAAAACGCCGCTCTTCAGCTTCCGGTCTCACGCCCCTCTTCAACAATTTTGCCAAAAAGGCCATCCAGGACTTTCCGAAGCTGAAGGACAAATTCGCGCTGTACAGCATGCCGACCGACAGCTGGCACGGCAAATCAGCCAATGACAACAAAACAGACGCACTGCTCGACGAATTGTTGATAGAAGCCGAAAACCACACCGATGTCGCCTTCGCCTACCAGACTTCAGGCCGCTACCTAATGGCCTATGTCAGCAATCATAAAACCCGCGCCATGAGCAGCGCAAAAGAGCCCTATGAGCGGGAAATACTTGCGGTCCTGGAGCATGAACTCGGCCATCTGGTGGCGCCGGCGGGACACAGCGACAAGCATAGCGAGAATTTCGGCGAATGCGTGGCCGATACCTTCTCCTTTATCCGCCAACAGCAGCAGCACGCAAGCATCCAAAGGCCGCTGGAGGCCACGATCTGGATCAGCCTGCGGGATTTTGTCCTGCATAACGAAAGCCTGCATCTCACCGCGCCCGCGCTGACTGAACTCCTGCGCCTTTCACAGGAACACGACCTGTCGCAGCTGACGCCCGTGCAATCGGCCAACCTTGCCTACCGGCTCTCCCTGCAACACGCCTATTCAAAAAAACAGCTGCGCGAGCTGGAAAAGATTTTTGAGCCTGTCCGGCGCAACACGGATCCCGAAGCCGCCCTGAAGGAATGCGCTGAAATCATGCTGGCCGATCATGGCGAATATTCGCCAACCGTCTTCACTATCGGAAAAACCCTCCTCGAGCCTTTCCTGAACCAGAACATGGATATTTTGACCTCCGTCATGTCTCGCAAAAAAGCGGAAGCTTTAAAGCTGGAAGGAAAGTTCTGGAACGATATCCGCACCAAAATCAAGAACCGCGAAGCCGCACAGGCAAAGGAAACCCCTGAACAGAAACTTGCCCGCGAGGCCAAAGACCTGCAGGCGCTGGGCCATTTTGACCGCCAACCGGACAAAATAATCGGCCCCAAAAAATATGAGTCAAAAGAAAACCGGGTTCACCTGGCATCCGCGCGGGAAGACTATGTGGCGAAAACGGCCGTTAAACGCGGTATCCGCCCGCCTTGTTAGCTCCCCTGCCCCGTGCTACGCTGAAGGCCATAGACAACAACTGAGCCGGAAGCCTATGCCCTCTCATATCCAGACCACCGACAAGATTTTCTTTGAAAAAACCGGGCTGGACCCGGCAAGGGTTAGCACGCTCGTCAACAACAGCCTGACCGGCGCGGACGACGGGGAGCTGTTCCTCGAATACGTGCAGTCGGAATTTTTCAGCTGGGATGATGGCAAGCTGAAGAACTGCTCCTACGACACGGACACCGGCTTCGGCCTGCGCTCGTTGGCCGGGGAGACTTTCGGCTTCGCCCACTCGTCCGAAATGACGGAGCAGGCCCTCGCCCGCGCCGGGGAGACGGTGAAGGCGGTGCAACTGGGCTATTCCGGCAAGATGGACGTCAATCCGCAAAAAACCAACCAGCAATTATATATTGACGACAACCCACTGCTGCTGGTGCCTTTCGAGAAAAAGGTCAAGCTGCTGCAGGATATCGACACCTACGCCCGATCCCGCGACCCGCGCGTCAAACAGGTCTCGGTGCAGCTCGCCGCCTCGTGGAAAGCGGTGCAGATTTTGCGCAGCGGCGGGCACAAGGCCGCCGATATCCGCCCGCTGGTGCGGCTCAACGTCACCGTCTATGTCGATGACGGCAAGGGGCGCATGGAGGAAGGTTATACCGGCCTCGGCGGGCGCTATAGCTACGACCATTTGTTCGACGGCAAGACCTGGGCGGATGCCGTCGATGAAGCCTACCGCCAGGCTATCGTCAACCTTTCCTCGGTGGCGGCGCCGGCGGGGGAAATGACGGTCGTGCTCGGCCCCGGCTGGCCGGGAATTTTATTGCACGAAGCCATCGGCCACGGGCTGGAAGGCGATTTCAACCGCAAAGGCACCTCGGCCTTCTCCGGCCTGATCGGCCAGCAAGTCGCCGCCAAAGGCGTGACGGTGGTGGATGACGGCACGCTGCCCAACCGCCGCGGCTCCCTCACCATCGACGACGAAGGCACGCCGTCGCAGCGCACTGTCCTGATCGAGGACGGCATCCTGGTCGGGTATTTGCAGGACCGCCTGAACGCGCGGCTGATGGGAACGAAACCCACCGGCAACGGGCGGCGCGAAAGCTACGCCGACCATCCGATGCCGCGCATGACCAATACCCTGATGCTGAACGGCGCCCACAGCAACGCGGAAATCATCAGCTCGGTCGCCAAGGGGATTTACGCCGTCAATTTCAGCGGCGGGCAGGTGGATATCACCTCGGGCAAATTCGTGTTCTCGGCATCTGAGGCCTATCTGATTGAAAACGGCAAGGTCGGCGCGCCGATCAAGGGCGCAACGCTGATCGGCAACGGCCCCGACGTCCTGACCAAGGTCGGCATGATCGGCAACGACATGGCGCTCGACAACGGCGTCGGCACCTGCGGCAAGGATGGGCAAAGCGTTCCCGTCGGCGTCGGCCAGCCCACCCTGCGCATCGACGGGCTCACCGTCGGCGGGACGAAGACTTAATTCTTACAGTTTATTTTCGGGGGGATTGCCCGGCTTCGGGGCTTTTTTAGCGGCCTTTTTGGCCGCCGCCTTTGCGTTGAAGTGCCCCTTGATTTTCTTCTTCGCCTCGGGGAACTTGCGGGCCAGCAGGCGGCGGCGGGGCGAGGCGGCCAGTTCGGCGGCGGAGGCCTTGTTCACGGCATCGTTGGCGTAACCGGCAATGGTTTTTTGCAAGTCTGTGAAAGGCTGGCTCTCGGCATCTTTTTTGGCCTTATAAACCTTGTAGGGGATTGTCGATGACGAACGCTGCTCCGCCTTGTTCACCCCCCGCGCGCCGCCGATCCAGGCCA
>JAIOQI010000017.1 GCA_021413445.1 Alphaproteobacteria bacterium | reverse complement strand
CATCAGGCGCTTGATCGCATAGAGCGTCTTGTCGGAATTGGTGACGGCCTGGCGTTTCGCCGGCTGGCCGACCAGGCGCTCGCCGTCCTTGGTGAAGGCCACCATCGAGGGGGTGGTGCGGGCGCCTTCGGCGTTTTCGATAACCTTCGCCTTGTCGCCTTCCATAATGGAAACGCAGGAATTGGTCGTTCCCAGATCTATACCGATGATTTTGCTCATAATTTTGTTTCTCCTTTGAGTTGTATAGCCTCAGTTATGTCCGCCATTTTGACCAAGAAACTACACCCGATTTCTTTCAAATGAAAGCCTATTTTATATGTGTTTATACGCGATAGGGGGCGGCTGGATCGGTCGATTTATTAAAAAATATTGATGGGGTAGCCTGTCTTTTACGTAAAAAATAAAATTTCAGATCTTTAAAAGACAGGCTTATAGCCGGTCCCCGGCGTGGATTGGGGCGTCGGGCTGCCCGTGTCGCGTATCCTGTCGCTGCTCTCGATCAGGGCGTTGAGGATCTCCGGCTCCCTGGCGGCGTGGCCGGCGATGACCAGCCTGAGGCAGGCCTCGGGAAAAGCCTTTTTCAGCTCCAGCGCCGTCACCGGCGGGCAGACGACGTCATACTGCCCCTGCACGATCATGGTGGGGATATGCCGGATGCGACCGATATTTTGCAGGATGCGGTCATCGGGTTGCAGGGGATGGTTGCGGAAGAAATGCGTTTCGATGCGGGCGCAGGCCAGGGCATTCGCGTCAGTTTCGTTCTTGTCCGCATCGGCTGGCGGGTGAAGGAAGCAGGCGCCGTTTTCGTGACGGGTCCATTTATGCGCCGCGGGCAGGTGCACGGCCGGATCGGGATGGATCAGGCGCTGGTAATAAGCTTCCAGCAGGTTGCCGCGCTCGGCGGGCGGAATATGCTCGGCGAACTCTTTCTGGTCGTCGGGAAAAAACTGGCCCAGCTGGTTGATGAACCAGTCCACTTCCTTTTGGCGCTCCAGCCAGATGCCGCGCAGGGTCAGGCTGCTGACGCTTCCGGGATATTCCTCGGCATACAGCAGCGCCAGCGTCGATCCCCAGGAACCGCCGGAGACATGCCATTTCTCGATGCCGAGATGGTTTTTCAGGGCCTCGAGGTCCTGCACCAGCAGGTCGGGCGAATTGTCCCTGGTTTCGCCGTGCGGCTTGGAGCGGCCGCAGCCGCGCTGGTCGAAAACGATGATGCGGAAGGCGGCGGGGTCGAAGAACCGGTGCACGTAAGGGGCGCTGCCCGCGCCCGGGCCGCCGTGAAGATAAACCACCGGAATGCCCTGCGGGTTGCCGAATTCCTCATAGAAAAGGCTGTGCGTCTTATCGACGGGCAGGTAGCCCTGATGATGCGGTTGGCTGGCGGGATAGAAGTTCTTTAAAGGCATGGTTTCACCATCAGGCGCTTTGATCGACTTTTTTACTATCGCCGTTGCCGTCGTTTTTGGCCACGCCGACCCGCGCCGGGCGCAGCAGGCGCTCGTGAATCATATAGCCGGGCTCGACCACCTGGATAATGGTGCCGGAGGGTGTGCCCGGCGCCGGGGCTTCAAACAGGACTTCGTGCAGGTTGGGGTCGAATTTCTGGTGGAGGGGGTCGATTTTCCTGATGCCGTTGCTTTCAAAGACCCGCAGCAATTCGCGCTCGGTCGACTCGACGCCGGTGAAGATGCTGTTGAGCTGCTCGCTCTTGCCGCGCTCCGCGGCGGGAATGGCGTTGAGGGCGCGGCGCAGGTTGTCCGACACCGTCAGCAGGTCGCGGGCGAAGCTGGCAACGGAGAATTTGGCGGTGTCCTGCCGTTCGCGCTCGGCGCGGCGGCGGGTGTTCTCCGCCTCCGCCAGGGCGCGCAGCATCTTGTCGGTGGTTTCGGCGAGCTTTTTGTCCAGCTCGGCGATTTGCTGCAGCGCCTCTTCGAGTGTCGGCGCGCTGGCAGATGATGGCTCGTCCATGGGATCTTCCTGACGCTGGATGTCTTTGTTCATCGGGATACCTCAAGCATAAAAATACCCGGCAACAATGGCCTGTTTTCCCCCTTATTTCAAGGGGGAATGTCTCAGGCTTTCGGCCCGCCGGGTTTCTTGTTCTTGGGCTGCGGGCCGGCCGCCATTTTGTCCAGAACGGCGAATAACCCCTGCTTTTTCTGCTGATAGAGCGTTTCCAGCCGGGGGGCGTTCAGGCTGGGCAGGAATTGCTTTTCCTGCTCCAGCATCGTGCTTTTCATCTGCTGCACCAGCTGCGGGGGAGCGACCTTCACCGCCGCGCCGGCCTCCGCCAAAGTCGAGGTAAACAGGCCCATCGTGCAAATGCCGAGGACGGCGCTGATCCGGGAAACGCTTTCCGCGGCCACTGAATTTTTGTCCGCGGCGAGTTTTTTTTCGTCATCCAGGATATCGTCTATGACAGCCCTGACCTCAGGGCCGTATTTGACCCCGAAGCTGCCCAGGTCTTCCTTCAGGGAGCTGAAGGACATGGAATACATCACGCCGATGATGAGCGCCTGCTTTTGGGCATCCGTGCCGTCGATGTTCCGGTCAATCGTTTCCAGGATCAGCTTCGGGCCGGCGATGACGGCGGCTTCTCCGCCCATGGCGAAAAAAGCGGCTTCAAGGCCTTCTTCTGTTTTGTTGAAAACATCTTCCGCCAGCGGGTATTTTTTCAAGAGTTCATTGATGCCGTACATGTCGTGCGCCATGGCGAATTCCCTTCTCTTGCTGAGTTCCGGTTAGGCTTTCGGCCCGCCGGGTTTCTTGTTTTTGGGCTGCGGGGCTGCCGTCTGGTCCAGAACGGCAAAGAGCTCCTGCTTCTTCTGCTGATAAAGCGCTTCCAGCTTGGGGGCGTTCAGGTTGGACAGCATTTTAGCTTCTTCTTTGAGGATCTCGTTTTTCATTTGCTGCAGAGCCTGCTTGGGGATGGGGTTCCCTGCGCTGCCGACGTCTTTCAGCGTCGAGGTAAGCGAGATCATGGTGCAAATGCCGATGACGGCGCTGACCCGGGAAACGTTTGTCGGGAGCACGGCATTTTTGTCTTCGGCGAATTTTTCCTGGGCCGCCAGAAAATCATCCATGATCGGCTTTGCCTCAGGCCCGTATTCGGCTTCAAAGCTTGCTTTATCTGCGGCGAAGGATTCGGAATCCAGCGCGTACATGACGCCGATGATGAGCGCCTGCTTTTCGGCATCCGTGCCGTCAAGGTTCTGGTCGATTGTTTCGATGATGAGTTTGGGGCCGGCGGTGCAGGCAGCCTCGCCGCCCATCGTGAAAAAAACGGCTTCCAGCCCGGCTTCCGTCTTGTTAAAAGCCTTTTCGACCAGCGGGTATTTTTTGAGCAGCTCATTGATGCCGTACATGTCGTGGGCCATGGGTAAATTTCCTTCTATGGGTTTGAATTAAGGTTTGACGACCACTTTCGCGGTGCGGATGACGCGGTCGTTCAGCGTGTAGCCTTTTTGCGCGACGCTGACGACGGTGTCCGATTCCACATCGGCAGAGTCATCGGTGCTGATGGCTTCGTGCTTCTCGGGATCGAAAGCCTCGCCCTTCGGGTTGACGGCCTTAATGCCGAACTTGTTGAAGGCTTCCGCCAGGCTGTCCAGGGTTTTTTCGACATCCTGCGCCAGCGTCTCGAATTTCGCGTCTGCCGCGCGCTGCACCGCAGGGATGACGCTGAGGCCGCGCTCGAGGTTGTCCACCGCCGGCAGCAGGTCCTTCACGAACTTCTCCAGCGCAAAGGCTTTCTGTTCGTTGATCTGGTTCTGCGCCCGGACCAGCGCTTGCTCGGCTTCCGTTTTCTGGGCGGCGATCTGCTTGGTCAGGGACAGGACGTCCTGCTGGGCCTTGCCGAGCTTGCCGGCTAGGTCCATCTGTTGCCGCACCAGCAGGTCGCGCTCGGACTTGATTTCTTCCGGCGTTTCATCTTCGCGGATGATGCGCTCTTTCGGCGCGGGGGTCTTTTGCTCCGCGTCGGCGGCGGTTTCCGTCTTGACGTTGATGTCTTTCGGCGCCGTCGTTTTGCCGCCGGATTTGTTAAAGGCGGTGGTCAGCTGGATCAGGGTTTTTTCGACGCCCTGAATCAGCTTGTCGAATTTCGGGTCGGCGGCGCGCGTTTCCTTGGCGATAGCGCCCAGATTCTGGCCGAGATGATCTGCAACCGGCAGGGCTTCCTTGACAAAAGCTTCCATGGTCACGGCTTTTTCCGTTTCCGCGGCATCGCGTATTTTGGCGAGGGCCAGTTCTGATTGCGCTTTTTGACCGTCGAGCTTCGCCGTCAGGGCGAGTTTGTCCTGCTGATAGACGTCCAGGCGGACTTCCATGTCCGCCACTTTTTTCCACATCACGTTGCGCTGGGCCTTGATTTCCTCAGGCGTTTCTTCCTCTTCATCATCAAGGTCGCCGAAAAGCGCGTCATGCCTAGCCTTGTTCTCGGCATCTTCCTGGGTGGTATCTCTTTTTTCGGGGTTGCTGTCGCCGCCGGGAACGATGGTCGGTTCTGGCTTATCGTTATTGTCAGTCATACTTGCGCTCCATTTATGATTTTCATATTAATAATAGATAGCTAGCCGGGAGTCAAGGTATTTTTCAGATTTCCGGGGGATGGCCGCTTTGTTAACTATTTATGCCCGGCGGAATGTCAAAAGGGGAAAAACTCGTGTATATTCATGTCTGTAAGACTTGCGTCAACCTCTGGCCGGTTCCAGCAAAATGTCCTCCAATACCTTCGGCACATTGTTCCGTTATACGACCTGGGGCGAGAGCCACGGCCCGGCGATTGGCTGCGTGGTGGACGGCGTGCCGCCGCGAATCGCCCTCGGCGAAGAGCATATCCAGCACTTCCTCGACCGGCGCCGGCCGGGGCAGAACCGCTACATGACCCAGCGGCAGGAGGCGGACCAGGTGAAGATCCTGTCCGGCGTCTTCGAAGGCAGGACCACGGGAACGCCGATCAGCCTGATGATCGAGAATACCGACGCGCGCTCGAAGGATTACAGCGAGATCAAGGACAAATACCGTCCCGGCCACGCCGACTTCACCTACGACCGAAAATACGGCATCCGGGATTACCGCGGCGGCGGACGGTCTTCGGCGCGGGAGACGGCCAGCCGCGTCGCGGCGGGCGCCATCGCCCGGCTGATTTTGGGAGCTGCGCAAATCCAGGGCGCGGTCATCCAGGTCGGGCCGCACAAGATCGACCGCAACAACTGGAACTGGGACGAGGTGGACAACAACCCGTTCTTTTCGCCGGATGCGAAGATTGTCCCGCAGTGGGAAAGTTTTCTGGACCAGACCCGCAAGAACGGCTCCAGCGCGGGCGCCATTGTTGAAGTCGTCGCGCGCGGCATCCCGGCGGGCCTTGGCGCGCCGGTGGCGGACAAGCTCGACGCCGATATCGCCAAAGCGATGATGGGCATCAACGCGGTGAAGGGCGTCGAGATCGGCGCGGGCTTCGCGGCGGCGGAACTGCCGGGCGAGATCAACGCCGACCAGATACGCATCAAAGACGGCCAGCCGCATTTCCTTTCCAACCACGCCGGCGGCATCCTCGGCGGCATCTCCACCGGACAGGAAATTGTCGCGCGCCTGGCTTTCAAGCCGACCAGCTCCATCCTCCACCCGATGCAGACCATCGACTGTCACGGACATGAGACGGAGATCGTCACCAAGGGCCGGCACGATCCCTGCGTCGGGATTCGCGGCGTGCCGGTGGCGGAGGCGATGCTGGCGATAGTCCTCGCCGACCATCTGCTCAGGCACAAAGCCCAGTGCGGGGGGGATTAAGATTATGTTTGTCGAGCCGCGGGACAGGGAAGAAGAGGGTTTTCTGAAGTCGCTTTTCAGGTTCATAAAACATTTTTTCATTATCGTGGGCATGGGGACGACCGTTATGTTCGTCATGCTGGGCGTCGCGCTCAATAAAGTCGCCCATTACACGCCGCCGATGTTGCCGGACAACATGGTCCTGACTTACACCTTCAAATCCGGGCTGCTGGAGAAAGTCGCCAACCCGTCCCTCAGCCAGCCGCTGTTCGTGCCGGCGACCACTTTTCACGAGGTGATTGACGACCTGGCGGCGGCGGCCAAGGACAAGCGCGTGAAGGGGTTCGTGGCGCGGCTGCAGGACATCGACATGACGCCGGCGCAGCTTCAGGAATTGCGCGATGCGCTGGCGGCGTTCCGTGCCTCGGGCAAGTTCGCCTCCGTTTTTGCCGAGGAGCTTGGCGGCGAAGGTTCCGGCATCGGGGATTATTACCTGGCGGCCGCTTTCGGCCAGATCTGGCTGCAGCCGGTGGGCTCCGTCTCCGTCAACGGCATCTCGATCGAGGTGCCGTTTCTTAAAGATGTCATGGAGAAGGCCGGCGTCGAGGCGCAGTTCGTCCATAAGGGGATTTACAAGTCCGCGCCGGAAAGTCTGACGGAAACGGGGATGAGCGCCCCGCACCGCGAAATGATGACCGGTCTGGTCAACGACCTGTCCGGGCAGATCATTGACGGCATAGCCGCCGACCGCAAGATGACGGCGGAGGTCGTGCGCGGGATCATCAACGGCGCGCCATACAGCGACAGCGAGGCGCTGCAACTGAAGCTGGTCGATAAAACCGGCTACTATGACCAGATGCTGGACGAGGCCAAGGCCAAAGCGGGCAAGGACGCGAAGACGGTCAGGCTGCTGGATTATTCTCTCGTGGCGGACGAGATGCAACCCGATAAGGGCATGGCGGCGCTGGCGGGAAAAATGCTCCACAAGGGCGGCGCATCCGGCCGCCAGCCGAAAATCGCCCTGATTATCGGCGACGGCGAAATCGTCTCTTACAAGGGCAACCCGCATGGCGGCTTCGGCGGGCCGGGGATGTCCGCCGACAAGATTGTGGAGGCTTTTGATGACGCCGAAGAAGACAAGGATGTCGCGGCGGTGGTATTCCGCATCGACAGTCCCGGCGGCTCTCCCGCAGCGGCGGAATCCATCCGCCGCGCCATCATGAGGGTCCAGCAAAAGGGCCTGCCGGTGATCGTGTCGATGGGCGGCTATGCGGCCTCGGGCGGCTACTGGATCGCCACGCCGGCGGACAAGATTGTCGCCGAGCCCGCCAGCATCACCGGCTCGATCGGCGTCTTCGGCGGCAAGATCGTGCTGGCGCAGCTGTGGAAAAAACTCGGCGTCAACTGGGAGGGCGTCAGCGTTGGCGACCACGCGCGGATGTGGTCGGCCAACACCGCTTTTTCTCCGCAGGAAAGGGCGCGTTTCGATTCCATGCTGGACAGTGTCTATGAAGCCTTCATCGCGCGGGTGATGGAAGGCCGCAAGATGACGCGGGCGCAGGTGCTGGCCGTGGCCGAAGGCCGCGTCTGGACGGGACGGCAGGCGAAGGAAAAAGGCCTGGTGGATGAACTGGGCGGACTGGACAAGGCCGTGGCACTCGCCAAAGCGGCGGCGAAACTGCCGCCCGGTGAAGAAATTCCCGTGGAAAGATTCCCCGCGCCGAAATCGCCGCTGGAGATGTTCGTCGAGCTGGCCACCGAAGGCGTTTCGGTGATGCCCGTCATCAATATCAATGCCGGGGATGTGCTGCGGGGGATGAATGCGGAGATGGAAATTTTAAAAGCGCCGGCCCTGCAATTGCGTTGAAAATGCAGCTTTAATCGCCTATTGACATATTATATCCATTTCATTATTATTCTGGGAATTGAAACGATCCCCAGGAGATTGAAAAATGGCTTATCCCGATAACCAGAACTACCTTTACGTCATCGCCGGCGGCGAAACGCTGAAGATGCTCGACAAGTTGAAGGCCGATGCCGACACCGCCAAGCAGGCGCTGGAAAAAATGGCGCAGGATTGGGGCGCCAAAATCTCCTTTGATCCCCATGATTCCCTGTTCACCTTCACCGGCGCCGTGCCTGCCGGCTGGGAAAAATTCCCTACTCGCGGCGGCGATATGTTCAATCCTGACCAAAGCACCAAGGAAGGGCGGAAAATCTCCTCGGACATCAACTGGACAAAACAGAAGATGAATATCCTTTATCAGTTCAGTGAAGCCTGCGCGGAATATTGCGGCACCTGCCGATGGAATGACTACAAATATTCCTTTGAGCAGATCGGCGACAAGATTGTCGTGAAGTGCCCGCCGGCGACGACCGATACTTACGGCAGCGATGGTGCGGTAGAGCATTTCATCCCGCCGGATTCAACCCCCATCACCTTCTCCGAATACGCGAAGATGAAAGAGGACGCCGGGCTGCTGAAACCTGCAACGATTAAGCCGTTCAAGAAAAACTTCGAGTTCTAGCCTTCCAGCTTCCGCGCCTCATCGACCAGCATGATCGGGATGCCTTCGCGGATCGGGAAGGCGAGCCCGGCCTGGCGGCTGATGAGCTCCTGCCGCGCCTCGTCATAGGCGAGCGGCGCCTTGGTGAGCGGGCAGACCAGGATTTCCAGCAGCTTCGGGTCGGCTTTTTTGGACTCGGTCATGAAAACAACACCGTCGATAACTTGCGCCGGCCGGAGAGGGTCAGGGGATGCGCGTTGCCCAGCGCCTCAAAAATTTCCAGCAGGAAGGTCCGCGCCTTTTTGTCCTGCCAGTCGCGGTTTTTGCGGATCAGGGAGATGAGCGTCTCGATGCCCTTGTCCAGCTGCCCCGCCGCCAGATATTGCGTGGCGAGATCGAACAGCACCTGCAGGTCATCCGGTTTTTTGAGCAGCTTTTGCTCCAGAACGGAAACATCTTCCAGCGCCGCGGCCTGGGTTTCCAGCGCGGCGATGAATTGCAGGCCCTTCATCTGGGACGATGTCAGCTGTGCCGGAGCCAGTTGCGCCAGCATTTCCCGCACGCCCGGTATATCGCCCACGGCCAGCAGGCACCAGCCGATGCCGGCCAGCGCGTCCATGTTATCGGCGTCCGCATCCAGGACGGCGCCATAGCGCGCCATCGCTTCTTCATATTTCCCCTGCTGGAAAAACTGTCCGGCGTCGCCGAGGATTTTCTTGAGCTGTTCGGCGCTCAGCGCCGCGATATTCTCCGCGGCTGCGGGCGCGGCGGCGCCGGTCAGCGCTTTCAGCTTGCCGACGAAGGCGCGGAGTTCTGATTCCGTCCGCGCGCCCGCAAAGCCATCGACGGGTTTGCCCTGAAAGAAAGCATAGACGGTCGGCACGGACTGGATGCGCAGCGCCTGCGCCAGCTCCGGGCTTTTGTCGATATTCACCTTGACCATCAGCACCGCGCCGGCCGCTTCGCCGACCACTTTCTCCAGCGCCGGCATCATCTGCTTGCAGGGCGCGCACCAGGGCGCCCAGAAATCGACGATCACCGGATGGGTCATCGATGCCGTCAGGACGTCCTGCTCGAAGGCCATTTCATTGGTGTCTTTGATGAAGCCGGTAGCTGACGTTTTTGGGGGGATCCCCAATTGCAGGTCCATCATTTACTCATATCCTCGACCGGTCGCCGGGCGACTGTTAGGGTTTCGGCGCGTCCGGCGTTTTCGGCGTTGCCGGCGGGGTCGCTGCCTTGAAGAAGGGCAGGGCTTTTTCCACCAGTTTTACCCAATAGCTGGCGCCGATCGGCAGCGCCGCATCGTTAAAGTCATACTTGGCGCTGTGCAGGTCGGCGAAGGCCGAGCCGTCGGCCTTGCCGGTGCCGATGCACATGAAGTTGCCCGGCTTTTTATGCAGGTAATAGGCGAAATCCTCGATGCCCATGGTGCGCGGCACGGGGGTGATCACCCGGTTGGCGCCGACGATGTCGCGGGCGACGTCCAGCGCGAAGTCTGTTTCCGGCTTGCTGTTGACCAGCGCCGGATAGCCGTTCTTGAACTCCAGCGTCACGGTGGCGCCGCATTTGGCGGCGGCGTCATTGACAATCTGCTCCAGGTTTTTCTTCAGCTTTTCGTGCAGGGCGGCGTCGAAAGTGCGGACGCTGCCTTGCAGGTAGATGGAATCCGGCAGGACGTTGGTGGCCTGGGTGTCGGTCTTGATGCCCGCGACGTGCATCAGCGCCGGTTCGCCGGGCTTTATTTCCCTATCGGTCATCGCCTTGATGGCGGCGATGACTTCGGCCGCGGCGCCGATGATGTTGTTGGCGTTTTCAGGCCGCGCGATATGGCCGCCGGTGCCGTGGAAATGGATGTGGAATTCGTCGGAGGCGGCCAGCAGCGGGCCGGGGCCGGTGGCCATGACGCCGAGCGGGATGCCGGGGAAATTGTGGAGGCCGTAGACCTCGTCCGCCGGGAACTGCTGGAACAGGCCGGCCTTGATCAGCTCGTTGGCGCCGCCGATGTGCTCCTCGGCGGGCTGGAACACGAAATAAACCGTGCCGTTGAAATCGCGCGTCTGCGCCAGGTGCTTGGCGGCGCCGAGCAGCATCGCCATGTGGCCGTCGTGGCCGCAGGCATGGTGTACGCC
>JAIOQI010000029.1 GCA_021413445.1 Alphaproteobacteria bacterium | reverse complement strand
ATCACGATGCGCAAGCCATCCAAGTTTGAGTCGCGCGGATAGGTACGCTTGGCAAATTCAATATAGCGCGCACCCGCATCTTCAATGCGCGTTGCCCGGCCAATCTCATCGGAATTGGCCACCGGCATGGACTCCGGGCTTTCCACCATGCGCTCAATCTTGAGTTCCTGCTCGTCGGAAAGCTTGTAGCCATCAGGGCCAAAAATCTTGATACCGTTGTCGAAGTAAGGATTATGCGAGGCCGAAATCATCACGCCGAGGTCGGCGCGCAAGCTGCGAGTCAGCATGGCGACGGCCGGCGTCGGCATCGGCCCCACCAGCACCACGTCCATCCCCATCGAAATAAACCCCGCCGTCAGCGCCGGCTCCAGCATATAGCCGGACAGGCGCGTATCCTTGCCGATCACCACTTTGTGCCGGTGGTTGCCGCGCCGCAGCTGCACCGCGGTCGCCATCGCCACCTGCAAGGCCGTTTCGGCCGTGATCGGCGCCACATTGGCCTTGCCGCGGATGCCGTCGGTGCCGAAAAGTTTCCTGGTCATGTTTTTTAAAACCCGGCTTTGTTCAGGAAGAGCATGTTAAAAACGGCAGGTTCTGCCTTGTATGCCGCTTGCAGCGCCGCGGCGGCCTTTTGGACAATATCGGTCGTCATCGGCTGTTTTCCCGGTTTTTTATGGTTGCAGCCACATAGGGTTTTTGAGCGCCTCGCAGACGGTCTGCCGTTTGAGAGCGGCGATCGAAAACTCCAAAGATTCTTCCGCCGTCAGCACGGCGAGAAATTTCTGCGCCGCCGCTTTACCTTTTACCTTTTTAAGGTTGTGGTTCTTTGCCAGCCTGTTGAATACAGTTTGATATTCTGCTTCGGCCTGCCGGGACAGTTCTTTGATTTTTCTTTTCATGGACATGCGTTCTTCATCCTGCGGTTTTTTTTCCAGTCGAATTTGGCGATGCTAATTTAGTCGTTTCTATTGACTTATGTCAATAGAAACTTCCTGTTCATTAAAAGGGCTGGATAACAAAGCAATTTCAATGAGATGGAAAAATAATGGTTTTCTAAACCTTGCGCGGCTCCGGGCTGCCGAGATCGACCCCGCCCGCCGCCGGCACGGAGCCGGACCTGGCTTTTTTCTTGTGGCTGGTCGAATCGGTATCGCCGCCAACGTCGCGCTGCAGTTTTTCGCCTTTCAGCACCAGCGGGATTTCGTCGCCGTTCAGCGTCTCGTATTCCAGCAGGGCCTTGGCGAGCGCCTCCAGCTCGTGCCGGTTTTCGACCAGGGTTTTCCGGGCGCGGGCCGCCGCCTCATCGACGATCCTTTTGACTTCGGCGTCCACCTTGTTCGCCGTCGTGGCGGACATGGATTTTTGCTGGCCCATCGAATAGCCGAGGAAAACTTCCTCGCGGTCGGAGCCGTAGTTAATCAGCCCCAGTTCATCGCTCATGCCCCATTCCATCACCATGCGGCGCGACATCTCCGTCGCCATCTTGATGTCCGACGAGGCGCCGGTCGTGACTTTTTCGGGGCCGAACACCATCTCCTCAGCGATGCGTCCGCCCATGGCGACGGCCAGGTCGGCCTTCAGCTTTTCTTTCGACATCGAGATGCGGTCGCCTTCCGGCAGGCGCATCACCATGCCCAGCGCCCGGCCGCGCGGGATGATCGTCGCCTTGTGAATCGGGTCGGAGGCCGGCTCGTGCAGCGCCACGACGGCGTGGCCGGATTCGTGATAGGCGGTCAGCTTCTTTTCTTCCTCGGTCATCACCATCGAGCGGCGCTCCGCCCCCATCATCACCTTGTCCTTGGCGTCCTCCAGCTCCTGCATGCCGACGACGCGCTTGCTGCGCCTCGCCGCCAGCAGCGCCGCCTCGTTGACCAGGTTGGCGAGGTCGGCGCCGGAAAATCCCGGCGTGCCGCGCGCGATGACCCGCGCATCGACATCCTGCGCCAGCGGCACCTTGCGCATGTGCACCTTGAGAATCTTTTCCCGTCCGTTGACGTCGGGGTTCGGCACCACCACCTGGCGGTCGAAGCGGCCCGGGCGCAGCAGCGCCGGGTCCAGCACGTCGGGCCGGTTGGTGGCGGCGATCAGGATCACGCCCTCGTTGGCCTCAAAGCCGTCCATCTCGACCAGCAGCTGGTTGAGGGTCTGCTCGCGCTCGTCGTTGCCGCCGCCGAGGCCGGCGCCGCGATGGCGGCCCACGGCGTCGATCTCGTCAATGAAAATAATGCAGGGCGCGTTCTTCTTGCCCTGCTCGAACATGTCGCGCACCCGGCTGGCGCCGACGCCGACGAACATCTCGACGAAATCGGAGCCGGAAATGGTGAAGAACGGCACATTGGCCTCGCCGGCGACCGAGCGCGCCAGCAGGGTCTTGCCGGTGCCGGGCGGCCCGAGCAGCAGGACGCCCTTGGGAATTTTTCCGCCGAGACGCTGGAACTTGTGCGGATCGCGCAGGAATTCGACCACTTCCTCCAGCTCCTCCTTGGCCTCATCGACCCCCGCCACGTCGGCGAAAGTCACCCGCCCCGTTTTTTCATTGAGCAATTTTGCCTTGGACTTGCCGAAGCCCATCGCCTTGTTGCTGCCGCCCTGCATCTGGCGCATGAAGAAAATCCACACCCCGATCAGCAGCAGCATCGGGAACCACGACAGCAGGACGCTGAAAAACGTCGGCGTGTCGCTCTTGTCGGGGGCGCCGCTGATCCGCACGCCCTTGTCCTGTATCCGCGCCACCACGTCGGCGCCGCCGGGAACATAAGTGACGAAAGCCCGCCCGTCGTTATAATGGCCGTGGATCTGGTCGTTGGTAATCACCACGTCGGAGATTTCCTTTTTATCGACGTCCGCGGTGAAATCGCTGTACGCCAGCGGCTGCCCGCTGACCAGCGGCAACCGGTCCTGGCCGAAGATATTGAACACACCGACCAGCAGCATGGCGATGACGAACCACAGCATCATGTTCCTGCCGAAAAAGTTATTGCCGTTCTTGTTGTCGTCGTTCTGGTTTTTTTCCACTGAACCCTGCCTTATTTCATAACCTTACGAACATGACCCCGCATATACTAATTATACCGCGTACAGCGGGGATTAAACAATCTTTACAAACAAAACCTGTCCGGTTTTGAGCGCCGGCGGCGACGCCGGGCTATAGTAGCTAACATGCGGAACAGCGAGGAGATTCTCCCCCTGCCAGAGCGCCGGCAGCACCCGCTTGACCTTGAAAGGCAGCGCCTCCAGTTTCCGCATCGACGCCCCAAAACCCTTGATATTTTTCCTTAATTCCGCAAGTCCGGCCTCCCCCAGGGCCCCGATCTCCAGCGATTCGGATACGAAGCCGGAAACACGGAAACGGTCGTCCCAAATCTCGCCTTTCGCAGCCGACACGCGGCCTGCCACGGCGTGCGCCTCCCGCGCGATCAGCATATCGCCGGAACGCCCGGGGAAAATCTCGCAGCCGGCCAGGGTTTTTCCCGCAAAAGCCGGGTCATGCAGGTCGAGGCGGGTTTGCTCCAGCGCCTCGAAACCGGGCGGATAGGCTGATGCCGCCATCGTTCCCAAGGCCTGGCCGAGGATGCGCCGCTGGATGTCGCGCGGGTATTCCTTCCACGCGGATATTTTCAGCGCGGCGTAACCCTCGGGATGCAGCCGCACACAGGAAGCAGCCGCCCTTTCCGTCATGACCTGCAAGGCCTCCCGCGCGTCCTCCAGCTTTTGCAGGGTCTGGGAAAGGCGCGCCGGCGTCAGCCCCTCCTCCGCGAGAAGGTTTTCAAACTGGCGCAGCTTCACGCGCAGGTATTTTTCGTTCCGGTTGGAGGGGTCTTCGATCCAGTGAATATCGTGTTGGGCGCAGGTTTCGCGCAGCTGCGCGCGGGAGAACGGCAGCACCGGACGGATAATCGAGACTCCCCCGGCTTCCCGTGACGGCGCCATGGCGGAAAGGCCGTCAAGGCCGCTGCCATGCGCGAGGCGCATCCAGAACGTCTCGAGCTGGTCTTCCAGATTATGCGCGACAGCCAGCACGGGGAACCCGTAGCTTTGGCAGGCTTGCAGTAAAAGTTCGTAGCGCGCCTCCCGCGCCAGCTCCTGCACATGGGTCGATGGCTTGTTCCCCTCCCAGTGCAAAATCTCGTGCGCGACGCCGCGCGCCTGCAAAAGTTCCCGCACCTGCGCCGCTTCCCCGGCCGAACCGGGGCGCAGCCCGTGATCGACCGTCAGCGCCAGCATCTCGCCGCCCCGGCTCCTGATCCATTCCTGCAGCAAAAATGTGAGCGCCAGACTGTCGCCGCCGCCGGAAACCGCCGCCGCAATTCTGGGGCGCGGCGCGGTCATACCCAGCTTTTTCATGGAGAGGGCGAAGGCTTCAGGCGTAATCATGGCGCATCACGGGCAGCCGAGCTGCTTGATCTCCTGCACCGCCCGGCGGCGCAGCGGATTGGCCTCGTCGGGAATTTCTTTCTGCAACTGCCGCAAGGACAGGCAGGCATCATCCTTCTTGCCGAGCTTGGACAGCGACAGGCCCAGCTTCAGGAGGCTGTCGGTGGCCTTGGCGCTTTTGGGGAAATTCTGGTAGCCCTGCGCGAACATCTTGGCGGATTGCTTGTAATCGCCGCGCACATAGTAAGTTTCCCCCAGCCAGTACTGCGCATTCGCGGCCAAGGGGTGGTCGGGATAGCGGTTGAGGAAATCCTTGAAGCCGCTTTCAGCCTGATCGTATCTGGTTTCACGGATGCTGGCGAAAGCCCCTTCATACAGCGCCTCGGCGGGGCCGTTGCCGCCTTCGCCCGTCGTCAGCGTACCCAGCGTGCCGCCGGACGCCGGCGCGCCCTGGCTTTCCGCCGGAGAGATCACCGTCGGCGCGGCATTCCCGCCCTGCTGGAAGCGCTGCTCGGTATCCGCCTGCAGGCGGTCGAGGCGGGACTTCAATTGCTGAAGGTCGAAATTGATCTTTTCCAGCTGCCCGGTCAGCGCCCGTTGCTGGTCTTCAATCTGGGTCATACGCACTTCGAAACCGGCGGCGGGCGAAACAGAAACATCATCCCCCGTCATCTCCGCGTTTTCCGGAGCGCCACCGCCCCTTCTCTCCCCGCGAAAAACCGCGCGGCTGACGGTCTGCACCTGGTTTTCCAGCTGGTGGATGCGGTTCATCAGCTCATTGGTCTCATTGGCGGTCTGCGCCGGGGCCGCCGTCGCCGCCGCGCAGGCGACAAACAAGGCCCCTGCGGTGAGCAGGAGCCTTGTTTTGCAAGAAGGAGCGAAGTGTTTCATCAAATAATACTGCTATTTTGCCGAAGCGTTACTGGACAACAACCACACCGCGGCGGTTTTGCGCCCAGGAAGCTTCATCCGAACCCGCCACAGCCGGGCGTTCCTTGCCGTAGGAGATGGTCTGGAGGCGCGCCGTCTCGACGCCGAGGGCGATCATGTAGTTTTTCACCGTCGTTGCGCGTTTTTCGCCGAGCGCCAGGTTGTATTCACGGGTGCCGCGTTCGTCGCAATGGCCTTCGATGCTGATGTTGAGCTGCGGGTATTGTTTCAGCCACGCCGCCTGTTTCTCGATGGTGGCGCGCGCATCCGCCGTCAGGTCATATTTGTCGTAGCCGAAGAAAACGCGGTCGCCCACGTTCACGACCAGGTCCTGCTGGGTGCCGGGGGCCGGGCCTTGCGCCACTTCAACGGGAGGAGCCGCAACAGGAGGCGCGCTTTCGGTGACCGGCATATTGCTCTCCGTAGATAGAAGACCGGTGTCTTTCGGGGTCGATGTGCAACCCGCTACCAGAACCAGAACCGCCAACAAACTCAGTATGCGCGCACCCATGTTGATAACTCCTTTAAATTATTGGGTAAACCGTTTATCTCAAAGACTTCTTTATACCCGCCGGGCGGCAGGCGCAAGAGCACTTTGAGATATAAGACTATATTATTTTTGAGGAAGCGAATAGCTTTCTCTGCTATACAAAGGATCATTTTTTATCAGGCTATACATACATGACCATCGTCGCCCAAATAAACGCGCAGAGTTTTTCATATCTGGAGTCGCTGAACCCCGCCCAGCGCGCCGCCGTGGAGGCGCTCGACGGGCCCGTGCTGGTGCTGGCCGGCGCCGGCACCGGCAAAACCAAAGTCCTGACGACGCGCCTCGGCCATCTGCTCTCCACCGGGCGGGCGCATCCGGGCGAGATCCTCGCCGTCACCTTCACCAACAAGGCCGCAGCGGAAATGAAAAGGCGCGTGTCGGCGATGCTGGACGGCCGTTCGGTCGAAGGCTGGTGGCTGGGCACCTTTCACTCCCTCGCGGCGCGGATGCTGCGCCGCCATGCGGAGATCGTCGGGCTCAAATCCAACTTCACCATCCTCGACGAGGACGACCAGCTGCGCCTGATAAAACAATTACTGGAAGAGATGAACATCGACGGCAAAAAATTTCCGCCGCGCCTGCTGCTGGGTTTTATCCAGCGCTGGAAAGACAAAGGGCAGCTGCCGGAGCAGGTGACGGCCGCCGATGCCGGCGACATTGCGGGCGGCGTCCTGCCCAGATTATACCGCGACTACCAGGAGCGCCTGCGCATCCTGAACGCCTGCGACTTCGGCGACCTGCTGCTGCATATACTGACCATCTTCCGCGACCCCAAACATGCGGACATCCTGGCCGAATACCAGAACCGTTTTAAATACATCCTGGTCGATGAATACCAGGACACCAACACCGGGCAATACCTCTGGCTGCGCCTGCTGGCGCAGAAGCACAAGAACATCTGCTGCGTCGGCGACGATGACCAGTCGATCTACGGCTGGCGCGGCGCGGAGATCGGCAACATCCTCAAGTTCGAGAAGGATTTCCCGGGCGCGAAAATCGTCCGGCTGGAGCAGAACTACCGCTCCACGCAGCATATCCTCAGCGCCGCCAACGGCATCATCGCCTATAATAAAAGCCGCCTCGGCAAGAACCTGTGGAGCGCCGACGCGGAGGGCGAAAAAGTCGTCCTGCGCGGCGTCTGGGACGGGATGCAGGAAGCGGCGCAAATTGCGGAACAGATCGAGGACCTGCAGCGCAGGAAAATCCCCCTCAGCCAGATCGCCGTTTTCGTCCGCGCCGCGCACCAGACCCGCGCCTTCGAGGAAAGGTTCATCCGCCAGGCCATCCCGCACAAAGTGCTGGCCGGCATGCGCTTTTACGAGCGCCAGGAAATCCGCGACGCCATCGCCTACCTGCGCCTGATCGCGCAACCGGACGACGACCTCGCCTTCGAGCGCGTCGTCAACCTGCCGAAGCGCGGCATCGGCGACACCACCGTCCAGAAAATCCGCGACACCGCCCGCGGCGGGAAAACCTCCCTGCACAGCGCCCTCGCCGCCCTGCTGGAAACGAACGCGCTGGCGGGAAAAACCAGGGAGACGCTGCGCGCCTTCATGCAGAGCCTGGAACGCTGGCGCGGCCTGCTGCGCGACATCTCGCATATCGAGCTGGCGCAGGTCATGCTCGACGAATCCGGCTATATCGGGATGTGGCAGGCCGACAAGACGCCGGAAGCGGCAGGGCGCCTCGAAAACCTGAAGGAATTCATCAACGCCCTCCATGAGTTTGAAAATCTCGGCACCTTTCTGGAGCACGTCTCGCTGGTCATGGACACCGACGACAAGTTCAACGGCGAGCAAGTCACCATCATGACCTACCACGCCGCCAAGGGGCTCGAGTTCGACGTCGTCATGATGCCGGGCTGGGAGGAGGGACTCTTCCCCAACCAGCGCGCCATGGACGAAAGCGGCCTCGAAGGCCTGGAGGAAGAGCGCCGCCTGGCTTACGTCGGCCTCACCCGCGCCCGCAAGCGCGCCTATATCTATTTCGCCGCCAACCGCCTGACCTACGGCAGCTGGACGAGCTGCCTGCCCTCGCGCTTCATCGACGAGCTGCCGCGGGAGCATGTGGAGGTGGCGGCGGAAACCGGCGTCTATAAAAACCAGCCCCCGCAGCGCGCCTACGGCGAAGGCGGCTACCGCGGCCGCGCCGCGCCGCTGGCCGATGACGATGCGGAAGCCAGCAGCGTCACCCTTGAATCCGAACGCGGCTTCAATGTCGGCGACCGCGTCCTCCACGCCAAATTCGGCCAGGGCACCGTCGTCGCCACCGACAACGACAAGCTCGACATCAAGTTCGATTCTGCCGGGCGCAAGAAGCTGATCGACAGCTTTGTGACGAAGCTGGAATCGTAAAAACCGCTTATCTCTCAAACACTTAAAAAGTGCTGCACAAATACGGGAAAAGGTGTATTTTAAGGCCATGAAAAAAGCACTATTGTCACTGGCGCTCGGGATCGCCCTGCTCTTCGCCTACCTGCCTGCCTATAGCGCGGCGCAGGAAGGCATCGCCGCCATCGTCAACGACTCCGTCATCACCGTGACGGACGTCAGGGACCGCGCCACGCTTTACCAGTCCGGCTCTCCCCAAAAACCAACGCCGGAACAGAAAAATAAAATGGAACAGCAAGTGCTCAGCCGGCTGATCGATGAGTCCCTGCAATTGCAGGAAGCGAAAAAACTGGGCAT
The DNA here is from genome assembly GCA_021413445.1 of Alphaproteobacteria bacterium. Taxonomy (GTDB): domain Bacteria; phylum Pseudomonadota; class Alphaproteobacteria; order Micavibrionales; family UBA2020; genus PALSA-926. The sequence goes on along the minus strand of JAIOQI010000029.1, from coordinate 25,946 downwards.
CGTCATCGGCGACGACGACGTGGCCGCCGGGTTTGCCGACATCGCCCGCCAGAACAACGTGTCCCCCGAAGAATTCAAAAAACGCCTGGCCAAGGCCGGCGTCAACGTCAACTCCCTTTACAACCAGATCCGGGCGGATATCTCCTGGTCGCAGGTGGTGAGGAGAAAGCTGCGCCCGCAGGTGAACATCAGCGAAGGCGATATCGACCAGACCATGGACCAGATCGCCCGCAACAGCGGAAAAGCGCAGTACCGTGTCGCGGAAATATTTTTAGGCGTGGCCGAGCCCGCGAAAGAGGCTGAAGTCCGCGACGGGGCGGAAGACCTGGTGAAACAGCTTAAACAAGGAACCCCCTTCTCCGGCCTGGCGCACCAGTTTTCGCAGGCGCCGGGCGCCGCCAACGGCGGCGATCTCGGCTGGGTGCAGGAAGGCCAGCTTGACCCGGAACTCGACACGGCGCTCGGAAAAATGCAGCCCGGGCAGGTCAGCCCGCCACTCCGCTCCGCCAAGGGCTACCATATCCTTTTCCTGATGGACGTCCGTCACACCGCCAATCAACAGGAAGCCGCCGGCGACCAGATCGTTTCCCTGAAGCAGATTTTCATCCCCGTGACCAAAAAAGATTCCCAATCCGCCGCCGCCGCCAAGGTCGCGCGCGCGAAATCCCTGAAGAATACGATCAAGTCCTGCAAGGCAATGAGCGCCCGCATGAAGGACTTCCCGTCGCCCGGCACCAGCGACCTCGGCAAGGGGCTTCTCAGCAACCTGCCGGAAGAACTGCGCCCGATCATCAGCAACCTGAAAGTCGGCGAACTGTCGGAGCCCCTCCTCAGCCCGCTGGGCATCGTCCTGGTCATGGTCTGCTCGCGTGAAGAGGCGCCCGCTGCCGCCGGGCAAGACGGCGCCGCGCCGGAAGCCGGCAGCGCCGGAAAAGATGAAGCGTCACGCAATAAAATCGCCTCGCAGATCGGCCTGAAGCGCCTGGACCAGATGGCGCAGCGCTACCTCCGCGACCTGCGCGCCACGGCCTTCATTGACAAGCGCATATAACGCCCTGCCGCCGCTGCGCGACGTCATCGACCGTTACGGCCTGATGGCGAAAAAATCACTGGGGCAGAATTTCCTGCTCGACCTCAACCTGACCGCCAAGATCTCCCGCGCCGCCGGCAACCTGAAGGGCAGACACGTCATTGAAGTCGGCCCCGGCCCCGGCGGGCTGACGCGGGCGCTGCTGGAAACGGAAGCCGCTTCCGTTCATGCGGTGGAACGCGACGACCGCTGCATCCTGGCGCTGCAGGAGCTCGTCGAGGCAGCACAGGGAAAACTGGTGATCGAGGCGGCGGACGCCCTCAAGATTGACATGACGGCGCTCTGCTCAGCCCCGCGCGTCATCGTCGCCAACCTGCCGTACAACATCGCCACGCCGCTGCTGGTCGGCTGGCTGAAGCAGATCGCGGAATTCGACAGCCTGACCCTGATGTTCCAGCGCGAAGTCGCCGCGCGCCTGACCGCCAAACCGCGGACCAAGGAATACGGGCGGCTCTCGATCATCGCGCAGTGGCTGGCCGTCGTCGAAAAAAAATTCGACCTGCCCCCTTCGGCCTTCACGCCGCCGCCGAAAGTGACCTCGACGGTCGTGCACTTCACGCCCCGGCGCGGACGGCAGGACCAGGTCGAGGTCGCCGTGATGGAAAAAGTCACCGCCGCCGCCTTCGGGCAACGCCGCAAAATGCTCCGCCAGAGCCTGAAAACGCTGGACATCGATGTTGAAAAACTTCTCGCCGCCGCCCATCTCCCCCCCACCGCCAGCGCCGAGGAAATCGACATCGCCGGGTTCGTGCGGCTGGCGGAGGCGTACAGCCTCTTGAATCAAAAGGGTTGAGATTACTTCTTCGCCGACGGTTCCAGCGTATCGACGAAATCCTGGACGTTGAGCAGGCGGTGGCGCTTGGCGCGTTCCGCCTCGAGGATGCCGCGCACGCAGGCGATGCTGTCGGTCAGGTCGTTGTTGACGATCACATACTGGAATTCGTCGTAGTGGGAGATTTCATCCTGCGCCATGCCGAGGCGGCGGATGATTTCCTCCGCGCTGTCCTGCGCGCGGCCATGCAGGCGCTTTTCCAGCTCGTCCCAGCTCGGCGGCAGCATGAAGATCGACACCACATCATTTTTCGCTATTTCATTCAGCCGGCGGTTGCCCTGCCAGTCGATGTCGAACAGCACGTCGCGCCCTTCCGCCAAGGCCGTTTCGACCGGCTCTCTGGGGATGCCGTACATATTGCCGTTATAGACCAGCGCGTGCTCCAGCATTTCGCCGCGATCGACCATCTGCTGGAATTCGCCATGGCTGACAAAAAAATAATGCTGCCCCTCGACTTCGCCGGGGCGCTTTTCCCGCGTCGTCGCCGAGACCGAGAGGGTGGTCATCGGGTCGAGCCGCATCAGCTCGCGGGTGATGGTGGTCTTGCCGCCGCCGGGCGGCGAGGCCAGAACCAGCATCAATCCCCGCCGCTTGAAAGCCGGTGTCGCGGAGGGAAAGGGTGTAATGCTTGATGCGGTCATCATTTTTCTATAACTTCATTAAGGAATCTTGCTTTCCACTTATAACGCGTCATAAATGACAAAACAACCTTCAGATAAAGCTATATGAAAAAAAATAAGACGATTCTGATTACCGGCGCCTCCAGCGGCATCGGCAAGGCGCTGGCGATCCTTTATGCCGCGCCCAATGTCACGCTGCTGCTCACCGGGCGCAATGCCGAACGGCTCAGGGAAACCGAAACCCTGTGCCGGCAGAAGGGCGCCGCCGTCGTCACCGATTCGACTTGCGTCACGGAAGGCGCCGCTTTCGCGAAAAAAATCCTGGAATGGGACGACCGGCACCCGATCGACCTGGTCATCGCCAATGCCGGGATTTCCGGCGGCGGCAATCTTGACGAGATCATGGACATCAACCTCAACGGCACCTTCAACACCGTCAACCCGCTGATCCCGCGCATGACCGCGCGCGGGTGCGGCCATATCGTTTTGATGAGCTCGATGGCGGGGTTTCGCGGCCTGCCCTCCGCCCCCGCCTACAGCGTCAGCAAGGTGGCGGTGCGCGCCTACGGCGATGCGCTGCGCCCGCTGCTGAAAAAGGACGGCATTGCCGTCTCGACGATTTTCCCCGGCTTCGTGAAAACGCCGCTCACCGACGTCAACACCTTCCCGATGCCGTTCCTGATGGAAGCCGACGAAGCGGCAAAGATCATCAAACGCGGCATCGACGCCAAAAAAACCTCGATCGCCTTTCCGTGGCAGATGCATGTGCTGTGCTGGCTGCTGGGCGTCATGCCGCGGGCGATCGGCGACTGGATTCTCAGCCACGCCCCCAAAAAAGCCTAGGGCCGGCACTCCACCACCACTTCCACGCTGTCGCCGTCATCCTGCACAGATTTCAGCACATGCCCGGTTTCGGCGCAGAACAGGCGGAAGTCCTTGGGCGCGGCCTTGTCGGTGACGCGCACGCGGAGAATGTCCCCGGCGCTTAAGCCCGACAAGGCCTTGCGCGCTTTCAGCACCGGCAGGGGGCAGATCAGCCCGCAGGCGTCAAGGTGCTGCTCCTTCATGCGGTGGCTCTCGGCTTAAAGTTTTTATAAACGTCATCCACCGACACATCGTTCAGGTCGTCGGCCTGGATCACCTGCACCGATTTTCCGACCGGTGCGGAATAGTCGGGATTGGACGCCGCGGTGCAGAACAGCGCCACCGTCGGGCAGCCCGCCAGCGATACCAGATGCGTCGGTCCCGTGTCGTTGCCGACCGCGCCCGCCGCCCCGCGCGCCAAAGTTGCAATATCATAAAGGGAGGTCTGGCCGGAGAGGTCGGTGATGCCGGGGCAGGATTTCACCACGCGCTCGATCACGTCGGCCTCGGCCTTGGTGCCGATCACCGCGACGGTATAGCCGTCGCGCATCAGCTTCAGCCCCAGCGCCCCGTAACGCAGCGCCGGCCAGCGTTTTTCAGGATGCGCCGCCGCCGAGCCGGGGATGAGGAGGATGTAGGGCGGCCTGACCTTGAAAAGGCTGATATCCGCCGCCATCCACGCAATATCGGGCAGGCGCACCCCGTCGATCCCCGCCAGTTTCAGCATCTCCTGATGGCGCCTGAAGGCGTGCATGTTGCGCCACTCCGGGTTGGGATAGAACAGCGGCGAGCCGGGGATCACCCCCGACCATTCCGGCGTTTTCAGGAACAGCCGATAGTAAATCTGCGTGCGCTCGTTCAGCTGCAGGTCATAGACCCGCGTGAAATTCCCCTGATTAAAACTCTTGAACAGGAAATACCAGTGCTGCAGCTCGTAAAACTTCGGGCGCGTGTCGATGATGATGTCGTTGAAATACCCGCTGCGCTGCGCAATGTCGAGGAAAGGGCGGGTGGTCAGCAGCGTGATATGCGCGTGGCTGTGATGGCGGCGGATCGCTTCCATCGCCCCCATCGCCAGGATGAAATCCCCCAGCGCGCTCAGCTTAATGACAAGAATGCGTTCCTGGGACATACACCCTATCCGCCAACCCGGTAGCGCACGTCGGCGGCGATGCCTTCATTGGAAGCGAGCCCCCGCGCAGCGGAAAATTCCAGCAGCTCGGCATAAACGTCCAGCGTGGCGGCGCACATGTGATCGTTGGTGAAGCGTTGCAGCACATGGCCCATGGCGCGGGTGGCAAGCCGCGCCCGCTGATCCACATTCAGCGACAAGGCCTCATGCAGCGCGCGGGACAGGCCCTGCACATCGCCCGGCTCCACCAGCCAGCCGGTCTCGTCGTTCAGGATGGTTTCGCGGGCGCCGCCGTGGTCGGTCGCGATCACCGGACGGCCCATCGCCTGCGCCTCGATCGCAATGCGGCCGAAGCCTTCCGGCACCAGCGACGGCGTCACCACCACCGTGGAAATCATATAGGCGGCGGGCATGTCCTCGCAGGTATTGACGATCCGCACCGAACCGCCCAGGCCCTTGCCCTCGATATACGCTTCCAGTTCCTGGCGGTAATTCTTGTTGCCGATGTCGGAGCCGACGAAAAGGCAGAACACATCCTTTTGCTGCAATTGCTGCAAGGCGTCGATCAGGAACATATGCCCCTTGATGCGGCTGATGCGCCCGGGCAGCATGACCACCGAGGCGCCGTCCGGAACCCGCCATTGCTGGGCAAGCTTAATCAACCGCTCCGGCGTCACGGAATTGGGGTGGAATTTTTCGACCGCCAGGCCGCGGTGGATGACGCGGATTTTCTCCGGCGCGACCTGGTATATCTTCTCCAGCTCGTCGGCGAGGAAATGCGACACCGCGATCACCCGTTCGCCTTTGGTGACCGACGAATTGTAAATCTTCTTCAGGGCGCCGGTGATTTTATGCGAGGAATGGCAGCTGGTCACGTACCTGGCGCGGGTTCCCAGCACGGCGCGGCCGGCGCTCCAGGCCGGGGCGCGGCTGCAGGCATGCACGATATCGACGCCGTGATCGCGGATGATTTTCCTCAGGCGGACGATATTGGCGGCCATCACCAGCGGGTTTCGGCAGCACCTGCATGATGACGGGCGGCCGCGTGGTGTCAACGAAGCTGCGAAAAGAGGCGCTGATGGCGGCTGATGTTCTGAGCATAACTTTTACTTCACCTGAAAACTTGTTGTTCCTCCTGTTTTTAACTCCAAACCGCTGAGAATGCCAGAAAAATCAAGCTTTGGGACTTGACAGAAAGGCGGCGCTGGATGACATTGTCCTATTAAACTTGAGAACAAGAACGCTATGGATTTGCACATGAAAACCGCCAGCCCCGAAGCCGCCCAAAACCCCGTCGTCATTACCCTGCCCGACGGCAAAAAACTGACCTTTGCCGGACCGGTGACGGGAGCGGACATCGCCCGGCAGATCGGTCCCGGCCTGGCCAAGGCCGCCGGCGCGATCAAGGTCAACGGCAAGCTGATCGACCTGCAGCAGGAAATCAAAAGCGACGCCAGCGTCGAAATCGTCACCCGCACCTCCCCGGAGGCGCTGGAGCTGATCCGCCACGACTGCGCCCACGTGCTGGCCGAGGCGGTGCAGGAGCTGTTCCCCGGCACCCAGGCCACCATCGGCCCCAATATCGAGAACGGCTTTTTCTACGACTTCGCCCGCGACACGCCCTTCACCACCGAAGATTTCGAGAAGATCGAGGCGAAGATGCGCGAGATCATCGCCAAAAACGAGCCCTTCGTCCGCGAAGTCTGGAAGCGCGACGAGGCGATAAAACATTTCAAGTCGATCGGCGAAAACTACAAGGCCGAGATCATTCAGGACTTGCCGGGAACGGAAGAAATCAGCGTCTACCGCCAGGGCAAGTGGTACGACCTCTGCCGCGGCCCGCACCTGCCCTCCACCGGCCATATCGGCACCGCCTTCAAGCTGATGAAGGTCGCTGGCGCCTATTGGCGCGGCGATTCCAAAAACGCCATGCTAACCCGCATCTACGGCACCGCCTGGCGCGACCAGAAGGAGCTGGACGCCCACCTGCACCTGCTGGAAGAGGCGGAAAAGCGCGACCACCGCAAGATCGGCCGCGAGATGGACCTCTTCCACCTGCAGGAAGAGGCGATGGGCAGCGTGTTCTGGCACGACAAGGGGTTCCGCATCTGGAAGGTGCTGGAAAAATACATCCGCGCCCGCCAGGAGGAATTCGGCTATATAGAAGTGAAGACCCCGCAGCTGATGCATGCCAAATTCTGGGAGGCGTCCGGCCACTGGAGCAAATACCGCGAGAACATGTTCGTCGTGCCCGATGTCGTGCCCAACACCGAGGAGGGCGGCAAGGTCTTCAAGGAAGAGCCGAAGGAGTTCCTCGCTCTCAAGCCCATGAACTGCCCGGGCCACGTGCAGATCTTCAAGCACGGCATCAAATCCTACCGCGACCTGCCGATCCGCATGGCGGAATTCGGCTGCTGCCACCGCAACGAGGCGCATGGCGCGCTGCACGGCCTGATGCGCGTGCGCCAGATGACGCAGGACGACGCGCATATCTTCTGCCGCGAGGACCAGATCCTCAGCGAAACCGCGTCTTTCGTCGATATGTTCGTCAAGACCTACAAGGATTTCGGCTTCAACGACGTGCTGCTGAAGATCGCCACCCGCCCCGACCTCCGCGCCGGCAGCGATGAAACCTGGGACAAGGCGGAAAAGGCGCTGATCCGCGCCATCGAAAGCCTTGGCCGCGAATACGTCATCGCCCCCGGCGAGGGCGCCTTCTACGGCCCCAAGCTGGAATTCCACGTCAAGGACGCCATCGGCCGCTCCTGGCAATGCGCGACGCTGCAGGTCGATTTCGTCCTGCCCGAGCGGCTGGATGCGACCTATATCGGCGAAGACGGGCAAAAGCACCGCCCGGTCATGCTCCACCGCGCCGTCTATGGCAGCTTCGAGCGGTTCCTCGGCATGCTGATCGAGGCTTATGCCGGTAAGTTCCCGCTGTGGATCGCCCCGGTGCAGGCGGTGGTCGCCACCATCACCAGCGACGCCGACGCTTATGCCGAAAAAGTCCTCCAGCAGCTGAAGGCCGCCGGCATCCGCGCCGAGATCGACCTCCGCAACGAGAAGATTAATTACAAGATTCGGGAACATAGCCTCGCCAAAACCCCGGAAATCTGGGTAGTCGGGAAAAGGGAAGCCGAAGAGGGCAAGGTCGCCATCCGCCGTTTAGGGTCGGACGCGCAAGAAATCCTTGCACTTGACGCGGCAATCCGTAAAATAGCCGATGAATCGGCGCCTCCCCAGTAAGAGGCGTCAGCTTAACAACCAAAGGAGAATGTCACATCTCGAGCAAACCACTGAGCAATAGCGGCCCCCGCGTCAACACGCAAATAAGAGCCGATAAAATCCGCCTCATCGGCGCCGACGGAGAAATGGTCGGCGTCGTCTCGGTCCGCGAGGCCCTCGTCGCCGCCCAGGAAGCCGGGCTTGACCTCATCGAAATTTCCCCCAACGCCGATCCGCCGGTGTGCAAGATTTCCGACTTCGGCAAGTACCGCTACGAAATGCAGAAGAAGGAAGCCGCCGCGCGCAAAAACCAGAAAATCGTGCTGACCAAGGAGCTGAAAATCCGCCCCAATATCGAGGAGCATGATTTCCAGGTCAAGGTGCGCAGCGCCAAAAGGTTCATCGACGAAGGCGACAAGGTCCGCTTCACCATGCAGTTCCGCGGCCGCGAGTTCGAGCACAAGGAAATCGGCATCGCCGTCCTTGGCCGCATGCGCACCGAACTGGCCGACTACGCCAAGATCGAGCAGGAGCCGAGATTCGAAGGCGGCCAGATGATCATGATCGTCGTGCCGAAGACGGCGTGATGGCTTCCTGAAACAAAAAAAGCCCCCGGTCATTCCGGGGGCTTTTTTTATCAATTTTTAAAATCACGGTTTCGGTTTTTGCTCCGCATCAGCGATTTTCTTGCAGGAGATCACGATTCTCTCGCAGCGGTCGGAGATTTCTTTCTTTTTTTCTTCAAGCTCGTCTTTTTGGGAGAGGATGATTCTCTCGGCAATGACCAGCGCCTGTTCCAGGTTGGCGCCATATTTGACCAGCAGCTTGACGCCTTTTTCCCGGCCTTTGACCAGGAAATCCGCCAGCCATTCGTCCATTTCCTTCTGCGGCAGGGTAGCGTGGTGAAGATTCAGCAGCAAGGACGCCATTTCCTCTGCACTGCCCTCCGCAGAATGTTTGCAAAGCGTATCACGCAGGTATCTTGATTTTTCCTCCGCGCCAACCTGGGAAAGCACCATCATGCAATGCAAAACCTTGACGTCACCGGAGGCGATTGCGCGTGGGATTACAGTATCCAGCAAAGCGGGAAAGGAATCCAAATTTGCCAGATAGTGCAGTTTTTTTGTTGAATTCTTCTGATGGCAATATGGGTCAGCCAGAGTCATAAACTCTCTTTCCAACTCGCCGCGCGACATATTGGCCACTTTAAACTTATAAAACAAATTCATCAAAAATAACTTTCTCTCTTTATATCGACGCATCAATCCATTTGGAAAGTTCGGACTTCGGCAGCGCGCCGACAGTCTGCGCCACCACCTGGCCGCCCTTGAAAATATACAGCGCCGGGATGGAGCGCACGCCGTATTTGGACGGCGCGTGAGGGCTTTCATCGACGTTGACCTTGACCACCTTGAGCTTGCCGGTCTTTTCGACGGCCAGCGCATCCAGGGTCGGGGTCAGGGCGCGGCAGGGGCCGCACCACTCCGCCCAGAAATCCACCAGCACCGGGCCGGCGGCTTTCAGGACTTCGGTTTCAAAATCGGCATCGGTAACGTGCTGCGCGCCCATCTAAACTCTCTCTCTTTTATTACGGGGTTGGGCCTTTGTTGTCCGGCTTGTTGCTGGCCGGCGGCGGCCCTTGAAGGGAGATGGCGATCAATTCTTCAATCTTGTTTTTCGGGATGTTGCCGATGGAACCATAAAGGGCCTGGTCACCTTTCATGGTCACCAGCAGCGGAATCCCCTTCACGTTAAAAGCCGCCGCCAGTTCAGGCTGTTCGTCAACGTTGATCTTAACCACCTTCACCGTGCCGAGATTCTCATCGGCGATCTGGTCCAGCTTCGGGGCCAGCGCCTTGCAGGGGCCGCACCAGTCGGCATAAAAATCGATCAGCACCAGCTTGTCGGATTGCTTCACTTCGGCTTCGAAATTTTCTTTGGTAACGATGGTGATGTTCTTGGAGGTCATGGCTTTGTCCTTTCAGGGCGCTTTCGGTTTTGGTGGAACCTGGAGAATAAGCCGGGCGGGCTTTTCATCCAAGAACATTTTTGCCCATTTTTCCGGCGCGACGTCTTTCTGGATGCCGTGAACGCTGCCGATGTTGGCAACCCATTGCGCCGTCAGGGACGGCAGCAGCGGCAGGGGCTGGATATTCTTTTTGAAATCAAGGTCAACCTCGCCTTTCCATATCGGCTTCTTGCTGGAGGCTTTGTTGAAGACGCTCAGCAAATCGCCGGGCTTCAGGAAATGCAGGCCCTCGAAGCCCAGCCCGCCGGGTTTTGCCCCGCTCTTGCCGTCTTCCTGGAAAGCCCAATGGGTGCCTTCCGACCCCTGCTCCGAAAACGCCACCAGCCTGCCTTTCAGCTCGATAAGCTGGGGTTGCTCCACGACATGCTGGTATTCTTTCGGCGCGTATTTGTTCCACAGCAGGAAGTCCGGATCCTGTTTCTGCTGCTTCTCGTGCAGCGCCTTGCTGGCTTCCCCGCCGGCGCGCCAGACCCTCTGGTCGTCGCTGTACTGGTAATACCAGTCGTGCGATTTCAGGTCGTTGATGTAGATAATCCTGTCCATCATCGCGTGCATCTGGCTGATGAAGGCCGGGTCGATGCCGGCGCTTTGCGCGATCGCAAAAGCGTCATGGCCGCTGACCGTTTTGATGAGCGGATGGGCACCGTGCTCCAGGAGCTTGCGGGCGAGGTCGAGGCGGCCGCTGTGCAGCGCCATCATCAAGGGCGTTGCGCCCCAGGCGTTGCGGGCATTCACGTCCGCGCCCGCTTCCACCATTTTATCGACCAGGCAGGCCGCATGGTCGTCGAGCAGGTGCAGCGCCGTCTCGCCGACCAGGTTGGTGACCCGCGGGTTCGCGCCGGCAACCAGCAGCGCCGCCGCGACTTTGGTGCGGTGCAGCTGGCAGGCCCACATCAGCGCCGTGTTGCCGCATTTGCCGATGCGGTGGGACGAAGGCTTCATGTCGCGCCAGTTGGCATCGCGCAAAACGCCGCCGCACCAGAAATTAAGATCTTTTTCATCGCCCTGAAAATTGAGGTTGAGGCCACCCTTTTTGAGCATCTTGTTCACGACGTTGATGTGGCCGGCGCTGGCCGCACTAATCAATTGCTCGTCACGATTCTTGCCTGGCTTTTTCATCGTCCCATCCCTCGTTTTTCGTTCTGAAAGAATCAGGGTAGGACTTATGGTATATAAGAGTCAAGCATCTTGTCAGAAAGTGGCATCAGCACAGGCCCGTCCGTCCACAACAAGGCGCATTTGATCTTATGCTGGGGATAAATATTATGAATAACAGCACGGTAAGCCGCCATTTGTTTCAGGTAGATGACCGGCACCGCTTCGGCGCTTTTGGGCGGCGGGCGGTTGGTTTTGTAATCGACGATGAGGACCGTTTTGTCCGTCACCAGAATCCGGTCCATCTGGCCGGAAAGAATTTTCTGCGCGGTCAGACCCACCACCGGCACTTCGGCCCGCGACCCCTCCCCGAAAATGGCGGCGAATTCCGGGTGCCGCAGCACGGCGAGGATTTCCCGGGCAAAAGATTTTTGCTGTTCCGGCGGGACCTGCAGCCGCGGCCGCGCCAGGTAATGCGCCAGCACTTTCTCCCATTGCGCTTCCGGCAGCTGCGGCAGCACTTCGAGAATCTGGTGCACGATGATGCCGCGGCTGAACTTCCAGTCCTCGCCCGCGGCCAGCGGCCCTTTCATCGCCGGCTCGTTATCGTCCGGCCGGGACGGCGCCAGCGGCTGCGGCGGGGAAGGTTCGTTTTCCGGCACGCTCCAGCCCCACACCGGCAAGGGCTCGCGCACGGCATCAGATTTTTCCCTGCGGCGCTTTTCTTTTTCCACCGCCGCCTCCTGGGTATGCTCAAGGCGGCTGGTGAACAGCACTTCCCCATTTTCATCCGCGCCGCATTCGATTTTCTGCGCACTAGCCGGGAAGGCCTCGGCAACGAGGTTGTACCAGCAATCCGGCTTGGGATTTTTGACGCCGCGATAGCCGCATATATACAATCTATCCTCGGCGCGGGTCAGCGCGACGTAGAGCAGCCGCCGGTATTCCTCCTCCTGGCGTTCCCGCGCTGCCTGCTGCTGTTCCGCATAAAGCGGCGCGTCGAATTCCGCGCGCGGCGACCATAGCGGCACGCCGCTTTCGTCCTCCGGCCACAGCAGGCGCACCCGGCCCTTGTTATGGTCGTGCAGTTTCTTGACGGTGTCGGGCAAAAACACGATCGGCGCCTGCAGGCCCTTGGCGCCGTGCACCGTCATGATTCGCACCTGATCCGCGCCGGCATGATCCTGCTCGCGCTTGATCTCCGCCTCGCCGCGCGAGAACCAGTCGGTGAATTTTTGCAGCGACGGGGTATGGCTTTGCTCGTAGTGCAGGCAGCGGTTGAGGAATTCATCCAGCGCGTCCTGGATGTCCGGCCCCAGACGCCCGTAAAAGGCGCGCCGGCCGCTGACCGGGTCGGCAAAGCAGGGCATGTTGAGGGCTTCCGCAAAAAACTCATACGGCGTGATGCTGCCGGCCTTCGCCATCCGCCCCTGCAGCCAGGACGCCAGCGCCGGCCTTTGGCGCTGCACCGCTTCCCACAGCGAGGACGGGCGCTGCCGGCAAAGCTGGTAAAGCTCTTCTTCGCTCAGCCCGACCAGCGGCGACTTCAGCAGGCAGGCGAGGGTCAGGTCGTCCCCCGGCAGCAGCGCGAACTGCGCCAGCGCCAGCAGGTCCATCACCGCGATTTCGTCCAGCAGCGTCATGCGATCGACGCCCGCCACCGGCACATTCGCGCTTTTCAGCGCGCGGATCAGCAGCTCCACGAAAGCGCCGCGCGACTGCACCAGGACCAGCACGTCCCCGGCGCGGATGGCGCGGCCTTTGGAAACCAGCATTTCCTTACTCTCCAGCCAGCCCCGGATCGTGGCGGCGATTTTCTGCGCCAGCCGGCTCGCCGCATTGTCTCCGGCATCAACCGCCAAAGGCATCTGCCACGGCGCGGGATTTTCCCTGGCGGAGGTCCTAACCAGCGGCCACAGCTCGACCAGCCCTGCCTGCCCGGCGCGGAACGGCAGGTGCCGCACCTCGCGTTCAACATCGAAAACCACGCCTTTTCTCGCCTGCGGATTGCCGAAAACGCTATCGACCACTTCCAGCACCGTGCGCGTCGAGCGGAAGGAATATTCAAGGAAGATCTCCCAGCCCTCCTGCAGCCGGTTCACGCGGTCGCCGAAAAATTCCTGCATCCGCGCAAATTCGTCGGGGTCCGCGCCCTGGAAACTGAAGATGGACTGCTTCTCGTCGCCGACCACGAACAGCGTCCGCGGGGTATTTTCGCGCGAGCCGCGCCCGGCGAAGAATTCCTCGCTCAGGGATTCGATCACCCGCCACTGGTGGCGGCTGGTGTCCTGCGCCTCATCGACCAGGATGTGGTCGATGCCCGCGTCGAGCTTGAACAGCACCCACGGCACCATCCCGTCTTCCGCCAGCAGCTCGCAGGCCTTGATAATCAGGTCGTCGAAATCCAGCTGGTCGCGGTATTTTTTGTAGCGCGCATAGCGCCCGACCATCGCCGAGGCCACCGTCAGCAGCGCCGCATTCAGCTTCGCCAGCCGCAGCGCCTGCAATTGTTCCTGCACCGCCTGTAGCCGTCCGGCTTCTTCCCGCATCACGTCAAGGATATCGGAATAAGCCTCCACCGCCGCCTTGGTCGCCAGCGTTTTCAGGATCTCGCCGTCTTTGGTGAAAAAGGCGTGGCGGTACAGCCCCAGCAGTTCGCCGCGCCGCGCCTTCTGCTCCAGCCACGGCTGGATGAAGCCGGCTTTTTTAACGTCCGTCGCGCTGCCGCCCAGCAGGGCGGCGAGGGCTTTTTTTAGATTGGCTTCCTGAAGATCGCCGAGATTTCCCGCCTGCGACAGGATTTCCTGCTCAGTCACGTTTTCATCAAGGTGAAGATACTGATAGAGCGCGCGGACGGTTTTTTCCGCCTGCCCTTCCGCGTCGCCGTGCTGTTTGAGGATTTCGGTCAACAGGCTGCGCTTCGCCATGATCTGCTGCATCAGCTCCGACATGGCCGTGGAATCGAGATGCAGCGTCAGCTGGTTGAACGACTGCGCCAGGGCGGAAGCGGGATTCTCCCGCGCTTCGGCGATGATGTGGTGCAGGCATTTGGTCAGGTATTCGACGGCGCTCTGCTCGTCCATCAGCTGGAAATGCGGCGGCAGCCCGGCCTCGACCGGGAAGCGCTTCAGCACCGACTGGCAGAAGGAATGGATGGTCATGATTTTGAGGCCGCCCGGCGTGTCCAGCACCCGCGCGAACAGCCGCCGCGCCTCCTCCTGGATTTCCGCCGTCGGCGGCGCGCCGGTCAGTTCCTGCAATTCCCCGCAAAGCTCCGCATCATCCATGACCGACCATTTGCTGAGGCTCTCATAGACACGGTTGGACATTTCCGCCGCCGCTGTCTTGGTGAAAGTCAGGCAAAGGATTTTACCGGGCGGCGTCGCGCTTTCGCGCGGCAAGCCTGAACGCGGCAGCATCAGGCGCAGCACGCGGTCGATCAGCACCTTGGTCTTGCCGGTGCCGGCGGAAGCGCCGACCCACACGCTCTTCAGGGGATCGGAGGCCAGCGCCTGCTTCACGCCGGGATGTTCTGCGGCAGATGGCTTTTTGGGGACGGTCGCCGTCATGACGCTTCCTCCCCGTCATCGCCCGACACGCCCCATTCTTTGGTGCGCGCCAGATGCTCGTAATCGGAAAAACGCGGCTTGGCGGCATCGCGCGGCTGGCTGATATAAGGCGTGGCCGCATCGTCGAAGCGCTCCACCAGCGCCTTCAGCCCCGCCTCGGCATCCGCCACCATTTGCTCAACACTATATTCTTTCGGCGCGACGGATTTTTTCTCCACCGGTTTCTGCCCGCTGCCGGTGACCTTCCAGTACACCAGCTCATCGACCTTTCCGGACGGTATCGCCTCAAACCCGCCGCGCTCGAGGATCAGCGCCTCCAGCGGCAGCTGCGGCGACAGGCCGGATTTCACGTCGCTGTTTTCCGGCGTGAAGCCCGATTTGTAATCGATGATCGCATAGCCGCCGTTGCGGAACCGGTCGATGCGGTCGGCCTTGCCGGTGAGGATGAAAGGCCCGCCGGCGGATTCGAACTGCCAGCGCCCCGTCACCTCGGTCAGGAGGGGCTTGGCTTCCTCGCGCCATTCGCGCTCCTGCCGGATGAACTGCCCGGCGATTTTCTCGAACCTGGGCCACCAGAAAGCTTCCACCTCCTGCGGAATCCGCATCTCCGTCAGGGCGGCGCGACCGAAATCCAGCAGTTTCTGCGGCGCATCGTCCGGCAGCCGGTCGGGGAATTCCTGAATGAATTTTTCCAGCGCGGCATGAATGAAGGTGCCGCGCTCGGCCCCGCCCGGATCGGCATCGAGCGGGTCGAGCGCATCAAGGCCGAGAACGTATTTCGCGTAAATTTGATAAGGGTCGCGCATCCAGCTTTCGATCCGCGTCACGGACAGCTGGCGCGGCCGCGCCGCCACCGGCGGCGCGGGACAAGGGCGCGAAACGGCCCTGATTTCCGTAGGCTCGTCCATCGCCTGCGCCCATTGGCGGTATTTCAGCCCCGGCGTTTCCGGCCATTCCAGCCCGACCGCCTTCAGCACCGTCTCCAGCCGCAGCAGCCAGCGCGCGGGGACGGTCGGCGTGCCATCGACCTTGCGCGCGCGGGTGATGACGACTTCCGCCGCCGTCGCCGCCTGCACGAAATCATGGGCGGCGAGGCTGATGGTTTTTTCTGGCGAGGGCAGGCCGAATTGTTTGCGCATCGGGCGCGACATCCACGGGTCATGCGCCGGCAGATCCGGCCAGGTGCCTTCGTTGAGCCCGCCCAGAATCACCATGTCGGCGCAGTACAGCCGCGCCTCGATCTGGCCCAGAATACTCAGGCGCGGGTGGGCGCCGTAGCGCGGGCGCACCGTCAGCGTTTTCAGCAGCGTGCCCAGCAGCGACACGTAATGCTCCGGCGACAACGGCGGCACATCGCGGGAATATTGCAGCAGGCCGTTGAGAAACTCACCCGCCGCTTCCCCGCCCTCGCCCTGCCACAGGCGCTCGGCGCCGGAACTTTCCGTGGTGGCGGCCAGCGTTTCCGCCAGGCGTATATGCTGCACCAAAATCTCATGAAAAGGCCTTTCCGCCGGCGACGACATCAACCCAACGAACCCCTTCATCTGCTTCTCGATCTTATCAAGCCAGTGCAACAGGGATTTTTTCTCCAGCGTCGCTGCCGCGTCGCGCAGCCCCTGGAACCCCTTGGATGGGCGCGGGCCGCGCAGCACCATCTCATCCAGCAGATAAACCATACTGCGCAGTTCGGCGGGCGGCATGCTGGCGGCCATGAAGGGGTGCTTCAGGAACGACAAAAGCGTCACCGGCGCCAGCGCCTCCTCCGCCATTTCGGCGGTCAGCATCAGCCAGGTGCCGATGGCCAGCTCGGTCAGGGGCTGACCGCCGGAATCGTCGATATGAATGCCCCAGCGCCTTAAACTCAATGATACCCGCCGCGCCAGGCGGCGGTCGGGCGTAATCAGGGCGCAGGTCTTGCCCGGCGTCTCCAGCGCCTCGCGCATCCTGAGCGCAATCACCCCCGCCTCTTCCTGCGGCGTGTCGCAGTCGATGCGCGTAAAACCGTCCAGCGCCTGCGGGGGAATATCGCCGGAAGTTAATTTGCGCCAGTTCTCGGTGGTATCGGCGGGGCGCATTGCTTCCGACAGCAAACGCACGCGCCCGGCATTGACCGGCTTTTTTTCCGCCACCGCCCAGTCCTGCACCGCGCCGCGGCTGATGCCGGCGCGCTGCAGGAGTTTTTTCATGTTGAACTGCGGATGATCCTCGCCAAGCTTGTCCCAGCTGATTTCGTCCATGGACGCATCGAGCCCGGGCAGCACCAGCATGCCCTGCGGCAACTGCGCCACCAGCTTCAGCAGCTCCGCCGCCGCCGGAACGGTGCCGGTCGAGCCGGCGGCGATCACCGGCTTTTGCGGCGGCTGGGATTGCCATGCCCTGACCTGCGCTTCCAGCAGCAGGTTGCGGCGCTCGGCGAAATCGATCACGCCGCGCTCTTTCAAAATTTCCGGCCAATGCTCGGTGAGTATCTTGAGGAACTCGAGGGTCTTTTGCCAGTGCCCGGCGAACTCCTCCGGCACCAGTTGGGAGAGGCCGCCGAAACCCAAACGCTCCGTCTGCACCTCGTCGAGAAAATGGCCAAGCTCCTGCGCCAGCGCCACCGCCTGGTCGAAGGACTGCGCCATGCCCGACCGCTGGATTGTCTGCGCCAGCAACAGTTGCCTTTCCAGGCGCCCCACCGCCGGCGGAATATCGATGCTCTCCGCCACGTCGCTGCCGGCGGCGAGGAACATCGCCACTTCGTCGGCATCGACCTCGCCGATCGGGTGCAGGGCGGGAAGCAGGGTCGCCCGACCGCCGGAGAGCCTAAGGAAAGCCTCGCGCAGGGTGCGGCAGGCGCGGCGGCTGGGCAGCAAGATCGTGTAATCGCTGAGCAGCAGAGGATCGGACTCCGTCCGCTCCAGAATCCCTTGCGCCAGCGTGTCGGCAAAAGAATGCCCGACCGCGATGTTATAGACGGAGGGTGTGGGTTTCAGCCCGTTCATGAGACAGCTTTTTTCTCCCGCCGCGCCGAAAGAATCCGGTTGGTTTCCTCCAGCGCCTCCGGCGTGCCGACGTGATACCATTCGCCGCTGTGCCGCAAACCGTAGAGCCGCCCCTTTTTCTCCGCCTTGTGGAACAGCTCCAGGAAAGAGAATGCGCCTTCGGGCGCGCCTTCAAACAAACGCGGATGCACGATGCGCGGGCCGGTGAAAATATAATTGGCGGGTTTGCCGCTGCCTTTGGCGAAGACGGGACGGTCGGAGCCTTCCGCCAGGTAATAATCGCCCTTGCCGGCATGGACGGAGATTTTATCAATGGGGTAGAGCAGCAGCAGCACATCCATGCGCGCGGGATCCCATTTGTCGGCGAGGGCTTTCAGGGCCGGTTGCTTGCCGTCCGTCCACACCACGTCGGCATTGAGCACGTAAAACGGCGCATCGCCGAAAAATTCGAGCTTCTTTTTCACCCCGCCGCCGGTATCCAGCAATTCCGTCTCGCTGGAGATGGTGATCTGCGGGGATTGCCGCGACTTGAGATGCTCCTCGATCATCGGCGCGAGATAAAAAGTGTTCACCACCGCTTCCTCGACGCCCGCCTCGGCCAGCGCGTCCAGGCAGCGGTCCAGCATCGGCTTTCCATCCACCGCCAGCAGCGGCTTGGGGCAGTTGTTGGTCAGCGGGCGCATCCGCTCGCCCAGGCCGGCGGCGAGCACGAAGGCTTTTTTCGGGGGCAGACTCATCCTTTTATCCCTTCCAGCCGCAGCCGCCATGAACCATGGGGAACCAGCGTCACCGTGCGCGAATTTTCAGAATCTTCATTAAAGGCAATGTTTATTTCTAGACTATCTTTGGGCAAAAGGCCACCCAGTCTGTCCGGCCATTCGACCAGCGACACGCCAAAGCGCCGCGCCTCGTCCCAGCCCAATTCCAGAATGTCCTGCTTTTTTTCCGCCAGCCGGTAAAGGTCGAAGTGCCAGATGGAAAGTCCCGGCAGGTCATAGACCTGCACCAGGGTAAAAGTCGGGCTCGGCACTTCCCCCGCCGCCGGCGACAGCGCGTGAATCAGCGCCCGGGCGAAAGCGGTTTTTCCCGCGCCGAGGCTGCCGGCCAGCGCCAGCACGTCACCCGTTTTCAGCAGCGGCGCGAGGCGCGCGGCCAGAGCCGCCAGCGCCGCTTCGTTCTCAATATTTAGTGTTCCGCCCGACATTTTCTGATAACCTGCCTTTCATCAAAGACTAATGGGATTCCACATGACAGAAAAGCAATATTCCACGGATGTGGTCATTATCGGCGCCGGCACGGGCGGGCTGTTTACCGTGTTCGAATGCGGCATGCTCAAGATGAAATGCCACGTCATCGACAGCCTGGAGCATATCGGCGGCCAGTGCATCGCGCTCTATCCCGAAAAACCGATCTATGACATCCCCGGCTACCCCGCCATCCTGGCGCGGGAGCTGATCGAGAAACTGGAGGAGCAGGCCAAGCCCTTTGCGCCGGTTTTCCACCTCAACCAGAAAGTCTCCGGCCTGCAGCGCCGCGATAACGGGCGCTTCGCGGTGACGACGACCTCCGGCGCCGTCATCGACTGCGCGGCGGTGGTCATCGCCGCCGGCGCGGGCGCCTTCGGCCCCAACCGCCCGCCGATCGACAATCTCGCGCAATACGAGGGCAAGTCGGTTTTCTACATGGTCAAGCGCCGCGACGATTTTGCCGGAAAGACCCTGGTCATCGCCGGCGGCGGCGACAGCGCGGTGGACTGGGCGATCTCGCTCGCTGCCATCGCCAAGAAAATATATTTCGTGCACCGCCGCGACAAGTTCCGCGCCGCGCCGGAATCGGTGGACAAGCTGCACGCCCTCGCCAAAAGCGGAAAGATCGAGATGGTGATCCCCTACCAGCTGCATGCGCTGAACGGCGACGGCGGCGTTTTAAAAGCGGTGGAGCTGGCCGACCTCGACGGCAAGACCAAAACCGTCGAAGCCGACGTGCTGCTGCCTTTTTTCGGCATCGTGCCGCATCTGGGCGCGATCGAGACCTGGGGCATCAAGGTCGAGAACCACCATATCCCCGTCGAGCACGCGACCCAGCAGACCAACCTTCCCGGCGTGTTCGCCATCGGCGACGTCGCCAGCTATCCGCACAAGCTGAAACTGATCCTGACCGGGTTTTCCGAAGCGGCCATGGCGGCGCACGCCATTTACTCCCTCGTTTTCCCCGGCAAGGAACTTCACTTCGTCTATTCAACAGAGAAAGGCGTCAAGTAAATGTTTATCCAGACCGAACAGACCCCCAATCCCGCCAGCCTCAAGTTCCTGCCCGGCTGCGAAGTCATGCTGCGCGGCAATGCCGAATTTAAAACTGCCGGAGACGCACACGCTTCGCCGCTGGCGGAACGGCTGCTCAAGATCGCCGGCGTCGCCGGCGTGTTCCTGGGCAAAGATTTCATCACCGTCACCAAGGCCGATGCCGCCGACTGGACGGCGCTCAAGCCGCTGATCCTCGGCGCCATCATGGAGCATTTCACCACCGGCCAGAAAGTCATGCTCAACGAAGATGCCGAACATGGCGGCCATATTCCCTCCGCCGCGGCGGAGACCGACAGCGACGTCGTCAAGCAGATCAAGGAACTGCTCGACACCCGCATCCGCCCGATCGTGGCGCAGGACGGCGGCGACATCGTGTTTTCCTCGTTTGAAGGCGGCGTGGTCTATCTGCATATGCGCGGCGCCTGCGCCGGATGCCCCAGCTCCACCGCCACGCTCAAGGCCGGGATCGAGAAAATGCTCAAGCACTTCATTCCGGAAGTCGAGGAAGTGCGGGCGGTGAATTAAACGCCGGGCGGCTTCGGCTTCGGCGCGCTTTTTTTGATGACGGTTTTGGACGGCGCGTGATTCTTCTTCAGGGTTTTCAGCCGCGCCTCGCTCAGGGCCGCCTCGAAATCAAACTTGTCCTTCAGGCGCTTAGGGACTCCTTCCCACAGCTTCTGCATTTCCTCGACCTTGCCGGCCCATTTGCCGGGCTCGAAAATCTCCGGCAGGGTCTGGAGGGTGAAGACGGGTTTTGAGCCAGACTGGTTAAAACTCTCGCTGGCCGGGCTTTTCTTGCGCTGCGGCAACTGATAGCCGGGCTCCAGAAGTTTGTTCCCCTCGCTTTTCAGGTAATCGATGATGATGTCCTTGGCGCCGATATCCTCGGCCAGCCCCTGCGGCGTGGCCCCGTCCTGCGTGGTGCGGCTGACGTCGGCCCCGGCGGCCACCAGCAGTTTCAGAATGGTGAGATGGCCCGCCTTTACCGCTTCATGCAGCGGGGTCGTTTCCGCATCGAGCGGGAAATTCGGATCGAGATGCTTGTCGCGGAGCATGTCCCTGACCTGGGCCAGCCGCTTGTTGCGCACGGCCGTCAAAAGAGCTTTCTGCTTCCTGGTGATCTCCGGCATGAGAAGGCTCCTTCGCTGCGGTGAGGAACAATATATATGTCTGGTATTCTATGCTGCCCGGGGAGCGAGATCAATGCTACTGAGGACCCTTGCGGAAAGGCGTCTTCGGGGCGCGGGAGGTCAGCTTCAGCTGGCGGGTGCGGCTCATGAAGGCCTCGACATTCATGTCTTTCCGGTAAACCTTGGGCACGTTTTCCCATACGGAAAGAAAATCGCCCAGGCTGTTGACCCATAACTCCGGCTTCATCAGCTCCGCCAGCTGCCCCTGCTGGCAGATTTTGAGAATGGCCTTATCGCCGTCCGCGCCCGCGGCCAGAAAATCCTGCGCGGTAAAACCATCCGACTCTTTTTTGGCGAGCGCCGCAACCTGATCGAATTTGCCCTCTGCGGCGAGAGCATGAAATACATTGACGCCCGTGGCGGCAGACTGGTCGCGGATCTCCTGCAGCGAGGCATAGCCGAGCGGCGGCTGGGGCGTCGCCGCCCGCTCTTGTTTCATCCCGGCGTCGATCACCACGGCCAGGGCATCATAGCCCCAGATCCGCGCCACATCCCGGGCGCATTCGCCGTCTTTATTATAGAGGAGAGTTTTCACCCCGGCCTTCAGGCAGGCTTCCACCAGCCCGGCATCGCCGCTTTGGGCGGCAAGATGCAGCAGGCTATTTCCCGCCTTATCCATCCACTGTGCGTCCTTGCCCAGAAGGGCTTTGATCTCTTCCTGATTCATAATCGGTTTTTTACCATATTTGACGACGGATAGGAAAGGGTATTATTTTTGCGGTAAAAACGCAGAAAAAACAAATAATTACGTAAAATTAACGATATGTTAAGCGACGCCGTGCGATACTGGGGCTGAAGAAAATATAAAGCGGAGTCACAAAGATGAGCATAGGAGAAAAAAAACCAGACCATTATTTTAATGGGCATGACCTCGCAGAAAATAAAAGCGAGGGCACCGGGGCCGGCTTAAGAAAAAGATTAAGCGATTTTTTTAACTCGTTCGGAAAGAAAAAACATCCCTCGCCCGACGAGGTCACATACTTCATTGGCCACGCCCACAATGGCCTGGAAAAAGAGGTCAGGAAATTCTGCAAAAAATACCCCGATCATATTGATGCGCCGTATCATAAAAATGGCGAAACAGCTTTATATGCCGCAGCTGTCAATAATAAAACCGCCATTGCGGAGATTCTGCTCGATGCGAAAGCCGATCCCAACAAGACGGCCAGGATGGGGGAAAGTCCGTTTCTTGCCTACATCGCAAGCTCCCATCATAACCGGAACCCACATGATGATTACAAAATTGATTACCGCCTTTTGGACAAGATGCTCAAAAACGGCGCCGACGTCAATTTTCAGCAACAAGCCTATGTTGTCAAATGGCACTCTACGGATGGCGGTTTCGAGGAAAAAAAACCGGAGACTGCGCGCACCGCGTTAATGAGAGCTGCTTTATTTCTCGATGAAAAACTGTGCGATTACCTTCTCAAGAACGGCGCCAACCCGCTGTTGAAAGATGCAGATGGCTCAACGGCGCGGGACTATGCCGAACATTACGTGCAAAACGTTCTGGTTCCCTTTTTTAGCTCTGAAAGCAAAGGCTTCCTTGGCGGGGTCGTTGAGGATGCGCGCAAACTCATCGCCAAACTTGAGCGGGCGGAAAAAGAATGGGTGAAACAGAAATCTTCGGTTGAACTTAAAATGCAAAAATAAAAGCGAGGTTGCAACAATGAGATTAAGGGGTCTTTTTAACAGGTCTGTGGAGAAGAAAGAGCCCTCCCGCAGGGACATCGCAGACTTCGTGATCGCCGCGATAAAAGGCGACGAAAGGGCGGTCAGGAAATTTTGCAAAAACTATCCCGATCATGTCGATGCCCCGGACAATATTGGTCAGACGGCCCTAGGCGCCGTCGCACGAAATCATCACACCGCCATCGGAGAGCTTCTCCTCGATGCGAAGGCCGATCCCAATAAACCGGCCCTGTTCGGCGAAAGCCCGTTCCTGACCTGTGTCGCATTCTCTTTTCATTACCCGGATGATTACCGCCTGTTGGACAGGATGCTCAAGACCGGCGCCAACGTCAATTTCCAGCAACAAGCCTGGGCCAAAGGCGGTTTTAAACAACCAGAAACCCTGACCACCGCCCTGATGGAAACCGCTTCCCTTCAGGATGAAAAGCTGTGCGATTACCTTCTTAAAAACGGCGCCAACCCGCTGCTGAAAGATGCAGAGGGCAAAACCGCCCGGGATCATGTGCAGGATTTTCTGAACGGCCCGATCGGCAATGCCCCGGACAAGTTCACGGACAGGCTCATCGCCAAGCTCGAACAAGCGGAAAAAGAATGGGCGTCGCGGCCCACCAGCGAATGGCGAGGCAAAGTCGATCCCAATATCCACAGCTGGCAGGGGCATTAGGAGGCAGTCATGGCTTTAAAACGCAAATTTTCCGGCGCCTCCGGCAAAGGCAAAGAGCCCTCCGCCAAAACCATTGCCGCTTTCGTCGCCGCGGCGGCGAAGGGCAATAAAGACGCCGTCAAAAAGTTTTACCTGAAATATCCCGATCATGTCGATGCCGCCGACAAAACCGGCCGGACTGCCCTGCAGGCCGCCGCCGAGCACAATCAGGTGGATGTCGGCAACGTCCTGCTGTTTGCCAAGGCCGACCCCAACAAGCCCGCGCAGGACGGACTCAGCCCGTTCCTGACCTGGACGATGACCCTGCGCACGGCTGAGACAAGAAAAAACGATTACCGGTTTCTGGAGAGCCTGCTCATGGCCGGCGCCAACGTCAACGCCCGGCAGGAAGGCAGCGGGATGAGCGCCCTGATGTTTTACGCGGTTTTCCATGATGAAAAGCTCTGCGACTACCTCCTCAAAAAAGGGGCAGACCCGACCCTCAAGGACAATCGCGGCAAAACCGCCCGGGATCACGCCAACGAAATGTCGGACCACTTTGCCATGGACGCCAGCTATAGCGAAGGGGACTCCAGCTATGTCGATCTGAAAGCGGCTATCGACAAAAATATCCTCAAGCTCGAGAAAGCGGAAAAAGAATGGCCGCAGCGCCCCCGGGCGGCAAAGGTCCTGAGCCGCGAACTGGCCGACAGGCTCAAGCTCCTCCCCAGCTGACAGGGTTTATGTAACCTTGCCCTTTTAAAAAAATCCCATTCAGCCTAGAATTCCTCATCGGAAACCCAAAGGCTGCCCCATGCTCGTCTATTTTCGCGATAAACTCCGCCAATGCGGCAAAACCTCCTTCAGCAAAAGGGAGCTGAGCCAGATTCTGTCCGTCTATGGCGCCCGTGTCCAGAGCGGCGTGTGGCGGGATTACGCCATCGACAGCCTGCCGGACATGGCCATCTTCTCCATTTTCCGCTCCGCCCGCGAGCAGCCGCTCTATACCGTGGTCAAAATCTCCAGCCGCAGCATGATAAAACCCTCGCAATATGCCGTGTATTCGGGTAAAAAAGCCCTGAAACAAAGCACGTCTTTGCGCGAAGTCCTTGATTTCCTGGAAGAGCAAACCTGATGCGGAATTTTTTGACAATCACTCTCTGTCTCTCTGCCCTGCTGTTGGCAAGCCTGCCCGCCGCGGCCGAGCTCAAATATTACCCCGACCCGGTCTATAAAAAACTGAGCGAGGATGACCCCCTGCCGATGGCCGACGTCCTCGCCCTCGCCGGAAAGGGGGATGTGCGGGCGCAGTTCATCATGGGCGACCTCTATGCGAAAGGCAAAGGCGGCATGCCCCTGGACTTAAGCGAAGCCCGCCGCTGGTTCGAGCTGTCTGCCATGCACGGCTACAACCACAGCTTCATCCGCCTGGCCGCCCTCGCCAAGCGTGAAAACAAGCCGGCGGAGGCCTGGCAATGGTACACCCTGGCGGTCTGGTCGTACGACCATGACGCCGCCGAGCGCCAATACGCCCGCGACGCCCGCGACGCCCTGGTGGAAGCCGCCAAAATCCCCAAGGACGACCTCCGGCGGGCCAAAAAATCCGCGCTCGCCTGGGAAAATGAGCGCGACAAGATCCTCTCTGCGGAAAAAAAATCCGTCCGCAAAAAAGAAAACGAACCAGAAGACAGCAAAACCATGACAGCAGGAGCACCCGAACATGAGTAAAATTAAAGTCAAGACCCCCCTCATTGAAATGAACGGCGACGAGATGACCCGCATCATCTGGCACATGATTATCGACAAGATGATCCTGCCCTACCTCGACGTGGAGCTGAAATCCTACGACCTCAGCATCGAAAACCGCGACAAGACCGAAGACAAGGTGACGGTCGAGGCCGCACAAGCCATCAAGCAATACGGCGTCGGCATCAAATGCGCCACCATCACCCCCGACGAGGCGCGGGTCGAGGAATTCAAGCTGAAGAAGATGTGGAAGTCGCCGAACGGCACCATCCGCAACATCCTCAACGGCACCGTGTTCCGCGAGCCGATCATCTGCCGCAACATCCCGCGCCTGGTGCACGGCTGGACCAAGCCGATCGTCATCGGCCGCCACGCCTTCGGCGACCAGTACAAGGCGACCGACATGAAAATTCCCGGCAAGGGCCTTCTCACCATGACCTTCGAACCGGACGGCGGCGGGGCAAAGCAGAGCTGGGAGATTTTCAAGTTCGAGGGCGGCGGCGTCGCCATGGGCATGTACAACACCGACGAATCCATTGCCGGCTTCGCGCGCTCCTGCCTCAACTACGGCCTGCAGCGCAAATACCCGGTCTATCTCTCGACCAAGAACACCATCCTCAAGGCCTATGACGGCAGGTTCAAGGACATCTTCCAGGACATCTTCGACAGGGAGTTCAAGGACAAGTACGCCAAGGCCGGCCTGACCTACGAACACCGCCTGATCGACGACATGGTGGCGGCGGCGATGAAATGGACCGGCGGCTTCCTCTGGGCGTGCAAGAACTACGACGGCGACGTGCAGTCGGACAGCATCGCGCAGGGCTTCGGCTCATTGGGCCTGATGACCTCGGTGCTGCTGACCCCCGACTGCAAATGCGTCGAGACCGAAGCGGCGCACGGCACCGTCACCCGCCACAACCGCCTGCACCAGC
>JAIOQI010000014.1 GCA_021413445.1 Alphaproteobacteria bacterium | reverse complement strand
CATGACGGATTGCAACGGATGACGGAAAGCATGACTTCGCAGTCATCAGACTTGAAAACCGCCGCTCGTTTGAGCAAGTCTGTGGTCTCGTTCAGGTGGGTTTTCCCGGTCAGAAGAGCGCTATAATTGCTCAGAATGGGAGGCTGTTTTTTGCTCATCAGTGCCTTTTTCTCGTTCACTATAAACATCCCCAGATAAAGAGAGAAAAGATCAGACCAGCAGAAAGCTCCCGTATGGGGGCTTTTTTAATGGCGGACAGGGCGAGATTCGAACTCGCGATAGGTTTGCACCTATTCTAGTTTTCGAGACTAGCGCCTTCAACCACTCGGCCACCTGTCCAAAGACTACGCAATCTAGCAGAAATGCCTGATTCCGAAAAGTGTTTGTTTTTGTTTTGATTTCAAGCCCTTCGCTCTATTAGACTGGTTTAATGTTTGAAGTGCTGACCGCCGCCGAAATGAATAAAGCCGATGCCGCCGCCATTGCGGGCGGTATTGCCGGTTTCAAACTCATGAGTGCCGCCGGCGTTTCGGCTGCCCACGAAATCATCGGGCAGTTCAAGCCCTGCCCTGCCCTCGTCCTCTGCGGCCCGGGTAACAACGGCGGCGATGGATTTATTGTCGCGCAGCAACTGAAAAAAGCGGGCTGGCCGGTGCGGGTAGCCTGCATGGTGAAACGCAATGCCCTGAAAGGCGACGCTGCCCTCGCCGCGCAAAAATGGGACGGCGAAATCGAGAGCCTCAATTCCAATCTTTCCGTGCACCAGACCGGGCTGATTGTCGATGCCGTCTTCGGCACCGGCTTTGATCGCGCGCTGGATCCGGAACTGGTCATCCTGTTCGACAAGATCCGCACCCGTAAAATCCCCGTCGCCGCGATCGATGTGCCGACGGGATTGAACGCTACGACCGGGAGCGCTGATCCCGGCACGCTGAAAGCCGAACTCACTGTCACTTTCTGCCGCAAGAAAATCGGCCATCTTTTGCTGCCGGGAAAAAACTTCTGCGGCAAGGTCGTCGTCGCCGACATCGGCATCACCGACCAGACGGTCGCCGCGATGAACACCACCTGCTTCGAAAACCATCCGGCCCTGTGGCTGAAGGACTTCCCCGTTCCCCAGCCTGAAAGCCACAAATATACCCGCGGCCATGCGGTGATTTACGGCGGGGAAAAACGGACCGGCGCCGCTTGCCTCGCCGCCGCCGCCGCGCAGAAAATCGGCGCCGGAGCGGTGACGGTCACCAGCCCGAAAGGAAGCCTGCCGATTTATGCCGGCTACCGCGCCAGCATCATGGTCGATGAATGCAACAATGCGGAGGATTTGAAGGCCATCCTGCGCGATGAACGCAAGAACGCCGTGCTCATCGGCCCCGGGGCAGGCGTGGGCGATGCCCTGCGGCAGGCCGTTGAAGCCATTTTATCGTTTCACAAATCCGGCGTCCTGGATGCCGATGTTTTCTCCGCCTATCAGGGCAATCCCCAGGGCCTTTTCTCAAAATTGTCGCCCCGCTATGTCCTGACGCCGCATGAAGGGGAATTCGAGCGGCTGTTCGGCCTCATGGATGGCAACAAACTGGAGCGCGCCCTCAAAGCCGCCAAAACCTCCAATGCGATTGTCCTCCTCAAAGGGGCGGACACCGTCATCGCCGCCCCGGACGGCAGTTCTGTTATCAATACCGGCGCCCCGCCGACCCTCGCCACCGCCGGCTCGGGAGATGTCCTCTCGGGAATCATCACCGGACTCATCGCCCAGGGCCTGCCCCCTTTTATGGCCGCTTGTGCGGGAGCTTGGCTGCAGGGGCAAGCCGCCCAAATGCACGGTTATGGCCTCACCGCTGAAGACATAATCTCCCATCTTTCACAAACACTTAACACTCTTTGCGGTTGCCTCCCAAGCCATTCCTAAAGTTTTAAATAAATGCCTTTGAAGCCGAAAATATGCTACACTGGAAGAATGTAGCAGCCTTGAGGTTTCGTAATGCAGCAAAACGATATTTCCAGGAATAAAACGCCTCCTGAGGAAAGGAAGTTTTTTGCATTTCTGCCTCAGCGTATGTTTGCGTTCCTGGTCGTCGCCCTGCTGCTCTTCCCCATGCTCTCCGTGAACCCCGCGCACAGCGAAACAGAAGATAATGAGGGACCCAAGGCCGCCGCCTCGGGAAATCCGTCAATGAGCTCACAGACATCCGGCTGCAACGGAAACACCGGGGCAGATCTTTCGCACAACTATGACTCCAACCCCTGTGACCTGACGGCCATCAACAACACTTTCGACTTTGACAACTATGTCGGCGGCCAACAGAAAATATACTATGGCGGACAACAAGTCAGAGACCACCTCGAGGAATGGTGGACGAAGTACTTTTTGCCTGACCTCAAAAGCATGGGCAAGCAGCTCACGGCCAGCCTGATCGAGCAGACCCGCCAGTTCGGCACCATGATCGATTCCCAAAACATCACCAGGACCGGCGGCAGCCTGGAAAAAGGGGAGCTCGATCTCAAGCGCAATAACGATCCCAGTGAGCAGGCCTGCGTTTCCGGTTCCGCCGTGACAGCGATCGCCAAAGCCCACAGCACATCCAACGCGCTCGCCACCGGACTTACGAAGGATATCACCAAACTCTCGTCAAACGTCGTTCCCACACCCACAAGCGACGCGACGGCGCCTTCCACCGCCACAACTACCCCTCCGAAAATCAGCCCGGCCGAGGACCAAAAAGCGCGCTGGGACGAATACTGCGCGGAATTCTTCGATCCGGAGACCAACAACGGCGTCAACGTCTGCCCGGAGCAGAAAGACCCTGATGCAAACTATCAGGCCATCCCTGATGGCGACATCATGGCCGAGGGTTTCCTGTTCAGCGATACCATCTACATGGAAGACACGCATCAATCCAAGGCAGCCAACGCCCTGCTGCGCAATCTTGTGTACCCTAAAATCAGGGAGAAACTTCCGGACTCCGCCATCAAAACCGCAACCGGACGGGAGGCGATTTTAGCACAACAGCACCTGGATTCAGCGCGCAACATCGCCGCCAACGTTGTCGCCTCGATCCTCGCCAGACGCGCCTCGGTCCCCTCGGTCTCCCCGGAGACCACACCCGACCCGGATGCCGTACCGGAAAAAGTCGTGATTCCCGGCGGTAGCGGCGGTCAAAGCTACGCCCTTAATTTTGCCAAAAATGCGCTGTCTTTGCAGAATAGCGCCCCCGGCGCGCCATTTAACCGCCTCGTTACAAAAATGACTTTTTGCCAGAAGCTTACAAGGCTGGCTTCAGGGGGGAACTACGTCCCCGCAGAGTCAGCCATCAAGGCCTGGCAGAAGTTTGGGCAAATGGGCGTCCAAAAAACCGGCTCCCCATCGCCCGGCGACCTCGTCTATTTCACTTCGGGCAGTGTTCATGGCCATACGGGCATAGCCTCCGCCAGTAATAAATACATCTCGGTCTTGCGTATTGCAAAGCCGCCTGTCGAGGAAGCAGACATGGGTCCTGGCAGTTATTGGGGGCAAAGATACCTGGGGTATGTGACCCCTCTGGATAGCGGTCAGGAAATTCCACTTCTGCCGCCGCAGTCCCCCGGTGCGAACGTCAGTGAAATCAGGGTCAAGGCCGGCATCCCCGTCGATGAGGTTTCAGAAAACCCCAGCTACAACGAAATCATGCTGGCCATGACCAAGGAGCGCTTCCTCAATCCTGAATACTTCATCCAAATGCAGGGCAACACCGGCTCCATCAAGCAGGAACAAACGTCCGTCAACGCCTACATCACCATGCAGTACCAGGACATCTACCGGCTGCAGGAGCAGATCAACGCCCTGCTGGCGGCGCGCGCCAGCCTGAAGTTCGATGCAGAGAAAAAATCCAGCCAGACTTCGTCGGCGCCGGTGGTGAACCCCAGCCATTAACCCAGATATTGCCTCGGGTCGTATGTTTTCGCGCCCTGCCTGATTTCAAAATGAAGCTGCGCCGCAGAAACGGCGCCAGTCGAGCCGACCGAGCCGATCGCCTGCCCTTTCCTGACCGTCATGCCCTTTTTGACATTGACCGAACCCAGGTGGGCATAGGCTGTCATCGCGCCGCCGCCATGACGAACCAGCACCAGATTGCCGTAGCTCTTCAGATCGTCGCCGACATAGGCCACGACGCCGTCCGCCGCCGCCGCCACCGGGGTTCCCTTGGGCGCCGCGATATTGATGCCATCGTTATAAAGGCCGCCCTCCTTGGCGCCATAGGCCGACACCACCTTGCCCCGCACCGGCCAGACAAAATCCGGGCGCTTGGAGGCGGCGAGCGTTGTGGGTAACGGGCGATGAACGACACCCTCACCCCTGCCCTCTCCCGCTCGCGGGAGAGGGCGGATCTCGCGCACCACTTCCCCCTCTCCCACCCTGCGGGAGAGGGTTGGGGTGAGGGTGTCTTCCTTTTTATAAAGAACCGCACGCCGCTCCGTCGCCGGAATCCTTAAATCCTGCCCCGGACGGACGGCATAGGGGGCGGCGATGTTATTCACCCTGACCAGCTGATAGACGGCGACACCGAACATGTTGGCGACGCTGTAAAGCGTATCGCCGCCCCTGACGCGATAATCCAGCGGCGCGGGCAGTTTCAACCGCCCCCCTTTTGCAAGGGCATAAGGGGGTTCCAGGCCGTTCAAATCCATGATATCCCGCACCGGCAGGCGATAGCGCCGGGAGATGTTCCAAAGGGTATCCCCTTCGCGAATAATCACGGCGCCCGCCGCTGAATCGGCATGCAGCCCCAAATTCAGCACCGGGGCAGAGGCGGACTGCCGCTCCCCGCAGGCGGAAAGTCCCGCCCCGGCGATCAGCGCCACGGATAAAAGGACATATTTTAAATGCCCCTGCATATTAGTTTTGAAAGGCAAACGACGCCGAAAGGACAAAAGGATCCGCCTGCTCATCCGGCACCGCATCGGGTTCATCACGCGCGATGTTCGGCAGCAGCGGCACGAAACGCACCGGCATGAGCTGCTCGCAGTGATAGCCGGTTTCATGGCGGTTGATGCGGTAAATAAACTGGCTCGATTTGTCGCGCCCCATGGGAATGATTAAAATGCCGCCGACCGAAAGCTGGTCCAGCAGCGGCTGCGGCGGCTCCCCGCTGGCGGCAGCGGTCACGATAATCCTGTCGAAGGGCGCCTGCTCGATCCAGCCCTTCATCCCGTCCGCCGCCTTGCAGGTGATATTCCTGATGCGCAGGTCGTTCAGGCGCTTCTCGGCCGTCTCCAGCAGCGGGCGGTGGCGCTCGATGCTATAGACGCGGCGGCACAGCTTGGCCAGGATAGCCGCCTGATAGCCGGAGCCGGTGCCGATTTCCAGCACCTTGTGCCGGTCGTTGACCTTCAGCTCCTGCGTCATGCTCGCCACCACCAGCGGCTGGCTGATCGTCTGCCCGCGGCCAATCGGCAACGCCGTGTCCTCATAAGCCTGGTCGTGAAACGTCGCCGGGATAAAGGCTTCGCGCGGCACCCGTTCAATTGCCGCCAGCACGGCGGTATCGGTAATGCCGGATTTGCGCAGCTTCATGATCAGGCGGATTTTGCGCGCCACAGCCATCACTTAAAGATGCCCTCCAGAACCTGCAGGGTCGGGCGGTGCGTCAAATTCAGGGACAAGGGCGTAATCGTCACATGCCCGGCCTTCATCGAGCCCACGTCGGTCGATTGGTCGATCTCGTTACGCTTGGGCGGCGCGCCGATCCAGTAATACGGACGCCCGCGCGGATCGATGCAATGCACCATCTCCTGGTCTTCCATGCTGTAATGCCCTTGCGGCCTGACGCGGATTTCCGGCGTGACGCCCGGCTTCCGGACCGGGAAGTTGACGCTCATCAGCACGTTGTTGTCCCACTCCTTGCCCTCGAAGGCCTTGAGAATCTTGGGCAGGTACTCGCGCGCCACGCTCCAATCCGGCTTGCCGCCAACCTCGTCGAAATCCTGGCTGAAAGCGATGGCTGGAACGCCCATCAACGTCGCCTCGAAGGCGGCCGCGATCGTTCCTGAATAGGTCACGTCGTCGGCCGTGTTCTGGCCATGGTTGACGCCGGACAACACCAGATGCGGCTGAAAATCCTTCATCACCTTCTGGATGCCCACCAGCACGGAATCGGTCGGCGTGCCGTAAACGGCGATATGGTCCTGGTCGTATTCCTTGAGGCGCAGCGGCATATGGATGGTGAGCGAGTGCCCCGCCGCCGACTGCTGGTTTTCCGGGGCGACGACCCAGACATTCGGCGTCAGGAGCCGCGCCGCCTCTTCCAGCACCTTGATGCCATCGGAATGGATGCCATCGTCGTTCGAAATCAGGATGCGCGCTTCAGAGAGTTTCGTCGGGAATTTAAGCATGTTGCAAAGGCTCCAATTTTGTGATGCCGCCCATATAAGGCTTCAAGGCATCGGGGATGAGGACGCTGCCGTCCGGCTGCTGATAGTTCTCCAGCACCGCGATCAGGCAACGGCCCACCGCGACACCGGAGCCGTTCAGCGTATGTACGTATTTCGTGTGCTTGTCGCCTTCCTTTTTGTAGCGCGCCATCATGCGCCGCGCCTGGAAGTCGCCGCAGTTCGAGCAGCTGGAAATCTCGCGGTAGGCACTCTGCCCCGGCAGCCAGACTTCGATATCATAGGTTTTGCGCGCCGAAAAACCCATATCCCCCGTGCAGAGGGTGATGGTACGGTAGGCGAGGTCGAGCTTTTTGAGGATATTTTCCGCGCAAGCGGTCATGCGCTCATGCTCGTCATTCGATTTTTCCGCCTCGGTGATGCTGACCAGCTCTACCTTGTAGAACTGGTGCTGGCGGATCATCCCACGCGTATCCTTGCCCGCCGCCCCCGCCTCGGAGCGGAAACACGGCGTCAATGAGGTGAGCCGCAGCGGCAGGTCGCCAATATCGACAATCGAATCCATCACGGTGTTGGTGAGCGATACTTCGGAGGTAGGCACCAGCCAATGCCCGGTATTCGTTTTAAAAAGGTCTTCCGCAAATTTAGGAAGCTGGCCTGTGCCGTAGAGCGCTTCATCACGCACCAGCAGCGGCACCGAAAGTTCAGTGTAGCCATGCTCCTGCGTATGCGTATCGAGCATGAACTGCGCCAGCGCGCGTTCCAGCCGCGCCACGCCGCTTTTGAGCAGCACGAAGCGCGAGCCGGACATCTTGGCCGCCGTCTCAAAATCCATCCCGCCCAGCCCCTCGCCAATATCAAAATGCTCTTTAGCGCTGTTCAGGAGCTTCGGCGCGCCGATTTTGCGCACCTCTTTGTTGTCTTTCTCGGAGGCGCCGTCCGGCACAGTTTCATCGGGGATATTGGGCAGGCGGCTCAGAAAATCGTTCAGTTCATCGCCGGTCTTTTTTTCTTCTTCTTCCAGTGTTGCGATGCGGTCTTTATATCCAGCGACTTCCTGCATCAAAGAAGCGGTAACACTGCCGCCACCAAAAGTACCCACAATACCCTTGGACATGAGTATGCCGACCTGCTTCGACGCTTCATTACGCTTCGATTGCAGCTCCTGCGCTTCCGTCAGCAGCGCACGGCGTTTCTCATCCATTTCGATGATTTTCGGGGTCTGCGGCTCCAGGCCGCGCCGTTTCCAGCCGGAATCAAAAAACCCGGGTGTTTCCCGAATAAGCTTCAGATCGAACATAGAATACACTCTTTGCTTTGAAAGGTTTCCCCAAACCCCGACTGTTTAGAGTGTACGCTTTTTCTCCGACAATTTCACCAGAAAAACCGAAATTTCATAGAGCAGCAGCAGCGGCAGCGCCAGCATAACTTGACTCAGAATATCCGGCGGCGTGAGGATGGCGGCGATCACGAAAATGCCCACAATCGCATAACGGCGTTTGTCCGCCAGCGACTGCGCGGTCACCAGCCCGACCCGTGCCAGAAGCGTCAGCAGAACAGGCATTTGGAAGCAAAAGCCAAAGGCAAAAATGAGGGTCATGATGAGCGACAGGTACTCCCCCACCCGCGCTTCAAGCTGGATCGGCAAACCGTTGTTCTGCGGAGAAAAACTTTCGAAACCGGCAAAAAATTTCCACGCTACCGGGATCACGAAGTAATAAACAAATGCCGCCCCCATCAGGAACAAAACCGGCGTTGCCGCCAGGAACGGCAGAAAAGCTTTTTTCTCGTTTTTATAAAGCCCGGGCGCGACAAACATCCAGATCTGCGCGGCAATCACCGGAAAAGACAGAAACCCGCCCGCGAAAAGAGCCAGCTTCATGTAGGTGAAGAAAGCTTCGGTCAGCCCGGTATAAATCAGCCTGCGGTTTTCGCCATGAAGAACTTCCGCCAACGGCCTGACTAAAAAAGCGTAAATGTCCCTCGCAAATTGATAGCACAGCAGGCTGGCGAGCGTAAAAGACAGCAAGGCATAGATCAGGCGCCGGCGCAGTTCCAGCAGGTGGTCGAGCAAGGGCATCTGGTGTGTTTCCTGAAGATCAGGCATTTGCGGCCTTTTTCTTGCTTTCTTCTTCAACTAATTGCCGTTCGATCTCGAATTGCAGATTTTCTCCGCCCGGCTTATTGGCTGCAAGGGTGATTTCTTCCAACTCACCGCCCTTAATTACATCATCAAGTGATTTCTGAATATCGCCGGATAGCAGCTTGAGTTTTCTGATTATTTTTCCAGCCGTATATAAGGCCCGTGGCAAGTCTTTAGGGCCGATCACAACCACGGCCACAGCCACGATGAGCAGGAATTCCGGTAACCCGATGCCGAACAAGACTAATCTGCCTTATGTTTATCAGAGGCGCTGGCGCTCTTGTCGTCAATCCCCTTGAGGCCGTCTTTAAAGTTGCGCAGCCCTTTGCCAAGGTCTCCCATCACGCCCGGCAACTTTCCCGCCCCGAAAAGGACAAGAACAACGATAAGAACCAAGAGGATATGTCCAAAACTTAAACCCATTTTTAATCTCCACTTCTTTTAAGAATTGCTTACTTTTACCATATCCTGACAGAAGGTCAAAGGAATTTCACCTAAAGCTTCTTTTTGAAAAAATAACTGAGTTGGTTATTCTGGAATATGGCTTCCGGCGCCTGCCGAAACCCGTTGTTCAGCAACACTTTCTGCGAGCGATGATTGCCAATAGCCGTGCACGCCGACAAAGATTTAAATCCTGCTGTTTTAGCTATTTTACATAGAGTCTTAACTGCCGGCGTCATGACCCCCGGATGGCTGGCGCTCACCCAATAACCGATTTCAGCCACCTCAATATCCACCGACTTGATATCAAGCGCCCCGACATGCCTGCCCTGCTCATCGCGCACGGCAAAAACGAAGTGCGTATGATTTTTCCAGCCTTCGCTGCACCAATCCAAAAAAAGCCGCCCGTTTTCGGACGCATACGGCTTTCCCTCGCACCGGTTTTTGAAGAGGATATTGTAAATCTCCGGCTCATTGCAGATCCGCACAAGATTGGCGAGCGTTTCCTGCGTGTCCGGCAATGCCGTCATGCGTTCCAGAGTATAAGCTCTTCCCGTCTTGACGCTGACAACGCTCTGACCGTGAAAAAAACTGAAATCAGGCGACCGCACGAACTACTCTTCTGTGGCTTCGCCTTCATCTTCGGAAGGCTCATCCGGCGATTCAACCACCGTATCGTCTTCCGTACCGCCGATCAGGTCTTCATCGGTGACTTCGTTCGGGTCGGATTCCACCGCTGCGTCAAACAGGTCGGACGGGTTCGGCATCGCCTCGATCGCCGGGCGCTTGTCGAGCAGGCCCGCCGCCTTCAGTTCATCCATGCCCGGCAGGTCGCCCAAGCGTTCCAAACCAAAGTGATCCAGGAAGGCCTGCGTGGAAAGCCAGGTCACCGGACGTCCGGGGACTTCGCGGCGTTTGCCGGGCTTGATCCAGCCGGATTCCATGAGCGTGTCAAGCGCGCCGGGGCTGGTCGCCACGCCGCGGATGTTCTCGATCTCCGCGCGGGTGACCGGCTGGTGATAGGCGATGATCGCCATCGTTTCCATCGCGGCGCGGGTGAATTTGCGCGGCTGCTCTTTTTCCAGCTTCATCTGCTCGCCCAGATCGGTCGCGGTGCGCAGCGCCCACCGGCGGTCGCGCTGCACCAGGTTGACGCCGCGGCCCGCATATTGCTCACGGAGATGCTCCAGAATTTCAGGGATCAGCACGGCGCGGTCCGCCGGGAAGCGCTCGGCAATCGTGCGCTCATCGACCGCCGATGCCGAAGCGAAGAGAATGGCTTCCACCAGCCTGATGTCGTCCTGTGTCATCTCGGGCTTCGGCTCTTCAAACACCGCTTCCACAATTATTTCCTGTTCCTGCTGTATTTTTGCTTTTGCCATTAGCTTTGGGCTCCTTCTTCGGTTTTAGCCGTCGGACGGCGAATAAAAATCGGCGCGTAATTCTTTTCCTGCTGGATTTCGATCAGCCCGCGCTTGGCCATTTCCAGGGCGCCGCCGAAAGTGGAGGCGACAGCGGAGCGCTTGACGATCTTTTCCCTGATCCCGCCGGGCAGGAACATGAACAGCGATACCCACTCCAGCGGGATTTTGCCGAGCATGGTCTCCAGCCGCGCAATCGCCTCTTCCAGAGAAAACAGCTTGACAGGGTTGAGCTTGTAAATGGAATTTTTCTGCCGCTGCTTGATGTCGCCGTAAGACTTCAGGAGGTCATAGAGCGTCATCTCATATTTGGAAATGTAGGAAGTGTGCAGCCCTTCCGGCTCGCCACGACCGAAGACGTTGAAACCAAGGCGCGGCAGGTGGAACAGGTCGTTCGCCACCTTGCGCATCGCTTCAAGGCGGCGGAGCTGGAATTGCAGCGCTTCGGCGAGGTCATGCGCGGACGGTTCCGCCTGTTTCAATTCTTCCTGCGGGATCAGCAGCCGCGATTTCAGGTAGGCAAGCCACGACGCCATCACCAGGTAGTCAGCGGCAAGCTCCAGACGCAACTCCCGCGCCTTCTCGATAAAGTCAATGTACTGGTTGGCAAGCGCCAGGATGGAAATCTTGGTCAGGTCAACCTTCTGGTCGCGCGCCAGCGACAGCAGCATGTCGATCGGGCCGTCAAAGTCGCCCAGTTGCAGCAAAAGCTGTTCGCTCTCGCTTCTCTCCTTGAGAACGTCTTCCTCAAACTGCGCTGCTCCGACTTCACTCGTCATCCGGTTTTCCCACTTTTCATTACAGTGCCCAATTTCATCGTCCGTTGCCGCTCGGCTTCCTCAATCCGCTTTGCCGACGCCGCCGTCAGTGTCCGGGTCGCCGACAAGGCCAGCGCGCGGTCCGCAAACGAAGCATTGCACAGCATCGTCAGATCCATCCCCGCCGCCAGCGTATCCCGCACCCGGCTTTCCAGGGTTCCCCCCAAAGCCTTCATCGAAATATCATCGGCCAGCAAGACGCCGTTGAACCCGATTTCCTTCCGCACCACCTCGTCGGTGATGCGCCGGGAAACAGTGGCCGCAGAATCAGGATCCAGCTCTGAGTATATAACATGAGCGGCCATCGCCCAAAGCGCTGTTTTCATATCTAAATGAGATAGGTATTTGAAGGGCTTAAAGTCCGTTCTTGACAAATCACTATGGGAACTCTCTACAACTGGCAGCGCCAAATGGCTATCCACCCTGGCCCGGCCATGCCCCGGAATATGCTTGATGACTGGCGTGACAGCCCCATCCAGCAGGCCGCGGCATACCGCCTCGCCCAGCCATCCGACCATATCGGGATCAGGACTATAAGTGCGGCTGGCCGACAGGAATTCATGGCAATCTGGCGCAGGCACATCCACCACCGGCGCGCAATTCACCGTGATGCCCATGTCAGACAGCTCAAGTGCCATCAGGTAGGAATTCAGGCGCGCCGCGTCAAAGCCCTCCTGACGAGATTTCGCCGCCATATCGCCGAAGGTTTTGGCAGCAGGATATTCTTTCCATTCCGGCGACTTGAGCCGCGCCACCGTCCCGCCTTCCTGATCGATCAGCACCGGAATATCCGCCCGCCCGACACAAGCACGCATGGCAGCGACCAGATCCCTGACCTGCTGCCGTGTGACGCAATTGCGCTTGAACAGGATAAAGCCCGCCGGTTTTTGAGACTTGAATAAATCTTCTTCCTGACGGGTCAGCTCCACGCCTTCGGCATCGACGATGATGGCTTTCAGTTCGGTCAGCTGGATCATCAGTTCTTCACCACAATGCAGCCGCCGGAAACGGATTTTTTAAGCGCCGCGCATATCTCCTTCGCGCGGTCTTCCGTTACCTTGCCTGCCTGCAGGCGGTAATAAATGCCTTTCGCGGGCAAATCCACTTTCTCTGTCTTCATCGTGAGCTTGCCAAGCAGGTCTGGATTCTTTGCCTTTATCCGCTCCCAATCCTTTTTTGCGCCCGCCGCATCGCGGAAGGAACCCAACTGGATGTATTTGGTGCCGACAGCCTTATCCTCTACAGGCGGCGCTGCTTTGGTTTCCTCGGCTTTTACCGCAGGTGCGGGTGCGGGCGGGGCCGCCTCCACCGCTGCGGGCGGAACAATCTCGGGCTCGCTCAGCGGCATCTTCTCCATGCCGTCTTTTGCATCTTTAGCCTGCAAATCCAGTGCCGCACTCGGCGCCAGCTTTGCTGCTTCCGCCGGCGGATTGGCATCAGCTTCTGATTTAAGCGCCGTGTCCTTGTCCACCGGCTCTTCCGGCGCGGGCAGGAGTTTTTCAACTTCGCCGGAAGCGTTTTTGTCCAGCGGTTCAAAAACCGTGCTGTCCTGATGCGGCACTTCCATGCCGCCCGGATCGACCGGCTCTGCCTTGATCGGTGCCGTATCGGCCTTTACCACCGGCACGTCGATGTCGCTGTATTTCTCCGCGCCACGCGGATAGGCGTACCAGACGATTCCCGCAAAGGCGAGCACGGCGATCGTGGTCAGAACCCCCGGCGGAAAGAGCCTTCTCGGCTGGGGCGAAGTCCGGCTGCGCCCCATGTAGAACGAACCGATGTTTTCATCTTCTTTTTTGTCTGTGTCAGTCATCCGTGCATCTCCTCTACTGGCGTCACTCCCATCACAGCAAGACCGGAAGCGATGACGGTTGCCACCGCCTTCACAAGCGCCAGTCTTGCCACACTCAAATCTTTATCCTGTTCGATCAGGAAACGTAAGGTCGTATCATCGCGCCCCTTGTTCCAGAAACCGTGAAATTCGGAAGCCAGGTCGTGCAGATATATCGCGATGCGGTGCGATTCATGCGCTTCGGCGGCCGATTCAACATGGCGCGGCCAGCCGGCCATCAGGCGCACCAGCTTCAGGTCCTCTTCGGAGGCCAGGCGCTTCATATTCGCCTTCGCCAGAGCCCCGGCGGACAGGTCGATATCCGGCCACATCGTCCTGGCGTTGCGAAGGACGGAATAGCAGCGGGCGTGGGCGTATTGCACATAGAACACCGGATTGTCTTTCGATTGCTCCACCGCCTTGACGAAATCGAATTCCAGCTCGCTGTCCGGCGTGCGCGACAGCATGAAAAAGCGGACGGCGCCCGCCCCCACTTCTTCCACCATCTCGCGCAGCGTGATGATGTTGCCGGAGCGTTTGGAGAGCTTCACCGGCTCGCCGTTTTTCAGGACCTTGACCATGGCGTTGAAAATGACATCGACCTTCGCCTGCCCGTTGCTCAGGGCGGCGACCGCCGGGCGCATCTTGTCCAGGTAATTGCCGTGATCCTTGCCCAGCACGTTAATCATCCATTTATAGCCGCGCTTGATCTTGTCGTAGTGATAGGCGATGTCGGGCATGATATAGGCCCATGTCCCATCGCGCTTTTTCAGGGGGCGGTCGGAGGAATCGCCGAAGCGGGAGGAACGGAACAGCGTCAGCTCCGTCGGCTCCCAGTCCTCCATCTCCTTGCCCTTGGGCGGCGGCAGCGTGCCCTGATAGATCAGGTCCATCTCCTGCAAAATTTTAAAAACATTGTCGAGCGTACCGTTTTCGACGACCTCCCGCTCGTTCGTGAAAACCTCGTGATGGATGCCGATCAGGTCCAGGTCCTTCTTAATCATCCCTATCATGAACTGCACGGCGAAGTGCCGGATGGGTTCCATCCATATCTTTTCGTCTTTGCCGATCCATTTGTCGCCATCAAACTTGGCCAGCGCCTGCCCGACATCCTTCAGGTACTCGCCGGGATAAAGCCCGTTAGGAATATCACCGATATTCTCGCCCAAGGCCTCGCGGTAACGCAGATGCACCGTGCGCGCCAGCACATCGACCTGCGTCCCGGCATCGTTGAAGTAATATTCGCGGGTGACGTCATAGCCCGCTTTTTCCAGCAGGCTCGCCAGCGTGTCGCCGATCACCGCGCCGCGGACGTGGCCGGCGTGCATCGGGCCGGTGGGGTTGGCGGAAACGTATTCAATATTGACTTTCTCGCCCTTGCCCATCTTGCTGTCGCCGTAATGAATGCCGGAGACAAGGATTTCGCGGATGATCTCCAGCCACTGCTCCGGCTGGAGGCGGAAGTTCACAAACCCGGGCCCCGCCACCGACGTCTCGGCGACGCCCGGCACAGCTTTCAATTTCGCCGCCAGCAATTCTCCCAGCTGGCGCGGATTTTTCCCGGCGGGCTTGGACAAAACCATTGCCGCATTGGTCGCCATGTCGCCGTGCGCCGCTTCACGTGGCGGCTCGACCTTGACGCGCGAGAGGTCGAGACCGGCAGGCAACTCGCCGCCCGCGATCATTGTGTTGAGGATTTTAACGACCTCTTCCTGATAACGATAAAAGATATTCATGACAGGGGATTTTAAAGGAAATATGCCAGATATAACAGGGTTTTAAAAAGGATTTTCCCTCGTCAACACCTCAAAAAAATGTACAGTTAACCGGATATTAATAGTTATGTATAAAAATTGGAGTGGGTACAGCTGTAAAAAGAAAGGTTCGCTTATGGGATTAAGAGATGCGTTCTGGGATGCCGTAGAGCGTTGGGTGGATGGAGAATTCCCCAGGGTGATGAGCACCATGACCTATGTGGAGGAAACTTCGAAAACCCCTTTTAAGGTCACCAAATTAGGGGATTCCGACGGCGCCGGCACGATGTGGTACAAAGAACCTGTAGTCTATATCGCCGAATACGATACCTATATCTACACTCATTATGAAGCGCGCAAAATCGACACAGCTGACGGCGTCCGCTACGGCATCTACCAGTGCCAGACCGTATCGATTCCAGAAGGGTCGAAGCACAAATCAAGCGAAGAGAGGTTCGTCGACCAAAGCGACAACAACAAAGCCCTGTTCACTAAAGAAGAGGCTATACTCGTCCTGAGGGCGTGGGAAAATGTGTACAACAAAAAAGCAGAGACGGAGATTTCTCGGGACGCCTTACATACCCGCCACCATCACAAGGACGCCCCCCCGTCGAAGAAGGACAATCTACCAGGGCCTCCAGGGCTTGGCTCCTAGCGTACCAATCCGTAAGCGTCAAACATATCCTTATGCTCCAATATCGCCAGCCGGTCGGTCATGCTGGCGATATAGTCGGCGACGGAACGCGCATGCCAGACGAGAGGGTCCCAGCCGGTCGGCGTGTTTTCGACCTGCTGCCGCCAAACAGCCGGCAGGCAGCGCCGGTTTTGCATGAAGGCTTCAAACAGATCCTGCACGATTTTGACCGTTTTCAGGCGCACGCGGCTGACCTGCTGATGCAGGTAAAAATGCGACCAGAGGAAATCGCGCAGTTCCTGATCGCGCTTTTTCATGGTATCGGACATGCTGATGGTCATGCGGTCGGCATGGCGGATATCGTCGGCGCAGGTCGGTTTCAGGGCCCCGATCCGGCGCTGGCTTTCGGCCAGGACGTCCATGACGTAGGTCCCCATCACATCGCGGATGACTTCCTGGGCGAGAAGGTCCTCGCCCAGTCCGGGAAACTCCCTGCGCTTGGCATGAATGATGGCCGCCACCCATTCGACTTCTTCCATATCCTTCAGGGTAAAGAGCCCCGCCGAAAAGCCGTCATCGAGATCGTGGCTGTTGTAGGCGATGTCATCGGCCAATCCGGCCACCTGCGCTTCGATGGAAGCATAAGTGCCGAGCATCAGGTCCATCTCGTCCTTGAGCGCATTCAACGTGATTTCCAGCTTGGGTTTTTTGCCTTTTTTGAGAACAGGGCCGTTATGCTTGACCAGCCCTTCCAGGCTTTCCCAGGTCAGGTTCAGCCCGTCGAAATGCGGATATTTTTTCTCCAGCATGGTCACCACGCGCAGGGTCTGGTCGTTGTGGTCGAAACCGCCATAGGGCTCCATGCACTCCTTCAGCGCATCTTCCCCCACATGGGCGAAAGGCGTATGGCCGAGGTCATGCGCCAGGGCGCAGGTCTCCGCCAGGTCTTCATTCACTTTCAGCAGACGGGACAACGAACGCGCCACCTGCGCCACTTCGATGCTGTGCGACAGGCGCGTGCGGTAGTGGTCCCCTTCGTGATAGACAAACACCTGGGTCTTGAATTTCAGGCGGCGGAAGGCCGTCGAGTGGATGATGCGGTCGCGGTCGCGCTCGAAATCGCCGCGGGTTTTGCTCGGCACTTCGGGATAAAGCCGCCCCCGGCTTTCATACGGGCGCGCGGCGTAGGCCGCCAAACCGTCATCCGCCGCCGTGATTTTCGGCATGGATTTCAACTTGTTAGGCTTCGATAATTTTGCCTGCT
Source organism: Alphaproteobacteria bacterium (assembly GCA_021413445.1). Lineage (GTDB taxonomy): Bacteria > Pseudomonadota > Alphaproteobacteria > Micavibrionales > UBA2020 > PALSA-926. Next base: position 695 of record JAIOQI010000014.1, on the reverse strand, counting down.
TCACTTTGCCGCGCACAGCCATCACAGAACCTCTTGAAAATTCTTGATTTACTAGGATTTTAAAGCATATAATGGAGATATGATAAAGGAAAAATTGCTATGACGACTGCCGCAAATATGACAATGTCGGACAGCGCCGCCCGGCGCATCCTCGCCACGCGCGAAAAACAAGCCAATCCGAAGCTGATGCTGCGGGTGACGGTGTTCGGCGGCGGGTGCTCCGGCTTCAAATATACGCTTGATTTTGATGACCAAATGAATGCTGATGACGTCACGTTGGAAAAAAACGGCGCCATCGTCGTGACCGATGAATCATCGCTGCCCTTCCTGCAAAACGCCCTGGTCGATTATGAGCAGACCCTCATGGGCTCAGCCTTCAAAATCAAAAACCCCAATGCTGCATCCTCCTGCGGATGTGGGAAGTCATTCGCCGTCGAGATGTAATCTCCCCCTCCGTATTCAACAAACCCTCTGATTTAACAGAATGTTTTTTGTTGACTCGGAGTTATAAATATAGCATCTTATCCCTCGAATCTTTTCAAAAGTTACTTCTGTTACCCTCCAAAGCTAATTGAAGGAAAGTAAGATATGGGCGCAAAGAAATCTCTGGTCGCGTGGATGATCGGTTTGTCATCCGTTTTTGGTTCCGCAGCAGCCTATCCGCAGCAATCCCCCAAATCGCAGCCTTACGCCCC
>JAIOQI010000013.1 GCA_021413445.1 Alphaproteobacteria bacterium | reverse complement strand
GCCTGCTGACCACGGCTCATGACCCCGAGGGGCGCGAGACGATCTACGACAAGCTGCCCCGGGAGCTGCCACGGCTCATGCCCATCGGCCGGCTCGACCTCACCTCCGAGGGGCTGCTGCTGCTGACCAATGACGGCGCCTTGTCGCGCCGGCTGGAGATGCCCGCGACGGGCCTGGTGCGGCAATACCGCGTCCGCGCCTACGGCAAGATCACGCAGGCGCAACTCGATACGCTGAAGGACGGCATCAAGGTTGAAGGCATTGCTTACGGGCCGATCAGGGCCGTGCTGGAGGAGCCGGTGCAGGCCGCCAATGTCTGGATCGATATTTCATTGCAGGAAGGCAAGAACCGCGAGATCCGCCGCGTGCTGGATTTCCTCGGGCTGACCGTCAACCGCCTGATCCGCACCGCCTACGGGCCGTTCGAACTCGGCAAGCTGGCACCGGGCGCGGTCGAGGAAGTGGGCGATAGAGAGTTCAGGCGGGTGATGCCGGTTTAGAGAGGAATTTTTCCGTTACTGGATATAGATGTGCACTTCGCTGTTCAGCACGTTTTTGCTGTTCGCGGCGCTGAGACCCACACGCTCGATCGGCAGGCCCATCTTAATCATGGCGCGCAGGACGGCTTCGCCGTTCTTGCGGGCGTCAGACGAGGACATGGCCATTTTCGCCGGGTTGCCTTCCGCCATGCTCACCGCCACCAGGTCGAACTTCGCCGCCGGATATTTTTCCAGCGCCTGGCTGATCGCCGTGTAGAGCGGCTGATCGTAGTTCACGTTCGGGTGATCGAAACGGATGATGACCAGCGGCTTCCGGGCGGGCAGGGCTGCGGGCGTGCCGGCATCGGCGCCTGTCTTGTTCAGGCTGAGGTCGCCGGCGGCGGCGCGCTTGAACACGCCGTTGGTGAGGTTCTGACCGTAAAGTTCGCCGTTGGCGATGGCCAGCGACAGGGTCTGCAGGTTGCCGCGCTCCGTGCGCAGGTAGGACGAGCGGCGGCTGAGGTCGTCGTTGACCATCAACATCAGGCGGTTGGTGGCGACAAGGTCCTGGTTGACGTTGTCTTCAATGCCCGTCAGTTTTTTGTGGTCTTCATCGACGGCGCCGGAGAGGGCGAAGGCCGCCTGGGTCGATTCCAGCAGGAAGGACAGGCTGGACGCATGATAGGAGAGGTCCATCGCCAGGGTGTTGAGCTGGCTGGCGCTTTGGGAGAGGGCGTTCAGCTTGTCCTGCGCGGTATTCCAGCGATCGACCAGGATGGGGTTGCCGGGCGTGGTGCCGGTTTGCAGGTCGGCGTTGATGGAGGCGACCAGCGTGTAATAGGCGGCCGATTGCGCATCGCCGTTGTTCTGCAGTTCCTGGAGGCGGCGCGAGTAGGCTGTGGTTTTGCCGCGCATCTGCCCCAGCTCGTCGTTCAGTTCGGCGGCTTTCTGGGTGACCGGCGTTTCGATGTGCTGCGATTTGAGGGAAGACACTCTCACCGGCGTGCCGGCATCGGGGCTGGCGAGAACCGTATCATGCGAGCCGCGGCGGAAAACGACGCTGGGCGCAGGCTGTTCGGTGGTGATGACCAGAGAGGGCATGCTGCCGTCGCTGCGGCTCCGCGCTCCGCTCTCCCCCGCCGATACGGCGTGAAACTTGTTATCAGGGGTGCAGCCGCTTAAGGCGGTTGCCACAACAAAAACAGCAAGGCTGGTGCGGAGGGAAATGTGCAGCAAGGGGGAACCTCATAATAATTATATAAGTGGCCGGAAACCGGACACAAATTTATTGCGCAGATTAAGAGATTTTTAGCCTTATAATTCAATGGAGTCAATGTATATCAGATTCCGGGCGCTGTTTCGGCGCCCAAGTTATTATTGGCTATAATATGGCTAATATTTGGTAAATTTGCGTCATTCCCGCGAAGGCGGGAATCTATTTGCTTGCTTTTGGCAAGCAAAACGCATGCTGTGCATGCGCCTGGATCCCCGTCTGCACGGGGATGACTGGGGGGCTCTCACCACCCGCGCAGGTCGCAATAGAGGGTGAGGCCCAGCATCAGGTTTTCGCGGGTGGCGCCGGTCTTGAGGCGGCGGTCGCGGTCGATCATGCGGCAGCTGAAGCCGAAGCACAGCACATCCACCGCCATCGAATGGCTGATTTTTTGCTTGGCGCATTTCTGCGCCCAGTCGATGTAAAAATTAATCATCCGCGCATGGGCCTCCGCCACATTCGCCTGCCCCCGGCAGCCGGGGATGCGCTGCCAGTTGCTGAGCACATAGCCCATGCCGCGCCCCATCATTTCAAACGCGGTGGCGATTTCGATGGCGGCGTCCTGTTGTATCGGGGTCATGCCTTCCCACAGGCGGCTATCGACGATGCGGCGCTGGCTCCGGTGCGTCTGCCGTTCCGCCGTCAGGCGGATGGCGACCTGTTCCGTCGGGGAATGCCGTTCCTGCAGGTCCTGCGGGGTGAGTTTTTTTCCTGTCCACTGCGGTTTCCAATCCGCCCAGGGATCCTTGAGAAAGTCGGGAGGCGGCGTGTCTTTGGAGCGTTTGTCATCAACGATCATCATGCGGCAATCTCCGGGGGACGGGGTTAAAACTGTTTCGGCGCGGGCGGGTTTTCGGTCATGATATGGCCGCGTTTCCTGTGGCGGGCGAGCATCTCGTCGCGCAGCCTCTGTCGTCTTCTGGAGGCTGCCGCTTCGGAGTCGTCGCCGTCATTTTCTTCTTGCGGCACCCCTTTGCGCTGGCGGGCGCGGTGCGCGCGGGTGCGGGGGGTGGAAGCGCCGGTCTGCATTTTTTCCCAGCCGGCAATAGCGTTGTTGGCGGAGATCATCTGCTTGTCGCGGAGCACCCCGAGGGCGGCATCGATCGCGGCGGGATCGAATTCCAGCGCGGCGGCGATTTCTTCGGCATCGATATTTTCGACGGAGCCGCGGGGCGTGTTCCGGCTGGCATGGTCGAGCAGCGCGATCCACAGCGCCAGCGCTTCGCCCCGCCGCAGCCCCGCCCGTCTGGCGACGACAGCCAGCTTGGCATCGAGCAACAAGCCGTGAGGCAGTTTGTACCCGTTCATTAGAATCTCCATTTTTCGAATCGTGAACCCGAATCAATATTGATATATTAGCAATTAAAAGTCTATATAAATTTCATTTTTATCATTTTTAATATTTAATTAAAGTTTTATTGAAATAAATCAATAGATTAAATATTGCTCTATCATCATTTTAAAAAATGCTGTAATGTAAATATATGAATCAACGTATTTATGAGCGTATTCGCGAAATCCTTGAAACGACGCCGGGGCTGACCCAAAAGGGCCTGGCGGAGCGGATGGGTTTGAACCCCGCCGCCATCAATCGGATGCTGTACGGGCGGCGCAATATCATGGCTGAAGAAATCCCGATGATTGAGGATTACCTCGGCGTCCGTCTGGAATTGTCGGCGCCGGTCGTGCCGGCCAACATCGAATACCGCCAGGAGGCGCGCCACCAGCCCGGGCGGCGCGGTTTTTCCGATCTCCCCGCCCAGCCTCTGCCGTCTTCCCCGGAAGCGGGCGCGGCGGCGCACATGGTGCCTGTCTATGGCTACGCGGCCGGCAGCCTGCAAAAGGGCCTGAACCTGTCCAATGGCGATGTGGTGGATTGGGTCATCCGGCATCCGGCGCAGTTCGGCATCACCAATGCTTTTGCCGTCTATGTTTTTTCGGATTCGATGGAGCCGCGTTATTTCAGGGGCGAGCTGGTCTATATCCATCCCGGCCGGCCGCCGGAAATGAACCGCGACTGCATCATTGAAATGAAAAACGGCGATGCTTATATCAAGCGCTTCCTGCGCCAGGGCGAAGACAGGATCCGCGTCGCGCAGTTCAACCCGCCGGAAGAAAAAGACATTCCCAAAGACGAGATCAAGATGGTCTATGCCGTGGTCGGCCGCGGTTAGTTAAAAAGGGCTCGGCCCTTTTTTCTTGTTGCGCTGGCGTTCTTCTGCGGCCTTTTTCCGCTCATCGCTGAGCTCCGGCGAGGGTTTTGTCACCGTTGCGGATGTGGTGAAAGAGGACGTGGCGGATTGGGTTTTAATCGCGGTTTTATTGTCGTTTTTCGCTTCAATGGTCTTGACGGCGACCGCGGCTTTTTTCTCTCCGGGCTTGATGCCCAGCAGCCGGCGGGTGGCCTTGCGGCAGACGATCCCGCCGATGATGCCGAGCGGGATGGCCGCAGCCGCCACGCCAATGATGACGGGGAGGGAAACAGCGGCGGCGACACTGCCGAGCACGGTGGTCAAAGCGACGGAAGAAATCACTCCGCCCATCTGAAGTCCGGCAGTGGTTGCCAGTGCGGCGCCGGCGGTTGCCAGGGCATAGCCCAGCACGGTTCCGGCTTTGGTGAAGAGAGCTTTGATGCGCGCCCCCAGTTTGGGACGGGATTGCCTGGCAACCCATTTATCTTCCTGCGCGCGGACGTAGTTGCTGTAGGCGCCGGACCTTTTCAGGCTGCGGAAATTGCCAAAGCCCTTGACGCCGAAGTAGGCGCCGCCGACAAACAGCGCGCCGGCGACCAGTGACGGTATGCCCAGCAGGGTGATGTTGGAGGCGACAAATCCGCCCGTCGCAACGCAGCCGACGAGAATGCCTGCGTTTTTACCCAGGCTCTTCGCTTCTGATTTTGTGGAGGCGTTCCTGAAGGTTGAGATAAATGCTTTCGTGCGTTGCCGTGCGTACCAGAGACGGCCGGGGGATCTGCCTTCATATTGCGGTTTCATAGATGCGCTCCATTCACTAAAGAATCAGTTATATACAATTGTAAATACTTTATTACCATAAAATAAACCTGTCAAGGCCTTATTTCGATATGTCAAGCCGCCTTGAGCTTGGTTTGCCGGCCCGCATAACGCCGCCATTCATCAGCATATAAGATGCCTTCATAGCCCGGTATATCGGGCGTGCCGCGCGTGAAATGGACGGCATCGGGCGCGATTTCGGGGTCGCTATGGCCTTCCAGCCAGTTCCAGCTGTGCGGCAGGCTACCGATCTCCTCATCCTTCAGCCAGCAGAAACGGTGCAGGTCGCGGCCGGGCAGGGTGTTGATGCTGTCAGGGGTCAGCCGCCGGTTGGCGGGGTGCGCGCTGTTAAAGAGCATGAAGCTCGACCAGTTTTTGCGCGGGTAGCGGGTTTGCGCCTGGCCGTCCATCTTGAGGCCTTCTTTGGGGTGGTAATCATGCTGGACGCACATAACGGCGTATTTTTCATCGGCCCGGGCGAAAATGTCGGCGATGTCGGAACGGAAAAGAAAATCTGAATCGCAGAACAGCGCCCAGCCCTGATAACCTGATAACAACGGCGTCATGAAACGGGAGATGGCAAACTCGGTGGACATCGGCGCGGCGGAAATTTCATCATAAAGCTGCCCGTCTTTTATGGAGGTCGGCCTGTTATACAGGCCGCGCGATTTGAGCTGCGACAGAACGATTGGAAAAACCTTCACGCCGCCGGTGCACTTTTCACGCAAGGATTTTTCCGCCACGTCATAGGCGGACTGAAAGCGCGGATCATAGCCTATAAAAACGCTGTGCATCTGGCGGGGCCCTTCATCAATCGTCATGCATGCTTTAGCATGCCTGACGCCACAATACGCCATAAATTTCTATGAAAAACAAGAAAACAAAACCGGGGTTTATAAATTTTATCAATTGTTTTGGCGGCGCTGGCTTGTTAATATTATCGAAATAAACGCAGGACAATTCAGGAGGTCGTTTCAGACAATGGAACCCATTACGCATGACATTGCCCAAGGGCCTTTTTCCCTGACCAGCCTGAACCTTTATATCCTTGTGCCGATCTGCCTGGCGGTGGCCGCCTTGTTCGTCAGCTATCTTCGCAACTATCAATGGCCGGCGCAAAGGATCAGGGAGCAATTGTCCCTGACCATCGGGCAGATCAAGGCGCTGCGGGCGGAGCCGGGGCTGTCCCTTGATGCGCTGGAAGGCCGGCTGTATTCCGTTTTTGAATTATCGCCCTTCAGCGGCCTGTGGACGGAATACCGTCATTCCCTGCACACCGTTCATGCGGAAGGCGGCGCGGCGGATGCCCAATCCGTGCTGGCCACGGTTCCGGCGGAAACCTTTTTTTCAAAAGAGACTATCGTCGATTTCAGGATCAACGCCGATTTCTACCGCCATCTTCCCGGGATACTCACCGGCATCGGCATCATCGGCACTTTCTCCGGGCTGGTGTGGGGATTGCACCAATTCAATCCCGACCCGGCGCAGAGCCTGGAATCGCTGCCGCTGCTGCTGCAGGAAGTGACCTCCGCCTTTATCGGTTCGGGGTTCGCCATCCTGGCCGCGATCTTCATCACCTACAAAGAGAAATCCATTCTCAACGCCTGCTACCGGCTGGTGGAGGAGCTGAACAGGGAAATCGACAGCCTCTACGCGAGCGGGGCGGGGGAGGCTTATCTTGCCCGTCTGGTCAGGTCGTCGGAGCGCCAGGCCGTCGCGCATCACGAACAGAACCGCGAGCTGTCCGCGCAGATTGCCGAGGCGGTCAAGTCCGCCCTGGCCGAGCCGATGACGCAGCTGTCCGTCGCGGTGCGCATCGCAGCCGGCGATCGTCAGGACGCCGTCGGCGGCCTGCTGGAAAACGTGCTGACGGGATTCATGGCCAAAGTCGATCGCACCTTCGGCCAGCAGATTCAGGGGATTAACATCTCCCTCCAGAATTCCTCCGAGACCGTGGGCAGGGTGCAGGACGCCATGACGCGGTCGATCGGCGACATATCGAATGCGGGAATTTCCGCAGCGGACAGGATGTCCGGCAGCCTCGAAGCGTCGCTGTCGAGGATGGCCGAGGCCCAGGAACAAATGGGACTGCGGATGGTCGAGCAGCAGAGACAGTTTTCCGAGGCGCTGGATGTGGCGATGAAAGCGGTGATGACCAGGCTTCATTCCACGCTCGGCAGCCTGGCGCTGGAGCGCCGCCAGCAGATGGAGCAGGACCGTCAGCGCCATGACAATCTCCTGGCCTCGGCGGGCGCCCTTTATACCGGCCTTTCTGCAAACGTGGACAAGCTCGTTGCAAATATCCAGGACGCGCAAGGTACGGCAATGGAGGCGGTTTCCGGGATGAAGGATGGCGCGGTTGCCCTGCGGGAGGCCGCCGGCACCTTCACCATCGCCGGCAGCTCGATGTCCGGGCTGACGGACAGCCTGACGCGGACGGCCGAGGCCGTGCAGCTGGCGTTCGAGGAGTATGACCGGGCGCGCGAAACGGTTCAGGATTACGTCATCCAGCTTCAGGGGATGATGGAGACGGTGAAGAAAGAGGCGGGGGTCAGCCAGCAACTCGTCGGCGACATGGAGCGCATCGTGGGCTCGCTGGCGGGCGTCGAACGCCAGAGCCAGGAATACCTGGAGCGGATCAACGAAGTCCTGAGGCAGTCCTTCCATGATTTCGGGCTTGAGATGGTGGCGCAGGTGCGGAATGTCGGCGCGGAGAGCAACCGCCAGATGGGGACGTCGCTGAGCGCCCTGAGCGGCACGGTTGACCAGATGGTTTCTTCCGTGGCGAAACTGCGCAGGGCGGGATGATGTTTGCACGGACGGTCATCCGCCGCGGGATCAGGGACGAAGGCGAAAAACCCTTCTGGATCTCCTTTGCCGACCTGATGACCGCCTGCATGACCGTGTTCCTGATCGTCATGGCGGTGACGATCGTGGCGATGAAGGCGCAGGTCGATGCCTTTGCCGGCACCACCCGGCTGGTGCAGGAGCGGCAGTCCGAGATCGAGCTGTTCGCCAGCCGGCTGAAGGCAAACTCCGAAGAAATGTATCCTGCCGTCAGGGTCGGCATCATCAAGGACACGGTGCGCATCGACCTGGGCTCGGCGGCGAATTTCGTTTCGGGCTCGGCGGATCTTTCGTCCGGCGGCTCCCGGTTCCTGCGCGGATATTTTCCCACCGTCCTCGAAGCCGCGAGAACGGAGCTGGGGCAGAAGTGGCTGAAGCGCGTGGTGGTGGAAGGCTTCACCGATACGGACGGCACCTACCTGTTCAACCTCGACCTCAGCCTGCAGCGCAGCCGCAAGGTCGTCTGCACCATGTTCGCCCCTGCGGCGGGCGGGGAACGGGCGATGTCCCAGCAGGAATTGAACCAGATCAGGGACCTGTTCCTGGTCGGCGGCTATTCCTTCAACTCCATGCAGGAATCGAAGGCGAAAAGCCGCCGCGTGGAGCTGAAGCTGGAATTCTGGCAGCTGGGTGAAAAGGAACAGGCGGAAAAGCAGCCGAAGCCCGACCTGTCGGACAAGGAGTTCGGCCGATGCTGAGCGACCGTTTGCAGTTTGACCTGTCGGCGGTGCTTTCCTCCCTCAAGGCGGATATGGGCGCGGGCCCGGCCGGCGCCGTCGAAGATTTTTCGCAGGGGTGCCAGGAGATCGTTGCGCGGTGCCGGCAGGCATCGCAGCCGAAGGAGTCCGAGATTTATCAGGCGGCGCTGCTTTACCTGCAGGGGCGGATCGGCGCGGATGTCGAATATCTTTACGACCTTGTGGCGTTCGGGCTTTACCGGCCCATCGCCTGCGCCGGGAACAGGTGCGTGGCCGATGACCGGAAAAAGCTGGAAGTCCTGCTGAACCGCTACCGCGACGAGGCGCGGCGCGGCTGCCTGTGGGAGACAACCTGGTTCGGCGTGCTGCAGGCGTATCATCAGCCGTCGCTCCGTTTCAGCGAGCAGGATCTTTTCCTGAAATTTTTAAAAGAGACTTATCCCTCCGTCATCGCGACGGTCCGTCAGGCGCCGTTGTGGATGAAGATACTGGATGGCAATCCCGGGCTTCTCGGCAGGGATCCCTGCCGGGCCTATGCGGAAGAATGGCTGGCCGGCAACCGCGCGCCGTTGCAGCAAATCGCCGCCGACCTTCATATCCCCGCGGAAAGCTGGTTCTGGCAGGAACTGACGCGCGCCTGCATCCGCTGCGCGGTGGACAAGCCGGACGAGGATTTCAAGCGCCTCATCCCCAGGCTGCTGGCCCTGATCGGGGAGAGGCCCCGGTTTCTGGATGAAGACCTGGAGACGATTTTGCACCGGTACAGCCGGTGCAGCGACAAAAGCGCGCATGAGGAACTGAAGCGTTTCGCCCTCCGGCACTGGAAGAGCCCGAAGCTGGGGCATGTGCCGGGATCGAAATGGCTTCAGGTTCAAGAGCCGGCGCGGCAGCTGGTGCTGGGGTGGGTCAATGACGACAATCTGCGCCTGTTCTTCGAGAGAATATCGGCGCGGCGCGGCGCCGGCGGCGACCGCCTTTCTTCCTGGCTGCGCTATATTTCCTGGACCAAGTTTGTGTCCGACCCGGCGATCGCCGGGCTGGAGCAAAAAGATCCAGAAATTGCCAGGCTTCTGGGGCTGGAAGAGGAAATACTCACCGCCATGGACGATGCGCCGGACGAAAAACTGGACGATTTTATGATGCGTATCGGCGATTATCGCGCGGCCGCATAAAACTTAAAAAGTTTTGTAATTTCAATGAGATGCTTTTATTTTGCTTACGATGCGGGGGCCAAATAGTCTTAACAAAGGGTTAAAAAACACTTGCTTTTGTGCGAGTATTCTGGCAATGTCTAACCATAATAGAATAACAATAGAATCAAAGAAGGGGATGAAGCCTATGATCAGTTATATGAAACAATTTTCAGGTTCCGAAAGAGCAAAGCGGGCCGTGTGGTCCTTAATCATCATGGCGGTTGCGTACCTGATGATTGTAGGAAAATCCCATTTTTACGGGATTGATGTTGTCCGCTGACAGGTCCCGGACCCGGGAACTTCGATAGGGTCCGGTTTCTCCCTTAGAATTTATACATCGCGACCAGGGAACCCATCGCATTGCTCGATTCATAGAGCGGCGCATTGGCGGTTCTGATTGTTTTTTGCAAGGTTGGCACCACAGACCAGTCGCCCCTGACCGGGAACTCGCCGGTCACTGTTCCCTGCCATTCGTTATCGCTGCGCCTGATCCCCGGCACGATGCTCGCATCCGGCCCTTCATACCAGCCGCGTTTATAAGCGATCGAGGCGTAGAGCGAGGCGGCGCGCGGGCTCCACTCCGGCAGCAGCACCGGCAGCTTGATGGAATAGCCGTTGGACACCCGGATGCTGTCGGAAGAGCGCCAGTCTTTTTTGGCCTCGACGTTGCGCCAGGTTGCGCCCAGATCGACCGTCAGCCAGGGCGCCGTGCGCTTCAATCCCCGCGCCGAGAACACGAACTGCGTGCCGTCGGATTCGTTGTTGTCGGGGAAGACGGTTGCCTGGTTGAAGTCGATATAGACGTCTTCCGCGTTCAGCACCACGGCGGAATCTTTTGTCAGTTCGCCGACGAAGCTGGCGCCGATGCCGCCGGCAAGCTGGTAAAGGTCGCTATCGACCTGTATGGTGTTTGCCGTCAGGTAGGGGCGGATGGTATATTTTCCGTCGGTGGTGAGGTTGATGTTCGGCCCGGTGGAAAGTTCCGCAAAACCGAGATCGGAGTTGGCCTGGTCGTGCTGGCGCGTCTGGTAGAGGATGGCGCGCGTGTCAAAATTCTCGATGACGCCGATCTTGGGCGGAGAAATCAGGTTGACGCTGGCCATGGCGAAGAGGTTGGAATCCGGGCTGGGGCGCGCGCCGCCGGCCGACGCGGGAGGCGCGCCGTTGGCATTGTCCTGCCAGCGCACGCCGGCCTGCACGAAGCCCGACAGGTCGTAAGTTTTGCGGAAGGCTTTTTCTTTCGGCTGCACCCCTTGCGCCGAAGGGAGTTCGGGGCGCGCAAGGTCCCCGCTCTGGCCGCCGCGCTGCTGCTGCATGGCCTGGAAATACATCACGGTATGCTCATAGATCGATTTCGACTGGCCCAGCTCGGCCTGGCTCAGGCCGGACTTGATGTCCTGCAGTTCCCTGACAATCTGGTTGCGGGTCGGGCCTTCCTTGTATCCCTGCACGGCCAGCGACAGCAGGGCCGCGGCTTTGGCGGGGTTTTTTTCGACGCCGACGCCGTCACGATACATGATCCCGAGGTTGTACTGCGCGCCGGGGTGGCCGACCTGCGACAGCTTTTCAAAAACACGGGCGGCCTCTTTATCGTTTTTCTCGACGCCCAGCCCTTTCTGGTACAGCAGCGCCAGCGCCATCTGGGCATTGGCGTCACCGCTGTCGGCGGCGCGCTTGACCCAGTCGGCGGCCTTTTTCTCTTTCTCGTGGTCGCCCTGGGCGGTCATGAAATAGAGCCGCGCCAGCTCCATCTGCGCGGCGACGTAATTATTTTCGGCGGCGCGCTGCAGCCACTTTTCCGCTTCGTCGTATTGCAGGGCCTCCACGTAGGCCCTGCCGATCCGGAAGATCGCCGCATTGTCGCCTTTTTCGGCGGCGGCGCCCAGCGCCTCCAGCACATGCTGGGGATCCGATTTCGTTTCACCCGCAACGGTTGCAGGGGCTGCGGCTGCCGGCGCAACGGGGGTTGTGGCGGGCGCCGGCTCGACCGCAAAAGATGCGGAGGAGAGAAGGCCCATCACGATAAATGCGGTGGCAGGATATAAAGAATATTTCATTGAAGCATCCCCATTGTTTAGAAAAACCAACCCCACTTCATCCTGTCAGAAAAAGGCAATTCAGGCAAGTTGCTAGAAAACAACGGGTTATACGGCAATCTCAGCAAGCTTAAGAATATCTGCGGCGGCATTATCGCAAGGCTTACGGGGCAAATATGGAATCAATTCCGCCGCCTGCATCAAAACGCGGGCGGCGGAACGGGAAAGATCAGTTGCGGTGAACGGGTGTTACATCGGGCTGTCGGCAGAAGATCCTTTTGAATGAAATTTAGAAGGAGCTATATCTCCGATAGTAAGCGGCACCGTCACAACCTCATCAACCGTTTCTGTCACTACATCGATCATGGCATCGACCTCTGTCTCCGGCGTATCGGGGCGGGTTCCGCCATCCCATACGTCAGACGGAGTAAGGTAGTGGACTATGCATGGAGAAAAAGAGCATTCCGATTCAGGGGTGGTAACAATGTCGATTTTGTCACTCAGGTTGTGAAAAGCGGTATGGCCTTCTATTTGCACCGTTTCATCCTCTGCGGCTTTTATATCCCTTACGAATCCGATCAGGGCCAGGTCGGGAATATATCCAACGCCCTCTTTTTCGGAGGCCAGCAGGTTGCTGTATTCCCGCTTGAGGGCCATATACAGTTTCTCATCTTTTATATCCCCGCTTTTCAGGAGGGCAAGAATCTCTTCGGCGGTCAGCGGTGTATCTACTTCCATCACCCGCGCCCTGTCTTCCAGAGCCGCCAGTTGCAGCCGATCCGTGGGCGTGTCGACATGACCTTCTTCATCCAGATAATTGCTGCGGGCCTGATAGGCGGCGATCCTGTCCACAACAGCGGGGGCAATAACAAAGGCAGGTCTTTCCCTGCTTGCCAGCAGCGCCTTCGGATCATCGGGATAAAACTCGTCGAGCGTCACATTACGCCGGTCCCGGAAGTCTGCCGGCGCGAAAGCGGCGGCGCTTTCAAAGGGCCGGTAATCAACGTCCTTTTTTATTTCTCTGCTGTCTATGAGAAAGTCCAGGAGCGGAACTTCCGTTACCGTACTGGTTCTCGTCCCCACAGCGCCCCAATCGATGACGTCGTCAACGAGCCCCTTGTCCGTCAGCATCTTGACGGGTTGCCTGTCTGCCGTACCGCCCACGGCGCTGGTGCCGGCATCCACGCCCGCCAGCGCGGTGCTGCTTATCAGGCCTGCCGCTACGGTGAAGGTGGCGATGAGTGTTGAATTGTTTTTCATTTTACTCCCCTTATGGGCTACGCGGCTGCCGGCTTCGCCCGGCGGCCTTAATCAATACCCATAATTAATAATACCATATAAACGATTAACGGGGGTTTAATGGTGATTTTTGTTATATATATCAATGTAATGTCATCCTGAGCACAGCGAAGGATATCTCTGTTTATAAACAAGAAAAGGGGATTCTCCGGCTCCGCCTCAGAATGACAGGGGTGTGGTTGTTTCTTCAGGCGGCTACAGCAGCACTAACCTGTTTCAGGTCGGATCTGCATGGCATGCATCGGCGGCCTCGCCGTGAAAAGTGGTGTGGGTGCAGGATGCCAATATTCCACCCACCGGATCTTTTATTTTTATCAGGGCGTCAGTAATAAACTGCGGCAGGGGGTAGGTAAGGCCCTTCGCCTCGTACTGCAATATAGTCCCGTATATTTTCGCCAGGAAGCTATACTGTTCCCGACTGAGCAGGCCGCTCCTGGCGGCTACTAAAATATACATGGAGTCGATTGTTGGTGTAGTCTCTTCTGGCGGGGGCACGTCGGCCGCTATTTCCGCCAGCAGCTCATCGGTGGGAGTGGTCACACGACCTTCCGGGTCAATGGAATCACGACCGGGAGCTGCGAAAGCCGCCGCGATGACAGCCAAAACCCTGCTATCGCGGGGGATATCGGGATTTTCTCTCAGGGCCATGATTATTCTTTTATTGTCACTATACTCATCCATTAAGCTTGGTGCGCGATCCTGAGGTATTTCCGGCGCCAAGGCGGCGCGCTCAAAGGTCGGTTGATAAGCAAAGCCCCTTCTTATTTCGCTTCTGTCCGTAAGGAAAACCCAAGGGTCTGCCGGAGGGGCGGGAGAGCGTATTTCAAGGTTCTGCAGCTCATTGCCTTTTGCTACGGCGCTGTTCGCGTCGCCTGTCACGCTCCAGAAAATCTTGTCCGCCACACCGTCTTCCATCGTGACGTCCTGGATTTCAAAATGGACATTAGACTGCGCGCCTGCACTGACGGCGCCAGCCATCGCGGCGCCGCCGCTCATCAGGCCCGTTGCCAGGGCGAAAACAATGGCCAGTTTCGTGTTGGTTTCCATCTTAATTCCCCGTTTTACTGCAATAAAGTAATGGCATAACCAATATAAATTGCGCATTTTTGCCGCATATATGTATAGTACCATATAAGGATTAACGGGGGTTTAACGGTATTTTTGTTTGATATATCAATATGTTGTCATCTCATCAGAATCAACCCCGCCGCCCGCATCAAAACGCGGGCGGCGGGGTCGGGATGACCTGGATCTTCAAATCGGGGCAACCTTTTTAAGGAATGGAGGAAACCTCAAGAAATTTTTTGTCTTCGGGAGGCGCAGGAATAGCCTTGCCTACAATCTCGGTTACCTTGCCCAGCAGCATCTCAATTTCTTTCTCCTCTTCCGGAGACGTGATGTCTATGCTTTTGGTCACCTGACTCAGGAATTTGTTTAACACCTCACCTGTTTTTATTTTTGAATCGGCCAAGTCTCCCGCAAACTCGGCGCTCAGTTTTACGATGTCAGGCCGTTTGGCCTTGTCTATTTCCGCAAGGAAATGGGCGATATATACGTCTTTAAAGAGGGCTGCCGTATTAATATCTTTGGCTTTCAGGGCCGCAACAAACTTCGCATCGAAAAAATCCTTTGCAACAAGCTTCATGTTAAATTCGGCCAGCTCTTCTTCAGACCCTACAGCGGTAAGCCCGCCCAGTGAGATCAGGTCGCTTGTCAGCCCTTTCATTTCGCTGTATTCCTCATCATCAAGCTTGAGAGTGCCCGTCAGCTTGTATGCGAACTTATCCAGAATTTCTTTCATCCCCGCCGTGTCATCCGGCTTCACTTTGCTCAAATATCCCGCATACTCTTCACTCAGCTTCAGGATATCCGGATATTGATTTTCAGGTATTTCCGCCAGTATATGAGCAACAACCGGAATTTTCATGAGGGCTTTGGTGTCAAGGCCGCGGCTTTCCATCTGGTCAATAAGGGCTCTGCTTATAATATCTGCCGTGTTGATTTTCTTCTCGATTTCCAACGCCTCTTCAAGTTCCTCATACAATGTCTTCAGCTGGCCGATGCTGGCCTCGCCGCCGGTTTTCTCCAGGATTCTTATCTCTTTGAGAAGTTCGTCGCTGAACAACATCGTCGCGGGCGCTGCTCCCAACTCCCTCCCGGTCGGGTTAAAAAACGTATTGTCGCCCACACGGGCGTCATTGCCGGTGACGTTCGCTCCAGCCTCTCTGGCTGCGAGCGCTGCCATGACGATAATAGCCACACGCCTGTTTCTCGTAAGGTCATCGCCGGCGGCTTGCGGCACGGCATCAATGAAGTCAGGGCGTACGACCCGGTCAATGGCATCGTCAAATTTTGCGAAACGGAGCGCCGCCATTCTTTCCGGTGCAATCCATTCGGCGACTTGCGGTGGTCGCGTTCTTTTTTCATCAAAGGCGAACGCCGCGTCATCCTGTTTCATGACAAACCTCACGAGCGCTTCGCCGGCGTCTGATTCTCTCTCATGCGGCAATCTCGGCTCCTCAAGGAGGTCCAGGGGGAAATGCGGGTAGAAATCGCGGACCTGATCCTCAGTCAGCAGCCTGCCGCCATCCTTGACCACGCTGCTGTCCATTCCTTCATCGAGCGGCCAGAGGATAACGGTGTCTTCTGCAGGTTTGTCTGAATAAAGCATCTTGGCCGGATCGGCTTCCCAGAGACGATCTGCGCTCGAGGTGCCCGCCGCCGTTCCCGCCATCGCCGTGCTGCTCATCAGGGCCGCTGCCAAAGTGAAAGCGATGGCCAGTTTCGTGTTATTTTTCATTTCGTTCCCCCACACCTTATTGCTTTATCGCAATAACATAACCAAGATTTCTTAACTTAATCCCATATATGTATAATATATCATATCAATCGTTAACGCTGACTTAAGGTTATTTTTTACTATATATATCAATATGTTATTAAATATTATTTACAGAATCTGCAGCCCGGGCCGTGATTCTTTTTAACGATTGATTGTTTTGCTTGTCGTTACTTTGGCGCGATGCCCGGCGGCTTTGGCGGAAGTTTCGGAGGGCAAGCGGGATCGTACATCTGCCGGGAAATGAACCCGATAATATCCGGCGGCAGGGGGATGGAGGACACGCCCTGCGCGCAGGCGGTTTCGATCACCGCCTTGGCGATATGCTCGGAAACGCAGCGGATATTTTTCAGCGGCGGATACAGGGTCCCGTCCCGCAGGTCTTCCGCCGTGACCAGTTCGGCCAGCGCGTGAGCGGCGGCGAGGAACATTTCTTCCGTGATGCGCGTCGCGCCGCAGGCCATCACGCCAAGACCGAGGCCGGGGAAGATATAGGCGTTATTGCCCTGACCGGGGCGGAATGTTTTGCCGTCGTACTCCACCGGCTCGAAAGGGCTGCCGCTGGCGAACAGCGCCTGGCCCTGGCTCCATTCATAAGCCTGCTGCGCGGTGCATTCCGCCTGCGAGGTGGGATTGGAGAGGGCGAAAATGAGCGGGCGCTGGTTGATCGCCGCCATCGCCTCGATGACTTCCCTGGTGAAAGTGCCGGGTGTTCCGGTGGCGCCGATCAGCACCGTTGGTTTGATGTCCCTGATGGCGTCGAGCAGGTTCATCGCCGCGTGGTCATGCGCATAAGGCTGCTTGTTCTCCTCCAGCGTGCCGCGGCCGGCGGTGACAAGTCCTTTTGAATCCACCAGCCACAGCCTCTGGCGCGCTTCTTCTTCGCTGAGGCCGCACTCCTGCAAAGCCCTGACCATCAGCCCGGCGATGCCGGTCGCGGCGGAGCCGGCGCCGAGGAACATGATGCGCTGGTCCTTGAAATCCTGCCCGCTGGATTTCAACGAGGCATAGACCCCCGCCAGCGCCACGGCGGCGGTGCCCTGGATGTCATCGTTGAAGCAGGTCGCCTGGTTGCGGTACAGCTCCAGCAGCTTGAAGGCATTGGCGGTCTGGAAATCCTCGAACTGGATAATGGCTTTCGGGAACTTAGCTTTGACGGCGGTGACGAATTCGTCCATCAGCTCGAGATATTCCGTTCCCGTCAGGCGCGGGTGCGGGTAGCCGATATACAAGGGGTCGCTGCGCAGCTTGGCGTTATTCGTGCCGACGTCGAACATCACCGGCATGCCATGGCGCGGGTCGATGCCGCCGCAGATGGTGTAGAGCGCGAGCTTGCCCAGCGGGATGCCCATGCCGTTGGCGCCCAGGTCGCCGAGGCCCAGAATGCGCCCGCCGTCGGTAATGACGATCACCCGCACGTCGTCTTCCGGCCAGTTATCGAGCAGTTCGCGGATTTTGCCCTTGTCCTCCGGCGTGATGTAC
Source organism: Alphaproteobacteria bacterium (assembly GCA_021413445.1). Lineage (GTDB taxonomy): Bacteria > Pseudomonadota > Alphaproteobacteria > Micavibrionales > UBA2020 > PALSA-926. The sequence goes on along the minus strand of JAIOQI010000013.1, from coordinate 17,208 downwards.
AGCCCTTTCGGCGCGAGCGGCAGGTGGGAGAATTCAAGGCACGCCTGACCCACCGTCGGGGTGTAGATGAGGGGCATGATTTCCTCGGTGTGGCGGAAGGCCGTATAATAGAACAGGCGCTCGTCGCTGGCCTGCAAAAGGGAGAGGTAAAGATATTTTTCGATGTCCGACGTCTTGCGCCGCAGGTTTTCCAGCACCAGCTCTTTTTGCTGTTCCTGCGTCAGGACGCGGTGCGGCAGCAGCCCGCGCAAGTCCGGTTCAGGGGCCGGCGCTTCGTTCTTGCGGCCGCGGAATTTGTCCCACCCGGCGCGGACCTTCGCGGCCACTTTGTTGAAGAGATTTTTCATCTGCCCTGCCGAAACCTGTTGATGTCGGCAATGATAGGCGGTCTGGCGGGCTTTGACAATACGCTCTAGGGCTTCCCGAGCACCTGACGGATGAGATCGACAAGGAGTTCCGGGTCGTAAGGCTTGACCAGGTAGCCGCAGACGTCTTCCAGGCCCGGGGTGGTTTTCCATTTACGGTTATCGACGACGGTTTGTATGATGACCGGTATATCCTTCAGCGCCGGCGTTTTCTTGATTTCCTTCATCAGCGCCAAGCCGTGCATGCGCGGCATTTCGAGGTCGAGAACGATGACGGCGATGTCCGGCGCGCCGGTCAGTTTTTGCAGCGCCGCATCCCCGTCGTCTGCCTGCAGGACCTCGAAGTGGGCGCCGCCGAGATAACGGCTGAGGATGTCGAGGTTGAAATGGTCGTCATCGACCACCAGTATTTTTTCTTTTTTCTTCATCACTGATAACTTTCTAGCTGTTGGTTTTTGTGGGTTGCTCAAGGGGGAGCTGTACATGGAACACGACCCCGCCCGGGCAGTTTTCCGCCCAGATTTTCCCGTGATGGGCGTGGACGATCTGGCGGCAGATGGACAGGCCCAGTCCCGTGCCGCCGGCCTTGGTTTTTGTCGCGCTGCTCTGGGTGAAGGCTTCGAAGACCGTTTCCAGTTCATCCTCCGGAATGGCCGGGCCGGAGTTGGCGATGCTGCAGACCAGCGCCCGGTCGGTGCGGGCGTATTTGATGTCGAGGGCGCTTTCCGGCGGGGAAAACTTGACGGCGTTCGACAGCAGGTTGATGAACACCTGTATCATGAGGCCCGTGTCGTGAGGAACGGCAGAGGCGGCGGCCGTATCAGCGCCGGTTATTTTCACCTGAAGGTGTTTTTCGCCGAGGAGGGAGTGGAGCTCGGTCAGGGCGTGGTCCAGCGCCTGATGCAGGTCGCCGGGCCGGAGCTTCGCGTCCATTTTCCCCGCCTCCAGCTTGGAGAGGTCGAGCAGGTTGTTGAGCAGGGACAGCAGCCGGTTGCCGCTGACCCTGATATTGCCGAGGAACTTCTTCAGGTTTTCGTCAAGGCCCGTTTCCAGCGTTTTCAGGGCGATCTGGGAATAGCTTAAGATCGCGTGCATCGGCGTGCGCAGTTCGTGGCTCATGTTGGCGAGGAATTCCGACTTGGCCTTGTTGGCGGCCTCGGCCCGCTCCCGGGCCAGGCGGTCGTTTTCCGCCGCCGTCAGGGCGTCGAGCATGCCGTTGAAGGCTTCGGCGAGGCTGCCGATTTCATCGGAGCTGTTGACCTGCGCATAGGCGGTTTTCTGCCCTGCCGCGCGCCGCAGGATGGCCTGCTGGATATTCAGGATCGGCTCCAGGACGATGCGCCGCAGCAGGAAATACATGAAGCAGATAAAAACGATGCTGCCGCCCGCCATCAGAAGGCCGGTCTTGCGCATTTCCCGCTCCAGCATCTCGGCGTAGGGGTTGAGTTCTATCTGGATGAAGATGACGGCGGGCGTGTCCTGGGCGCTGCCGCCCAGCCTGATCGCGGTGGGTATGGTGTATAGATAATCCAGGTGATCGTGCAAACGGTTGACGAACAATCCGTGCTGCGGTTTGCCCTGGCGCACGGCTTCCGTCAGGGCCGGGTCATGAAAGCGGGCGGATATTTCTTCCTCAAGGGTGGGCGCCGTTACGGTTTCATCCCCGACGCTGGCGATTATTTTTTTGGAGCCGGGCAGGCTGATGGCGATGTTGTCTATGTCATATTCTTTGCCGCGCGCGCTTATCCAGCGGGCAAAAGCGGGGGAGTCCCCTTCGATCCGGATCAGCTCGTTGATGCCGAGCGCCATGGTTTCTGCGCGGAGGCGGACCTGTTCGACCATGCTGTCCCAGGCGCTTTGCCGGATCAGGAACCAGGAGCAGGAAAAAACAACCACGGCGCCGATGGTTATCGGCAGGAGCATCTTGAAGCTGATCGGCATCCTTCTCTTGCCGATAAAGCCCATCATCGTGGAGAATGCCGCGCCCAGAAGGATGAGGATGTTCGCCCCCAGCACAAAACCGATCAGCGAGGCATGGTCCTGACGGGCATTCATCCCGCTCTCCGCGGCGGGAATAAAAACCGCCGCCGCCATGCCGGTATAATGCATGCCGCAGACGGCGATACCAAGGGCAAGGGCGGCAAGTATTTGCAGGAGCTGGGGATGCTTTGGGGATTCCGATACCCGCCGCACGATCATCGTGGCGGCGCCGGAGGCGACGACCGCTATTGCGATGGAGAGGGAGAAGGGGAGCGGAAGATAGCGTATCTCCCCTTCCATCTGCATCGCCGTCATGCCGGTATAATGCATGGCGGCAATGCCGATGCCCATCGTTGATGCGCAGAGGCAAATGGTTTTCAGCGTTAATTTCCGGCAGGTGCAGATGATGTTGCAAAATACGATCCATGAGGAGGCGATGGCAATCGCCATGGACAGCATCGTCAGCCCCGGGTCGTAGCTATGCGTCATATGCATCTTGTAGGCGAGCATGCCGATAAAATGCATCGACCAGATGCCGTTGCCCATGACCACGGCGCCCAGAAGGCATCCGCGCTTCCGGCTTTGGTGATTCTCGGGAGTTATTTTGGCCAGGATGGCCAGGGCCAGATACGACGCCGTCGCCGCCACGGCGAAGGAAAGCAGGACCAGCGCCCAGTCGTAATGCCCGTACAAAGCGGCGGCAGGAATCTGAGCATGACGGATAAAAAAGTTCATATCATAATTACTTCGTAATAAGCGGTTTCTGATTTTTAAAGTTTATTTTTATTGCCGGCTGCGCGCTTAACTATTTGCAATTCAATTATAATTTAGATGCGACAGCTATATCGTACCATTTGTGTATTGATTCGCAGCGCACATACATAGCACGAATTAATAAAAAATTCATACATTTTTGATATGCTAAAAGAATGCATGTAAGGGAAGAAGGTTGACGGATTTTCCGCCTGCCCCCTGCGGGGGATAACTTTCCTTCCCACTTGCGCTTCTGGTACTTGGTTTTTACAGAACAGCACGAATCATCGACCCCGAGCTCGAATGCCCGGGGTCGGATTCGTTTTGGGGGATGACGGCGGGAGGCGCCCTATCGTTTACGCAGAGGCGCTTTCGACCGCCGGGGTTGCCTGACGGTATGTCATCATGGCGGAACGGTAATATTCCATCATGAAAACCCGCAGCGATGCAGTAAAGGACGCGCCGCGCTCTTTCAGGTCATGGACGGAGCTGCACAAGTCATGGACGGTGCGTCCCTCGAGCGCCGCGATCTCGTTCAGGGCATTCCACATCGCCGGTTCAAGGCGGATGCTGGTGCGATGTTCATGGATGCGGACATTCTTTTGCTGCAGGGCGACCGGCGCCAGCTTCGGCGCCGGAGGGGTGTATGCTATGGCGGTGTTTTGAGGGGAAGAAATCTCCGGCATGCTCAATCTCCTTACAATTTTTTTCATTATTAATTAGAGGATAGCAGTCAGACGCCCGCCAAAATAAAAGCGCGGCATTGACAATAAAGCACAAGCCCCGCCGGTGGGCCTATTACCCAATTGGGGGGTATGAGATGGCGCTGTTATGAATCTACGGCTTAATCAGGCCATAGATGAACGCTTTGGCGATGGCCTGGGCGATGTTGGCGGCATCCAGTTTTTGCCGCGCTTTTTCGATGTGGGCTTTCACGGTATCCGCGCTGATATTGAGGATGGCGGCCGTATCGCGCCGGCATTTCCCCCTTGAGGCCCAGACCAGAACCTCTATCTCGCGGGCCGTGAGCTTGAAGGCGTTGTGGGCGGAGGGGCTGTTTTCGGGGATATCCGTGATGTCGGTGGCGGAGCCGAACCAGTGCAGAATCTTTTCCTGCCCGTCCCGGATGGGAATGGCGTGTAAAAGGAAGCGCCGGTATTTTCCGTCCCTGCCGCGGAGGGGAAAGGCATCTTCCCAGATATTGCCGGCGTCAAAGCAGCGTTTTGCCTTGTCGGCGCTCCGCTGAAAGTGATCCGGATGCAGCAGCTTCAGCCAGCAACAGCCTTCCAGGTCCTTCATCGCCATGCCGGAATAATCCAGCCAGCGCCGGTTGCACCAGGAGACCCGGCCCTGATCGTCGGCCATCCATACCAGCTGGGGAAGGCTGTTCGCCAGGGTGCGGAAAAGCTCTTCGCTTTCCAGCATGGCCGTTTCCGCCAGCCGGGCTTCCTTCATGCACAAGGAATCTTTCAGGGCGGACTTGACCAGCGCGACCAGCACAAACTCTTCATAGGGCTTGGTCAGGTAGTAATAGACTCCCGCAATCGAGCCTTCAAAGGCCTCCGTGCTGCCCGCCGCCGCCGTCTGCATGATGACCGGGATGTCTTTCAGCTCCGGCGTCTTTTTTATTTGCGCCAGCACCTCCATGCCGTCCATGCGCGGCATCATGCGGTCAAGCAGGATGACGTCGGTATCGGGGTGGGCTTTGAGTTTTTCCAGCGCCTCGTCCCCGTCGTTCGCCGCGATGACCTCGAAGCCCTCTTTTTCAAGGTAACGGGACATGATGTCCAGGTTGAGGGGCTCATCATCGACCGCCAGTATTTTTGCTTTTTTTACCACGGCTAACCTTTTTTATTAAATTAGCAGTTATATTTTTGGCATCAAGATAATTACCGGCATGCAATAGCATGCGGGCAGCCCCTTCTCAAGGGTCAGCTTCCCTGTTTATCGGGGAAAATATGGGGATTTTTCCCATCTTTTTGGGGCGCGTTCGCCTGAAAGTTCCGGAATTCGAGAGTGAACCCCCGGGGCGGCGGGAGTTTGCTGATATCGAGCATCTGCTTCTGGGCGGGCAGGTTTCCCAGGACGGGTTTGTTATTGTTCACGTAATTTTGAACGTAATAAACGCCCCGGTATCCCCGCGCGGAGAGGTCTTCCATGATGCTGCCGATGTCATTTTCGCCCAGAAAATCCGTATGCACGGTGGTGCGCACTTCAAATGGCACCTTGTCCTGCCAGCAGAGGCGCGACAGCGTTTCATCGAAATGCCTGAACAGATGCGTCGCCGTCACTTTTTTATATTTTGACGCTGGCGCCTTGTAATCGAGCGCCACATAATCGAGAAGATTGTTTTGCAGCATCTCCTGAACAATATCGGGGCGGGTGCCGTTGGTGTCCAGCTTGACGGCATAGCCGAGGCGTTTTATTTGTGCGGCGAAAGTAACAATGCCCTTGTAAAGGGCAGCCTCGCCGCCGGACAGCACCACGCCATCCAGAAGACCTTTTCGTTTCTCCAGAAACGCCAGCACCTGTTCAGCCGTACCTTTTCCCTTGCCCTTGACGATCTCCGGGTTGTGGCAATAGCCGCAGCGCATGTTGCAGCCGGAAAACCAGACGATACAGGCGGTCTGCCCGGGGAAGTCCAGCAGCGTGAAGGGGGTGATGCTATAGATCGGCAGCATGGAACAGGTCTCCGCATTCGGCGCGTCTTTCCAGGAAATGTTTTCTTTCCCGGTGCTCGCCCTTTTTGCCGAGGTTGAAGCTGGAGACGGGGCGGAAGTAACCCATCACGCGGGTCCAGACATTGGTTTTCTTGCCGCAGGACGGGCATTCCGGCTTTTCGCCGCTCAGGTATCCATGGGTGTCGCAGGTCGAGAAGACCGGCGTCACGGTGATATAGGGCAGCTGGTAATTTTCCAGCACGGTTTTGACGAAGCGCTTGCAGGCGTCCGCGCTGGACAGCTTCTCGTTCATGTAAAGGTGCAGCACGGTGCCGCCGGTGTATTTGCATTGCAGCGTGTTTTGCAGCTCCAGCGCCTCGAAGGGGTCGTCGGTATATCCGACCGGGATTTGCGAGGAGTTGGTGTAATAGACATTCTCGCCGGAACCCGCCTGGAGAATGTCGGGAAAGCGCTTTTTATCTTCCTTGGCGAAACGGTAGGTGGTGCCCTCGGCGGGAGTGGCCTCGAGGTTGTAGAGGTTGCCGGTCTCCTGCTGGTACTGCCGGATGCGGGCGCGCATGTGGTCGAGGACGGCGACGGACATCCTGATGCCGGCGCTATCGGTGATGTCAAGCATGTCGCCGGTGAAGTTGCGGATCATCTCGTTCATGCCGTTTACGCCGATGGTGCTGAAGTGGTTGCGGAGGAAGGGCAGGTAGCGCGCGGTGTAGGGATAGAGCCCGCGGTTGTACATTTTCTGCACAAAGACGCGCTTCTTCTCCAGCGTCGATTTGGCCAGGTCCATCAGCCGCTCCAGCTCCGTCATCAGCCCCTGTAAATCCCCCTTGAAGCGGTGGCCGAGCCGCGCCATGTTGAGGGTGACGACCCCAATCGAGCCGGTCATCTCGGCGGAACCGAACAGGCCGTTGCCGCGTTTCAGCAGTTCGCGCAGGTCGAGCTGCAGGCGGCAGCACATCGAGCGCACCGCGCCGGGGGAATAGGCGTCGGGATTGGCGACTTTTTCGCCTTTGTCGTTGCGCTTCCACTGGCTGCCGACGAAGTTCTGGAAGTAGGAACTGCCGACCTTGGCGGTGTTCTCGAAGATCGCCTGCGCGACTTTGCTGTCCCAGTCGAAGTCCTCGGTGATATTGACGGTCGGTATCGGGAAGGTGAAGGGCTGGCCGGTGGAGTCGCCTTCTGTCATCACTTCATAATAAGCAATATCGATCATTTCCATTTCCGGCGCGAAATGAGCGTAGGTCATGTCTTCCAGCGAGCGTATGCCCATGTCGCGTTTTTGCGCCTCGGCCAGCAGCTCTGCATTGTCCATGCCCCTGAACAGGTGCAAATCATTTTTGGTGGGGGCCTGTTTCGCCAAGTCTTCCGGCGTGTTGATGTCGAGGGTGATGTTGGTGAAAGGCGATTGCCCCCAGCGGGCGGGCACGTTCAGGTTATAGACGAACTGCTTGATCGCCTTCTTGACCTCCTTGAACGACAGGCGGTCGTAAAAAACATAGGGCGCGAGATAGGTGTCGAAGCTGCTGAAAGCCTGCGCCCCTGCCCATTCGGATTGCAGGATGCCGAGGAAATTGGCCATTTGCCCGAGCGCCTCGCGGAAATGTTTGGGCGGGCGGCTGGAGACGCGACCCGCCAAGCCGTTGAAGCCCTCATTGAGCAGCGCGCGCAGCGACCAGCCGGCGCAATAGCCGGTCAGGCAGTCGAGGTCGTGAATGTGGTAGTCGGCGTGGCGGTGCGCCAGCCCTTCCTCGGCGGAATAGACTTCGTCGAGCCAGTAATTGGCGATGACCTTGCCCGCGACGTTGCTGATGAGCCCGGCGTTGGAATAGCCGGTATTGGCATTGGCCTTGATGCGCCAGTCGCTCTCGGAAATATATTCGGAGACGGCCTCGCTGCAATCGACTTTCGTGCCGCCGAAAATCTTGACGATGTTGTCGTGGATGGCTTGCTGTGCCGTGCGGATGATGCTTGCTTCTGACATGGATAGAGCGCTCCCCAAATACGCAAATGTTGTTGCGTTGAAGTTTTTTCAGCGTACTGACACAAGATGTTGTGCCCCCAGAATAAAAAGTACCATATAGGCTGTAACGCGAAATTGATGTAGATCAATTTTGGCGGGTAAGGGATAGAATAGGCTGTGAACAACGGGAGGCACTTCCATGAAATCCAATAACATTTTCCGGCTGGCGGCGCTGGTGATTTTATTTTTTCCGCTGAAACTGCGGGCTGAAACGATTTATACCGCCAATGAGGGAGACTCTTCCGTCAGCATCATCGCATGGCCGGGAAACGGTGAAAGCGTCAGCGTGCCGCTTTCCGCCATGCCGCATAATATAGACATCGCCGGGAAGAGGGGGTTTGTCCTGATCACGGGGATGGAGGGCGCGCTGCTTGTTCTGGATCCAAAAGGAAGCCTTGTCAAAACAATCGCGGCGGGGAAACATCCGGCGCATGTGGTTGCGGACCGGGAAGGGAAAAAGGCCTATGTCACTTTGTCCGGCGAGGATGCGGTCGCCGTGATTGACCTTGACGCCGGCAGGGTGGAGAAGAAAATCCCGGTCGGAAAATTCCCGCACGGCCTGCGGATGAGCCCCGACGGGAAAGAAATCTACGTGGCGAACATGGAGGAAGGCACGGTTTCCATCCTTTCCGTGACGGAGCTAAAGGAAATAGCACGGGTTGCGGCAGGCAAAAAGCCGGTGCAGGTGGCCGTGACGCCGGACGGAAAAACGGTGTATGTCTCCCTGAATGGCGACAATGCCGTGGCCGTGCTGGATGTCGCCGGGCGCGCCGTCATCAAAAAAATCACCGTTGGCGAAACACCGGTGCAGCTTTTTGTCGCCGGAGATAAATTATTTGTCGCCAATCAGGGCAGCCGGGAGAATCCCGGCAAAACGGTCACGGTGATTGATCTTTTGAAGGGGGAGCTTTTGGCCGTTATTCCCGCCGGTCAGGGGCCGCACGGCGTGGCCGTGGCGGCGGATGCCAAAACTGTTTTTGTGACCAACGTTTATGACGGCACCGTGTCCGTGATCGATGTGGAAAAAATGGCGGTGGTGAAAACAATACCGGTGGGCAAAGAGCCGAACGGGATCACTGCTTCCGGTCAGCAGGGAGTTTCACTTCCTTAGAGCAGGAGCCGCTGTCAATGATGCAGTCCGGGGTGCCGAATTTTTTGCACTGTGTGGACGTGTCGCTGTCGCAAAAAATGCAGAGCGCATAGACATCTTCAAACGAAATGGTCTCACGGTCGATATCGACGCCCAGTTTCCTGATTTGCGCCAGCGCCCGCGAAAAAGTTTCCGGCTGCATGCCGAGGTGGCTGGCGATGGCGGATTTTTTATGCGGCAGGCGGAAGGTCATGGCATCGGCGTCGCCTTGCTCGAGGTAGGCGTTTAACAGATAGTAGCCGACGCGCTGGGTGGGGGATTTTGCGGTCACGCTTTCAATCTGGTGGATGGCCTTTTTGTAAAAGCCGGAGGTAATCTGCAGCATATTGAGCGCAAAGCGCCCGTCCTGGGTCACTATTTTACGGATCATCGGCGCGGGGATCATCAGAATTGTCGTGGGTTCAGCCGTGCGCGCGCTGATCGGGGAGGGGGCATTCATGAAAATAACGGCATCCATGAAGGTTTCATTGGCGCCCATCAGCCTGACCGGGATTTCCTTGCCGTCCGGCGTCGTGCGCATGGTCTGAACGGCGCCGGATAAAATCAGGTAGAGGTATTGGGGGGTATCGCCCTGCTGGACGAGGGTGTGCCCCTCCGGCTCATTTTTGATGACGGAATGGCCGAGGATGAAGCCAAGCGTTTCTTCGCTCAGTCCCTTGAACAGGGCGCAGACGCCATTCGGGGCGACAAACCTCTTGCAGAGCGTCTCTAATGCTTGTTTTTCCATGGAAATCACTTAACTCCAAAATCTTTTGTAGCGACTTGATCTAAATCAAACAACAATTTTTATCATAGGCCAGAATGGGGGTTGAAAGATTCTATTATTATAGAAAATAGGAGGCCTAAAATGGCTCAAAAAAGCGGACAAACAAATGCGCTGATCTTCAGCACCCTTGCCTTCACAACCTGTTTTGCGGTGTGGACGATTTTTTCCATTATCGGGGTGAAAATCAAGGAAGACCTGGGATTGAGCGGCTTCCAGTTCGGCTTGCTGGCGGGAACGCCGATTCTGACCGGCTCCCTGATCCGCCTGATGGTCGGGGTGTGGTCGGAACAGTACGGCTCGCGGCGGGTTTTTGTGATCCTGATGATTGCTTCCGCCATTGCAACCTATTTTCTTTCTCTGGCGACGACCTATCCGATGATGTTGCTGGCGGCGCTGGGCCTGGGGGTTGCCGGCGGCACCTTCATCGTCGGCATTGTCTATGTCGCGCACTGGTTCCCCCAGGAAAAACAGGGAACCGCGATGGGCGTTTTCGGCATGGGCAACGGCGGCGCCGCAGTCACCAAGCTTCTGGCGCCGACGGTGATGGCGTCTGTCGGCTGGCAGGGCGTTGCCCAGATCTGGTCGGCCGCCTTGCTGGTTATGGCGCTGATTTTCTGGTTCTCCACCAAGGAAGATCCGACGCTTGCCGAGCGCCGCGCGCGCGGTGAAAAGCCTGAATCGATGAAAAAACACCTCGAGCCGCTGAAAAATATTCAGGTCTGGCGTTTTTCGCTTTACTACGTGTTTGTCTTCGGCGCGTTTGTCGGCCTCGCCCTGTGGATGCCGATGTACTACACCAAGGTCTATGGCCTTGACCTGAAGGTAGCCGGGATGCTTGCGGCCATGTTCTCCGTTGCCGGAAGCGTCTTCCGCGGCACCGGCGGCTGGTTGTCCGACCGCCACGGGCCGCGGAAGGTGATGTACTGGACTTTCGCCGCATCCCTGGCGTGCCTGTTCTTCCTCTCCTATCCCCCGACGGAGTATGTAGTGCACGGCGTCGATGGCGACATTCGTTTCAGCTTCGCCTGGAGCGTGGTTCCCTTCACGATGATTATTTTCACCCTCGGGTTCTTCATGGCGATAGGCAAGGCCGCTGTCTATAAGCATATCGCCAATTATTATCCCAATAACGTCGGTTCGGTCGGCGGCATTGTCGGCCTGATCGGCGGGCTGGGCGGGTTTTTCCTGCCGATGCTGTTCGGCCTGGCCAACGATTATATCGGCATCTGGACCAGCTGTTTCATGATCCTTTACGCGCTGGCCGGCGCTTCGCTGCTGTGGATGCACATATCGATCCGCAAACTGGAACACAAGATGCACCCGACCCTGAAAGAACATAAATATCTGGGTGAATTTTCCTACTCTTCCAAGAAACACTAAATAAAAACAAGGAGACTGAAAATGGCTAAAGACCTGACAAATTGGGATCCGGAAGATGCCGGCTTCTGGGCGAAAACCGGCAAGGCGATCGCCTATCGCAACCTCTGGATATCCATTCCCTGTTTGTTGTGCGGGTTTGCGGTGTGGATTTACTGGAGCGTGATCACGGTGCAGATGCTCAACCTCGGCTTTCCTTTCACCAAGGGCGATCTTTTTACCTTGAACTCCATCGCGGGCTTCGCGGGGGCGACCTTGCGCATCCCGGCCTCCTTCTTCGTCCGCATCGCCGGCGGGCGGAATACGATTTTCTTCACCACGGCCTTGCTGCTGATACCGGCCTATTACACCGGCATCGCCTTGCAGGACATCAACACGCCGCTCTGGCAGTTCCAGCTGCTGGCGCTGCTGTGCGGTTTCGGCGGCGGCAACTTCGCGGCGTCCATGTCCAACATCAGCTTTTTCTTTCCCAAGAAAATGCAGGGCCTGTCGCTGGGGCTGAATGCCGGGTTGGGCAACTTCGGCGTCACCATGACGCAGATCATCATCCCCTTTGTCATGACGATGGGCGTTTTCGGCGGCAGCTCCATGCTGCTGAAAATTGACAGCGGCACGCTGATCGGGAAAATTGCCGCAGGGTCGGAGACGTGGATACATAACGCCGGGTTTGTCTGGGTGGTTATTCTGGTTCCGTTTGTCCTCCTCTCCTGGTTCTTGATGAATAATATCAAAACGGAAAATGTCACGCCGCATCCCGGGCATCCGCTCGCGGCCTTCTTCAAGATGTCCGTGATGCTGGCCATCGGCCTGGCGATGGCGGCTTTGGGCCTGTGGCTGATCCTGCCGGCCAGCGCCAACGGCTCCGACGCCCATATCAGCAAATGGATCGTGATGCCGGTCGTCATCTCTGCGACGGTAGCACTGCTGGCGATGATTCCGGGACTAAGCCAGCGGATACGGACGCAGTACGCCATTTTCAAAAATGCGCATACCTGGATCATGACTGTCATCTACACCATGACTTTCGGTTCCTTCATCGGCTATTCGGCCGCCTTGCCGCTGGCCATGAAAGTCATCTTCGGCTTTCAGCATGTCGCAGGCCCCGACGGGGCGATGACTCATGCGCTGGCCAACCCGAATGCCCCGGCGGTTCTGCAATACGCCTGGATCGGGCCTTTCATCGGGGCGCTGATCCGTCCTGTCGGCGGCTGGATTTCCGACAAGCTGGGCGGCGCATTGGTGACGCAGGTCTGTTCCGTCGCCATGGTGGCTCTTGCCCTGCTGGCGGCGCACTATATGCAGGAGGCTTATGCCTCGGCGACGCCGGAAATATATTTCCAGCCGTTCTTCCTGACGTTCCTGGGGCTCTTCCTGGCCACCGGCATCGGCAATGGTTCGACTTTCCGCACCATCGCCGTGGTCTTTGACAAGAAGCAGGCCGGGCCGGTGCTGGGCTGGACCTCGGCGATTGCCGCCTACGGCGCCTTCATCATCCCGATCGTCTTCGGCGAGCAGATCGAGCAAGGCTTTCCCGAACACGCCCTTTACGGCTTTGCCGGGTTTTATCTGCTGTGCATGGTTTTGAACTGGTGGGCCTACCTGAGCCCGGGCGCCCAGCACAAGAATCCCTAGGAGGAAAAAATGAGCTACTTTCTTGACCGCCTGATGTTCTTCAAATACAACCGCGAGGATTTCGCGGACGGACACGGCGTCACCTCTTCCGAAAACCGCAAGTGGGAAGATGCCTACCGCGGGCGCTGGGCGCATGACAAGATCGTGCGCTCGACCCACGGGGTGAACTGCACCGGATCGTGCAGCTGGAAGATCTACGTCAAGAACGGGCTCATCACCTGGGAAACGCAGCAGACGGACTATCCGAGGACAAGGCCGGACCTGCCCAACCACGAGCCGCGCGGCTGCTCGCGCGGCGCCAGCTATTCCTGGTACATCTACAGCGCCAACCGCCTGAAATACCCGCTGGTGCGGCGCGCGCTGGTCAAGTTGTGGCGCGAGGCGAAGAAAAAATACGCCGACCCCGTGAAGGCATGGGAATCGATTCAGGATGATGCAGCAGCGCGGCGCTCCTACCAGAAACGCCGCGGCATGGGCGGCTTTGTCCGCGCCGACTGGCAGGAAGTGAACGAGATCATCGCCGCCGCCAATATTTATACCGCCAAAAAACACGGCCCTGACCGCGTGATCGGCTTCTCGCCGATTCCGGCGATGTCGATGGTGTCTTATGCCGCCGGCTCGCGCTACCTGTCGCTGATCGGCGGCACCTGCATGAGCTTCTATGACTGGTATTGCGACCTGCCGCCCGCCTCGCCGCAGACCTGGGGCGAGCAGACCGACGTGCCGGAAAGCGCCGACTGGTACAGCTCCGGCTTCATCATCATGTGGGGCTCGAACGTGCCGCAGACGCGCACCCCCGACGCGCACTTCATGACCGAGGCGCGCTACAAAGGCACGCAGACCGTGACGATTTGCCCCGATTATTCCGAAGCCTCCAAGTTCGGCGACATCTGGCTGAACCCGAAACAGGGGACCGACGCCGCGCTGGGCATGGCGATGGGGCATGTGATCCTCAAGGAATTCCACGTCGAGCGCACCGTGCCTTATTTCGACGATTATTGCCGTACCAAAACCGACATGCCGTTCCTGGTCATGCTGGAAAAGCAGGGTGACAAATACGTGCCGGGAAGGATGCTGCGCGCTTCCGACTTTACGGATGGCCTGGGTGAGAGCAATAACCCCGACTGGAAAACCGTCGCCTACGACGAAACCACCGGGCAGATCATCGCGCCGAACGGCTCGATCGGCTTCCGCTGGGGCGAGCAGGGCAAATGGAACATCGTCCCGCGCGATTCCAAAACCGGCAAGGATGCCAAATTGCAGTTGACGCTGAAGGACAAGCAGGACGACATCCTGCCGGTGGCCTTCCCGTACTTCGGCAACGAAGTGCATGAGCATGGCTATTTCGCCACCAATAAGCAGGACAATATCTTGATCCGCAACGTGCCGGTCAAAAAACTGAAACTGAAATCCGGCGACGTCGCCGTGGCCTCGGTCTATGACCTGATGTGCGCCAACTACGGCATCGACCGCGGCTTCGGCGGCGGCAATGTGGCGAAAAGCTACGCGCAGAACCTGCCCTACACCCCGGCCTGGCAGAAAAACATCACCGGCGTTGACCCGGAGAAAGTTATCGCCGTGGCGCGGGCCTTTGCCGACAATGCCGAAAAGACCGGCGGCAAGTCGATGATTATCATCGGCGCGGCCATGAACCACTGGTACCACATGGACATGAACTACCGCGCCTGCATGAACATGCTGATTATGTGCGGCTGCGTCGGCCAGTCCGGCGGCGGCTGGGCGCATTACGTGGGGCAGGAAAAACTGCGCCCGCAGTCAGGCTGGCTGCCGCTGGCCTTCGCCCTCGATTGGGCAAGGCCGTCGCGCCAGATGAACAGCACCTCGTTCTTTTATGCGCATACCGACCAGTGGCGCTATGAGACTTTGCAGCTCAGCGAAATCCTGTCGCCTCTGGCGGACAAGTCCAAATGGGCGGGCACGCTGATCGATTGCAACGTGCGCTCCGAGCGCATGGGCTGGCTGCCGTCCGCGCCACAACTGGAAAAAAATCCTTTGCAGATCACACGGGATGCGGAAAAGGCGGGCAAGGATCCCGTTGAATACACAGCCTCCGGCATCAAATCCGGCACGCTGAAAATGTCCTGCAACGACCCGGACAAACCGGAGAACTGGCCGCGCAACATGTTCGTCTGGCGCTCCAACCTGCTGGGCTCCAGCGGCAAGGGCCACGAATATTTCCTCAAGCATTTATTGGGCACCCAGCACGGCGTGCAGGGCAAGGACCTCGGGCGCGACAGCCAGCAGAAATTCACCGACGTCGTCTGGCATGATGAGGCGCCGGAGGGTAAGCTGGACTTGCTGGTGACGCTTGACTTCCGCATGTCCACCACCTGCCTCTATTCGGACATCGTGCTGCCGACGGCGAGCTGGTACGAGAAGAACGACCTGAACACTTCCGATATGCACCCCTTCATCCACCCCCTGTCGCAGGCCATCGCGCCGGTGTGGCAGAGCCGCACCGACTGGGATATTTACAAGGGCATCGCGAAGAAATTTTCCGAGCTTTGCGTTGGGCATCTCGGCGTCGAGAAAGACATGGTGCTGACGCCGATCATGCACGATACGGCGGGCGAAATCGCCCAGCCGCTGGACGTGAAAGACTGGAAGAAGGGCGAGTGCGAGGCCATTCCCGGCAAAACCATGCCGGCCATGAAAGTGGTGGAGCGGAACTATCCCGATGTCTATAAGCAATTCACGTCGCTGGGCCCGCTGATGGAAAAACTGGGCAATGCCTGCAAGGGCATGGCCTGGGACACCAAGCACGAAGTCGCGTTCCTGAAACAGCTGAACGGCGAAAAAGAAGGCCGCGCCAAAATCGAAACCGACATCGACGCCTGTGAGGTGATATTGACCCTGGCGCCGGAAACCAACGGCGAAGTCGCGGTGAAGACGTGGGAGTCCCTGGGTAAATTCACCGGGATCGACCATACCCATCTGGCCAGATCGAAAGAAGACGAAAAAATCCGCTTCCGCGACATCCAGGCGCAGCCGCGCAAGATTATCTCCTCGCCCATCTGGAGCGGCATCGAGTCGGAAAAAGTCACTTATACCGCCGGCTGGACCAACGTGCACGAGAATATCCCCTGGCGCACGCTGACCGGACGCCAGCAGCTGTATCAGGATCATGAATGGATGCGGGCTTTCGGCGAGACGCTCTGCGTCTATAAGCCGCCGATCAATACCGGCACGGTGCAGATGATGCTGGAAAAGCACGGCAAGGAGCGGCCGACGGTGCTGCTCAACTTCATCACCCCGCACCAGAAATGGGGCATTCACTCGACCTATTCGGACAACCTGCACATGCTGACGCTCTCGCGCGGCGGGCCGATCGTGTGGTTGAGCGAGACGGACGCGAAAAGGGTTGGCGTTGCCGATAATGACTGGGTGGAAGTCTTTAACACCAACGGCGCATTGGTCGCCCGCGCGGTCGTCAGCCAGCGGGTCAATGAAGGCATGCTCCTGATGTACCATGCGCAGGAGAAGATCGTGAATACGCCGGGCAGCGAAATCACCCACGCCCGCGGCGGCATCCACAATTCCGTCACCCGCGCCACCGTCAAGCCGACGCATATGATCGGCGGCTATGCGCAGCAGAGCTACGGCTTCAACTATTACGGCACCGTCGGCTCCAACCGCGACGAGTTCGTCATCGTCCGGAAAATGGCCAGGATAGACTGGCTGGACGAGCCGCTGGCGGCAGAAGGAGGCGCGTCATGAAAATCAGGGCCCAAATCGGCATGGTGCTGAATCTCGACAAATGCATTGGCTGCCACACCTGCTCCGTGACCTGCAAGAACGTCTGGACCTCCCGCGAGGGGGTCGAATACGCCTGGTTCAACAACGTTGAGACCAAGCCGGGCGTCGGTTATCCCAAGGAGTGGGAAAACCAGGACAAGTGGAACGGCGGCTGGGTGCGCAAGAAGAACGGCAAGATCGTGCCGAAAATCGGCGGGCGCTGGCGCGTGCTGGCGAATATTTTCGCCAACCCGGACATGCCGGAAATTGACGATTATTACGAGCCCTTCACCTTCGATTACGATAACCTGCAAAAGGCCGGCGACATGAAGGCGACGCCGGTGGCGCGTCCCCGCTCGCTGATTTCCGGCGAACGCATGGAAAAGATCAAATGGGGCCCGAACTGGGAGGAAATTCTCGGCACCGAATTCGAGCACCGCAAGAAGGACAAGAACTTCGACAATATCGAGAAGGAAATCTACGGCGAGTTCGAAAACACCTTCATGATGTACCTGCCGCGCCTGTGCGAGCATTGCCTGAACCCGGCCTGCGTGGCGGCCTGCCCGTCAGGCTCCATCTACAAGCGCGAGGAGGACGGCATCGTCCTGATCGACCAGGACAAGTGCCGCGGCTGGCGGATGTGCGTGAGCGGCTGCCCCTACAAGAAGATCTACTACAACTGGAAGAGCGGCAAGGCCGAGAAGTGCATCTTCTGCTACCCGCGCATCGAG
>JAIOQI010000012.1 GCA_021413445.1 Alphaproteobacteria bacterium | reverse complement strand
CCGTCGCGGCTCATGGTGATGTTGTTGATAAACCGCTCGAAATCGGCGGATTCCGCGAGCATCCCCTTAATGGACTGTAAATCCTGGGAAATCCGCTCGATCTGGCCCTGCTCTTTCGCCAATTCGAAAAAAGCAAGTCCGTAGCGCCGGGCAATGTCCTGATGTCCTGTTTTCATGGCAACCGCTTTAGCATATTGGTTGTTACAAATGCAACTTGATTTTGGAGATGATGCTCTCCGCCGTTTCGCCGGAGCCGAAAACTTCCAGCAGCTTGTCGTCCGGCGACATTAAATATACATAACTAGAGTGATCCACCATCGCAGATGCGGCGGCGGGAGCGGCGTAGGCCTTATAGGCGTCTTCCGCCGCCTTGACCTGCTCCGCCGTGCCCGTCAGCCCGATGATATTGGGGTTATAGCCGGCAACGTAAGCGGCCATGACGGCCTGGGTATCGTGCGCGGGATCAACCGTAATGAACAGCGGCGCCAGTTTTTCGCCCTTGGCATCGTAGTTTTCCATGACCGCCGCCAGCTTTTGCAGGGTCGCCGGACATGTATCAGGGCAGCTGGTAAACCCAAAGAACACGAGCTTATGCTTCCCCGGCCATGACTTTTCAGTCACGGCGTTGCCCTTGTGGTCGGTCAGCGTGAAAGCGCCGCCCACCGGCACGCCGGCAACCGCCGCCGCAGAGACGGCTTCAGGCGCGGCGGGCGCCGCGCCTGCCACTTCCGGCATCGGCGGCACGCCCTCCAGAACCGGGGGTTCCGCCACAATCTCGGCTACCGGCGCGGCAGGCGCTTCGGACTCCTGCTGCACGGGTTGTTCCTTCACTTCCACCCGGAACAGGGCAAAAGCCCCGCCCAGGGCAAACCCTATCGCCGCGACGACCAAAAAAGCTTTCCAACCGGATTTCATGCTGCCCTCAATGAATAAATGTGGATCACGGCGCTAGGTATATAGGCAAAAGCACTGCCGTTCAAGTTATTATTGATAATGACGATCCCCGGCGAAACGGGGCTAAAAATCTTTTCATTTGAAATGCTTGGTAAAAAACTTAAGCTATCATTAACGGTTTTTCTATACACTTGTAAGTAGCCCTGTATTTTTAAGGAGATATTTGAGCATGCCCCGCCTTCCACGGAACAGGACTCCTCAATCTTTCAATTCTTCTTCCCATCAGCGCGGCTTCACCTTAATCGAACTGTCGATCGTCATGGCGATCATCGGCGCGCTGGTGGCGGGCGCGATGAGCGCCTACAAGGTGGTAATCGTCGAGAAATACCTCACCACCACCAACGACCGCCTGAAGGAAATCCAGGAGGCGATGGTCAGGTTCAAGGCCGGTTCCACCAACGGCCGCCTGCCATGCCCGGCGAAAATGCACCTGCCGCCCGGCGACCCTGCTTTCGGCGTGGAGGACGTGAACATCGGCGGGGGCGACACCTGCTCGACGCCGAGCCCGACCCCCGCCCTGACCGACACGGTTCGCGTCACCAACGGCGCCAGCAGCAGCACGCCCAACACGGTGCGCATCGGCGTGATTCCGGTGAAGACGCTGGGGCTTTCCGCCGACCACATGACCGACAGCTGGGGCCACCGCTTCTTCTACGCCGTATCGGAAAAACTCGCCGACGGCAGCGCCACCTACACCCCCAACAGCGGGGCGGGGGCGATCACGCTCCTGGACAGCGCCGGCACGCCGATAGGGCCGGTGGCGAACAACACCGATTTCGTCATCATCAGCACCGGCAAGACCGGCCAGGGCAGCATCACCGTCGCCGGCAACAACTTCCCCGCGGCCTGCCCGGCGGCCACCCCCGAGGGCGAGAACTGCGACTGGGGCGCGCCTGACGCGATTTTCGTCGACCGCACCTATTCGGAGGCCGCCACGCCCGCCCTCCATTTCGACGACTATGTGCGCCATACGCTGGATAATACGGGCGGCGGGGGCGGCGGCGGCGGCGCCATGTGGATCGACGACCTGCTGGACGGCATCAGCGACAGGGCCACCACCCGCAGCAACGTCTTCCTCGGCGACGGCTCCGGCGTGCTTACCACGCCGGGCGGCGTCAAGGGCATCAGCAACACCGCTGCCGGCATCGACTCGCTCAGCGCCAATACCGACGGCAGCTACAACACGGCGGTCGGGCGGGATGCGCTGAA
>JAIOQI010000011.1 GCA_021413445.1 Alphaproteobacteria bacterium | reverse complement strand
TTGCTGTCGAGTTTCGGCTTGCCTTCTTCGATGACAACCGCTGCTGCCGCAGGAGCGGCAGCAGTTTTCTCGGCAACGGCGGACTTCAGGTCAGCGAGATTCTTTTTTCCAGTCATGGTTATTACCTTTTATTCTTGGGGTTCATCGCGCCGATATCGACGATCTCGGGCTTTTGCGCTTCATGATCGTGCTTCGCGCCGGCAAAAAGGCGCAGGCAGGTCATTTGGCCGCGGGCGAGAGCGCTGTCCTTCGGCATCATGCGGCGGACGGCGTTTTCAAGGACGCGCTCGGGATGCTTGCCTTCGAGAATCTGGCCTTTGGAACGGCCCTTGATCCCGCCGGCGTAACCGGTGTGCCAGTAGAAAATATCGAATTGCTTTTTCTTGCCGGTAATGCGGACTTTTTCCACATTGATGATAATGACATTATCGCCGCAATCGATATGCGGGGTGTACATGGCTTTATGCTTGCCGCGCAAACGCATGGCGACAAGGCTGGCCAGACGGCCGAGCGTGACGCCTTCTGCATCAATCAGAAGCCACTTCTTCTCGACTTCCGACGGTTTAGCTGAATAGGTTTTCATGATCTTTTTTTCCTGTTGTCGTTTTTAGTCGCCGAGTTATGCGGGAATCAGCTCGAGTCGTCAATAGAAATGTGAAAATTCTTTTTAAGTTATTAAATATCAAATGGTTAGTATGTGGTATAATAATACCAACTCTTAAATCGCCTGATATTTAAAGCATAATAACAACACATAAGCCGATTCCCTAACTGCGGACATAGCCCGCGCGGCCATTCTCCATAATTTCATTTTATACGACATAATCTCGCCGATGGCCGTGTCGCAAAAAAGATATGGCAACAGTCTTTTATCATAAAATGCGTTTGCGGTGATTTTCCACACGGCGAAACATTTTCTTAATCTTTCTGGCTTATCCTTAACATCAAGAACACCCCCTTAAATAGCTAATATTTAAGGATGAATTAATTAACGAGACTCTGTCAATCAGAAGGAATCTGTTTATGATAAGAGAAAGCAAGTTTTATAGCTGCGTCGCCACTTTCCGCAAGGAGATCATCCCTTGCGCTTTCGCCCTCGGATTAGTCGCTTCTGCTCCGCAGGTATCTTCCGCAGCAGCCTATCAATATGCCTATTCACCCCAGAACGGTTTGCTGGGATTAAACGATACCATATGGAAGAGCGCGAATTACGGCGCAGGGGTCACCTACGGCGTGATCGATACGGGCGTCGCCGCGCCCTGGGTCGGCTTCCAGTCACGCGTCAATACAACCGATGCCGCCTGCACTATAAACGGCTGTAGCAAGACTATGGCAACGACGGACGATAACGGCCACGGCAGCTTCGTCGCCAGCGAGATTGCGGGGGATCTGCGCACCTATGGCATGGTCGGCATCGCCCCCGCCGCCACGATTCTGCCGGTGAAGGTTTTGGACGCCAAAGGTTCCGGTTACGTCTATGACGTCGCAGAGGGCATCACCTACGCCGTCGATCATGGGGCCAACGTCCTCAACCTCAGCCTGACTTTCGTGCCGACGGCGAACATCATCACCGCCATCAACTATGCGGCTTCAAAAAACGCCATCATTGTTTTCGCCGGCGGAAACAGCAAGCAGGCCCTGTTGAGCAACGCGAAGATTTACGGCTTTACCGATGCCGCCATCCAGCGCCTGATTTTTACGGGGTCAACAAATCTTAAGAAAAGCGTGAGCACTTTCAGCAACACGCCCGGCACCGGCGGGTTAATCTCCACCACCAATAAATTTTACAGCTTCTCCTCCCTGTGGATGATGGCAGACGGGGAAAAAATCTGGGGCGCCAGCAATTATCATCCGAACGGGGCCTACAACTACATGACGCAGATGTCAGGGACGTCGATGTCGGCGCCGCAGGTTGCCGGCGCCGCCGGCCTGCTGGCGGCGCGCTGGCCCTTTCTGCTCGCCAACGGCAACATCCAGAAAATACTTTTATCCAGCGCTCAGGATCTCGGAAAAAAAGGCGTGGACACCACCTACGGATCCGGCTTCCTGCGCATCGACAATGCCTTCAACCCGGTCGGCGCGCTGACGGTGCCGGTAAACGGGCAGAATGTATCGGCGAACAACGCGACGCTGATCCCGAACGGCGCGTTGGGCAACGCGTCCGGCATTTCCGGCGCCCTCTCGAAGGCAGTCGCCTATGATGATTACAGCCGCGACTTTTCCATCCACGGTTCCTCGTCCATCCTGGACCCGGCGACAACCTCCCTGGCCTCGGCCCGGGTGCAGGGCCAGACCGGGGCCAACGCGCGCACCTTCACCGACAATGGCGACGGCACCTGGTTTGCGGCCTCATTCTCCGCCACAGAGCAAAATCCGAACGCCGTATCGGTTCTGTCGGACCGTTACGCCCCCAGCACCGGCCTGATCGTGGATCCCGCCCAGCCTCCGCAAAGCGAATGGTCGCTGGCCCTTCAGCAAAAAGAAGGGGCTTATCTCGGCCTCGGCCACGGCGCCAATGCCGCGCTGTCGTTCAATGACGCCCGCTGGGGCGGCAAGACGGCGTTTTTCAACAATGAAGATTCAATGGCCGGCAACCTTTTAGGGCTGGCCTCGGACGCCAACTTCATGGCCTTCGGCATGGACCTGAACAGCCGCTCCCGCCTGGCCGTCGGCGGCATGGATTCTGAATCGACGGGATTCACCTCCCTGACCGGCGAACACCCGACAGCGCAAGGCATGGCCGCCAGTTACACGATGCGCACCACGGAAGGCTGGACATTTTCCCTGTCCAGCGCGTTCCTGAAGGAAGACGGCATGCTGCTGGGATCGGTCGGCGGCGGGTATCTCAGCCTGGGCGAGACCACGACCATGTCTTTCGGCGTTGGCGCCAGCGTTGATCTTGGCGACGGCTATAGTTTCGGGATGGACACGGTCGCCGCCTCCACCAGCGGGTCAAAAAACAGCAACAGCCTGGTGACCGGCACCTCACGGATCATGAGCGCCGGTTTCAGCACGGTACTGAACAAGGAAAACCTGACCGGGGTCTCCGACAACCTCGGCCTTTCCTTCAAAAAGCCGCTGCGGGTTTATGCGGGCTCGGCGAATATCAATGTGCCGACCGGCACGGATGACGACGGCAATGCGGTGATGAGCAGCAGCCGGGTCAACCTGGCGCCCTCCGGCAGCGAGACGAGTTTCGGCCTGAACTACCAACGCCCGCTGGAAAGCGGCGCCACGGTCGGCTTCAGGCTCTCCTACCGGGACGATGCCGACAACATCTCCGGCAACCGGGATGCCGCGGCGATGCTCAGCTTTTCGACATCGTTCTAAGTAATACTTGACTCTTTTGTGACGGTTATGTATAACTTTATTATCACAACAGAGCGAATCCATGGCAAAAGTTACCAAAAGCCTGAAAAAATCTTTCCAAAACGGACAAAAATCCGCTTTTGACTTTGATCGCGCCGTGGCTGAAGCCTATGAGATGTTCCCGCATATCGACGGCAGCGTTTTCTTCGTCGATGTGAACGCGCATAACATTATCTACCCGGATCCCGAAGGCCGCACCCGTATCCTCGCCGCCATTAATGGCAACGACAGCATCAGGGAAGACCTGAACACCGAAGTCCATCGCCACAAGGACGAAAAATCGTCCAGCTGCATGCAGCTGAAAATCGGGAAAAAAGAGGTTTATTTCCTTCTGCTTTACCTTGAAAAAGACCTACAGAGCGCTTTGGAGGAGAAACGCAATGTAGCGCAAAACCAACACCTTGTTTTCGACCATGAACTGGCGCACGCCCTTATTCCCAATGCGCATGGCCACAACGTCAGGTGTGAATCGACTGCGGACGTCTATGCCGCCCTGAGACACTTCCAGAGATACGGTACTCAAACCTATACCATAGAGACCCTGATGCAGCGGCGCGCCGCATTGGCTTTCATCAACCAGGATGCCGCGCATTTTACCAGCCAGGCCCTCGAAACAGCCCTCTCCTTCAAAAATCAGTTTGACTTCAAAACCCTGAAGCCCTTAGAAATCGCCAGCATGGCGGCGTATATAGGGTCAAAAGGCTCCATCACCGGAAAAGAGCTGAAGTCCCTCTCCTACCACTTCAACAAACTCAAGGGCGTTGCAGACGACGTCAAAAACGATCAGCCGTTAAGGAAATTTGCAGAACAGGTTTTTTCCGCCCGCTCCCCCGCCATGACCAAATGGGGCAAGGTCGCGCTACAGGCCTTTTTAGATGGGAAGATTCACCTTGCCACCGACAAGCGCCGCCTGTCCCTGCACGGCCCCTATTGGGATAATGTACGCCACGCTATGTAAATAAATCTGCGAAATTAAGTTGCTCAAAGCCCCCAGCGCCTCTACCCTGACTCTTGGCTTAAACACTCGCCATGGGGGCAAGCAAAGACATGCGCCGCGACGTCACGCTGGATGACAAGTACACCGAGAAATCGGGCCGCATCTACCTGAATGGCCTGCAGGCGCTGGTGCGCATCCCGATCATGCAGAACCAGCTCGATGTCTCGCGCAACCTCAAGACCGGCACCTTCATTTCCGGCTACCGCGGCTCCCCCCTGGGCGCGCTGGACATGGCGCTCAATTCGGCCAAAAAGTACCTCGATGAGCACTATATAAAATTCTCCCCCGGCGTGAACGAGGACCTGGGCGCCACCGCCGTCTGGGGCAGCCAGCAGCTGAACCTCGGCCCCGGCGCACAATATGACGGCGTGGTCGGCATGTGGTATGGCAAAGGCCCCGGCGTCGATCGCTCGACGGACGCCCTGAAACACGCCAATGCCGCCGGCACCTCCAAATTCGGCGGCGTGCTGGCGCTGGCCGGCGACGACCATGCCTGCAAATCCTCCACCCTGCCCCACCAGTCGGAGCATGCCTTCATCCACTGCATGATCCCCGTGCTGCACCCGGCGGGGATCGAGGATGCGCTGAACCTCGGCCTGCACGGCATCGCCATGTCGCGCTATTCCGGCTGCTGGACGGGGTTCAAGGTCATCAGCGAATTTTCCGACAGCTCGGCCTCCGTTTTCTCCGACCCCTTCGGGATCGATTTCAAGACACCCGCCGATTTCGACATGCCGCCGGAGGGGCTCAATATCCGCTGGTACGACCCGCCCGTCGCGCAGGAGGAGCGCCTGATTAACTTCAAGCTTCCTGCCGCCCGCGCCTATGCCCGCGCCAACGGCCTCGATAAATACATCATCAACCCCGCGAAAAAGCGCCTCGCTATCGTCGCCACCGGCAAGAGCTTCATGGACACGATGCAGGCGCTGGAAGACCTCGGCATCTCGAAAAGCCGCGCCGAGGAGCTGGGCATCGTCGTTTACAAAGTCGCCCTTGTCTGGCCGCTGGAGGACCACGGCATCCGCCGCCTCGCCGAGCAGGTCGGGGAAATCCTGGTGATCGAGGAAAAGCGTGGCCTGATCGAGGAGCAGATCAAGCGCATCCTGTTCAACCTCGATGCCGACAAGCGCCCGCGCGTCATCGGCAAGTATGACGAAAAGGGCGCCCCGCTGCTCCCCGAAAACTACGAGCTCTCGCCGCCGCAGATCGCCAATGTGCTGATCCAGCGGCTGAAGCCCCTGACCGACACCACCTCCTTCGAGGAGCGCCTGAAGGCCACCGAACAGAGCTTTGGGCTGAGGAGCAGGTCGGCCCCCGTGGTGCGCATGCCCTACTACTGCTCCGGCTGCCCGCACAACACCTCGACCGTCGTGCCGGAAGGCAGCCGCGCCCTCGCCGGCATCGGCTGTCACTACATGGCGATGTGGATGGACCGCAGGACCGTGATGTTCACCCAGATGGGCGGCGAAGGCACGCCGTGGATCGGGCAGTCGCCCTTCACCTCCGAAAAGCACGTTTTCACCAACCTCGGCGACGGCACCTATTTCCATTCCGGGCTGCTCGCCATCCGCGCCGCCATCGCCGCCAACATCAACATCACCTACAAGATCCTCTACAACGACGCCGTCGCCATGACCGGCGGCCAGCACGTCGATGGCCCGCTCAGCGTCGAGATGATCGCGCAGCAGGTCTTTGCCGAAGGCGCCAAGACCATCCATATCGTCACCGACGAGCCGTGGAAATACGGCAAAAACCCGAACTTCCCGGCCGGCACGCAGGTCCATCACCGCGACAAGCTCGACCAGGTCCAGCGCCAGCTGCGCGACATCCCCGGCGTCACCATCCTCATCTACGACCAGACCTGCGCCGCCGAAAAACGCCGCCGCCGCAAGCGTGGGCTGATGGAAGATCCCGCCAAGCGCATCATCATCAACGAGCGCGTCTGCGAAGGCTGCGGCGACTGCGGCAAAAAATCCAACTGCCTGTCCATCGCGCCGGTGGAAACCGAATTCGGCCGCAAGCGGCAGATCGACCAGTCGAGCTGCAACAAGGACTATTCCTGCGTCAAAGGCTTCTGCCCGAGTTTTGTCACCGTCCTCGGCGGCGGGCTGAAAAAGCCGGAAGCCGCCCAGCTCGGCAACGGCGTTGACGGCTTCTTCAGGGACATGCCGGAACCTGTTTTGAGCAATCTCGGCACGCCGGAAGCCATTCTCGTCACCGGCATCGGCGGCACCGTCGTCGTCACCATCGGCGCCATCGTCGCCATGGCCGCGCACCTCGAGGGCAAGGGCGCGACCACCATGGACCAGACCGGCCTCGCCCAGAAGGGCGGCGCCGTCACCAGCCACATCCGCATTGCCAGGACGCCCGCCGACATCAACACCGTCCGCCTCGGCACCGCCGGCGCGACGGCCATCCTCGGCTGCGACATCCTGGTCACCGCCGACGGCGACTGCCTCTCCAAGATCCGGCAGGGGAAAACGAAGGTCATCCTCAACACCCACAAGGCGCAGACCGGCGAATTCACCAACAGCCCGGACTGGAAAATCCCCGGCGAACAGATCGTCTCCTCCGTCGCGAAGCTCTGCGGCGAGGAAAACCTATCGACGCTGAACGCCACGCACCTGGCGACCGCCCTGCTCGGCGATTCCATCGCCACCAACATGTTCGTGCTGGGCTACGCCTACCAGAAAGGCATAATCCCGATCAGCCAGGACGCCATCATGCGCGCCATCGAGCTGAATGGCGCCAGCATCAGGATGAACCAGCAGGCCTTCATCTGGGGCCGCCGCGCCGCCTTCAACCCCGCCAAGGTCGAAGAACTGGCGACGCCGCCCAAGGCGGCGGACGGCTCCGACCGCCACCGCGAAATCTCCGCCACGCTCAAGGAAATCATCGAGCGCCGCATCGTCTCGCTGATCGGCTACCAGAGCGCCGCTTACGCCAAAAAATACAAAAACTTCGTCGAGACGGTTTCCGCCGCCGATGAAAAGCTGAACGGCCAGCAAGGAGCGCTCACCGAAGCCGTCGCCCGCTATTACTACAAGCTGATGGCCTATAAGGACGAGTACGAAGTGGCGCGGCTCTACACCGACGGGCAGTTCATGGCGCAGCTCCGGCACAGCTTCGAGGGCGACATCAAGCTGAAGTTCAACCTCGCGCCGCCGCTCTTCGCCAAGCGCGACCCCCTCACCGGACATCTCGTCAAGAAGGAATTCGGCCCCTGGATGATGAACGCCTTCCAGTTCCTGGCGCAGTTCAAGCGGCTGCGCGGCACGCCGCTGGATATTTTCGGCTATTCCGCCGAGCGCCGCATGGAGCGCCAACTCATCAAGGACTATAAAAAGACGATTGAAGACCTGCTGCCCGCCCTTACCGCCGCCAATTACGCCATCGCCGCCGAGATCGCCGCCATCCCCGAGCACATCCGCGGCTACGGCCATGTGAAGGAAGAGCACCTGGTGGAGGCACGGAAAAAAGAGGCGGAACTGCTGGCGAAATTCGCCAACCCGCCGAAGGGGACGCAGCGGGCGGCTTGATCCTTGCTTGTCATCCCGGGCATCCTCTTGTCATTCTGAGCGCAGCGAAGAATCTCCCTTTTATTTTTATAAATAAGGGAGATCCTTCGGCTTCGCCTCAGGATGACAAAAAGCTGTTAAGCCGCGTGATTATTGCCGTTCCCCGCCACTTCGATATTCAGCGCCGCGGCGATCAGGGTCTTGGTATAGGCTTCGCGCGGGTTGTCGAAAATCTGCTTGGCGTCGCCGCTTTCGACCACTTTGCCGTTTTTCATCACGATCACCTGGTGCGAGATGGCCCTGATCACGCGCAGGTCGTGGCTGATGAACATATAGGCGAGGTTGTGCTTTTGCTGCAGGTTGCGCAGCAGGTCGATGATCTGCGCCTGCACCGACATATCCAGCGCCGAGGTCGGCTCGTCGAGGATCACGAATTTCGGGTTGAGTACCATCGCCCGCGCGATGGCGATGCGCTGCCGCTGCCCGCCGGAAAACTCGTGCGGATAGCGGTTGCGCGTGGCGGGATCGAGGCCCACTTCCTTCATGACATCGATAACCATCTTCTCGCGTTCGGCGGCGGAGAGGCCGGTGTAATGCACCAGCAGCCCCTCCTCGATGATCTGCACCACCGACAGGCGCGGCGACAGCGAGCCGTAAGGGTCCTGGAACACGATCTGCATATCCTTGCGGAAGGGGCGGATGTCGTTGGCCGCCATCGTATCGAGCGGCTTGCCGTCAAAACGGATCACGCCCTGGCTCTGGATCAGCCGCAGCAGCGCCAGCCCCAGCGTCGTCTTGCCGGAGCCGGACTCGCCCACCACGCCGACCGTCTGGCCGGGGCGGATGTCGATGTCAATCCCATCGACCGCCTTCACGTAATCGACGGTGCGGTGAAAAATGCCGGCCTTGATCGGGAAATGCACTTTCAGCTGTTCGGCATGGAAGATTGCCGGGAGTTTTTTGTCAAACGGCTGCGGCGTGCCGCTCGGCTGGGCGGCAAGCAGCATCTGCGTGTAGGCATGTGCCGGGGTGGTGAACAGCTTCTCGGTTTTTTCGTACTCGACCAGCTCGCCCTGATACATGACGGCGACGCGGTCGGCCATTTTGCGGACGATGCTCAGGTCGTGGGTGATGAGCATCACCGCCATGCCGGTTTTCTTTTGCAGGTCTTTAAGAAGCTTCAACAGCTGCGCCTGCACCGTCACGTCCACCGCCGTCGTCGGCTCGTCGGCGATCAGCAGGTCCGGCTCGTTGGCCAGCGCCATCGCAATCATCACCCGCTGCCGCTGCCCGCCGGAAAGCTCGTGCGGATAGGCATTCAGGCGCTGGGTCAGCTTTTCCAGCCCCACCAGGTTCAGCAGCTCAATCACCCGCGTGCGCGCGGCGGCGGGCGCCATGCGCTTGTGGATGAACAGCACTTCGGCGATCTGCTTTTCGATGGTGTGCAGCGGGTTGAGCGAAGTCATCGGCTCCTGGAAGATCATCGCCACCTTGTTGCCGCGGATGCCGCGCAAGGTTACATCCGGCGCGCCGACTAGCTCCTCGCCCCTGAACTTGATGGAGCCGGAGGGATGCACCGCAATCGGATAAGGCAGCAGTTGCAGCACGGATAGCGCCGTCACCGACTTGCCGGAGCCGGATTCGCCCACCACCGCCAGGATCTCGCCTTTTTCAATCTCGAGGGAAACGCCTTTGACCGCGTGCGTAATTTGCTGGCCATTTCTGAAATCGACGGAAAGGTTTTTTATTTCCAATAAAGCCATGTCTTATCCTTTGAATATCTTTCTCGGGTCGAAGGCGTCGCGCACCGCTTCCCCGATAAACGTCAGCAGGCTCAGCATCACCGCCAGCGACAAAAAGGCGGCAATGCCCAGCCACGGCGCCTGCAAATTATTCTTGCCCTGCGACAGCAACTCGCCCAGCGACGGCGACCCCGGCGGCAGGCCGAAGCCGAGGAAATCCAGCCCGGTCAGGGTGGTGATCGAGCCCGTCAGCACGAACGGCATCATCGACAGCGTCGCCACCATCGCGTTCGGCAGCGCGTGCTTGAACATGATGACCGGCGTCGAGACCCCGAGCGCCTTGGCGGCGCGGATATAGTCGAGATTGCGCGCTTTCAGGAACTCCGCCCGCACCACATCGACCAGGTGCATCCACGAGAACAGCAGCATCAGCAGCAACAGGGTGAAGAACCCCGGCGTAATCACGCTCGACATGATGATGAGCAGGAAAAACACCGGCATCCCCGACCATATCTCGATGAAGCGCTGCGACAGAAGATCGACCATGCCACCGAAATAGCCGCCCGCCGCGCCCACTGCTACGCCGCCGATACTGCCGAGAACGGTCAAAGTTAAACCAAACAAAATAGAAATGCGGAAGCCGTAAATCAGCCGCGCCAGCACGTCGCGCCCCTGGTCGTCGGTGCCGAGCAGGTTTTCGGAAGAAGGCGGCGCCGGGGCCGGAACGTCAAGATTGTAATTGATGGTCTGGTAGGAATAATGCACCGGCGGCCACAGCATCCAGCCCTTGTCCTCGATCAGCTTTTTGACCACCGGGTCGCGGTAATCGGCCTGGGTCTCGAATTCCCCGCCGAAAGCCGTCTCCGGATAAGACTGAACGATGGGAAAGTAGAAACTGCCCTGATACTGCACGACGATCGGCTTGTCGTTGGCGATCATCTCCGCGAACAGGCTGAACAGGAACAGGCCGACAAAAATCCACATCGACCAATAGCCGCGGCGGTTGCGCTTGAACTGCAAAATGCGCCGCTCGGCAATGGGTGAAAGTTTTATTGTCATCTTTCCCCCTGCGCTGAAAAATCAATGCGGGGATCAACCCAGGTCATCGTCAGGTCGCTGATGAGGCGGATCAGGAAGCCCAGCAGCGTGAAGACGTACAGCGTGCCGAACATCACCGGATAATCGCGGTTGAGCGCGGATTCGAAGCCGAGCAGCCCGAGGCCGTCCAGCGAGAAGATCGTCTCGATCAGCAGCGAACCGGTGAGGAAAATCCCCATCAGCGCCGAGGGGAACCCCGCGATCACGATCAGCATCGCGTTGCGGAACACATGGCCGTAGAGGACGCGGCGCTGCGCCAGCCCCTTGGCGCGCGCGGTCAGCACGTATTGCTTGTTGATCTCCTCGAGGAAGGAGTTTTTGGTGAGGATGGTCAGCCCCGCAAAGCCGCTGATGACCATCGACGCCACCGGCAGGGTGATGTGCCAGAAATAATCGGCGATGCGGTGCGGCCAGTCCATCTCGTGCCAGTTGTCGGAAACAATCCCGCGCAAGGGGAAAATATCGAGATATTTCCCGCCCGCGAACAGCACGATCAGGAAAATGGCGAACAGGAAGCCGGGGATGGAGTGGCCGACAATCACCATGGCGCTGGTCCAGACATCAAACTTGGTGCCGTCTTTAACGGCCTTCTTGATGCCGAGCGGGATGGAAATGAAATAGACCAGCAGCGTCGTCCACAGGCCGAGAGAGATGGAGACCGGCATCTTGTCCAGCACCAGGTCGATGACCTTTTTATTCTGGAAGTAGCTCTCGCCGAAATCGAAGCGCAGGTAGTTTTTGAGCATCAGCACAAAACGCTCGCCGAGGGGCTTGTCGAAGCCAAACTGCTTTTCCAGCGACTTGATGAATTCCGGGTCCAGCCCCTGCGCGCCGCGGTATTTGCTGGCGCCGCTGGAGCTGTTGAGCTGCTGCTGCATCAGCTGCGTCGCCGCCCCGGCATCCCCGCCGCCGCCGAAACGCTGGGTGGCGGAAGTGTTCATCCCCTGCAGCTTGGCGACCATCTGCTCCACCGGGCCGCCGGGGGCGACCTGCACGATCAGGAAGTTAATGAGAATGATCCCGAACAACGTCGGGATCATCAAAAGCAATCGGCGGATGATGTATGCGGTCATAGACCCTGCTATTTTGCTTCCGGTTTCACCTTGGAAGCAATTTTAGCAGCCTTTTCCGCGTCATACCACCAGGTATCGACAACGCCGAGGCCGTATTTCGGGGAAATGGCCGGTTTACCGAACTTGTCCCAATAGGCGACCCGGAAATAATCGAGATGCCACTGCGGAATCACATAATAATTCCACAGCAGCACGCGGTCGAGGGCACGGGTGCGGGCGACCAGCTCCGCACGGTCGGGGGAACTGATAATCATATCGACCAGCTGGTCCACCACCGGGTTCGTGATGCCGATGCGGTTATGGCTGCCCGTCACGTCGGCCGTGGCCGAACTCCAGAAATCGCGCTGCTCGTTGCCGGGGGAGAGCGACTGGCCGAAGGTGGCCACCGTCATGTCGAAATCGAAATTATCCATGCGCTGCTGGTACTGCGAGGTATCGACGATGCGCAGTTTCGCCTCTATCCCTAACTTCTTGAGGTTGGAGATCATCGGGCTGATCCAGCGCTCGAACATCTCGCTCTCGATCAGGATTTCAAACTTGAAAGGCTGGCCGTCTTTTTCCAGCAGCCCGTCTTTCCCCATCTGCCAGCCCGCCTCGGTCAGCAGTTTCTTGGCCGCAGTGAGATTCTGCCGCATATCCTGGCCGTTGCCGGAAGTCTTGGGCGGGCTGAATTCCCTGGTGAAAACCTCCTCCGGAACCTGCCCCTTGAATTTTTGCAAAATTTCCAGCTCGTGCCCCTCGGGGAGGCCGCTGGAGGCCAGCTCGGAATTGGCGAAATAGCTTTGCGTGCGCTTGTAGGAGCCGTAGGCGAACTGCTTGTTCGACCATTCGAAGTCGAAGGCATAGCCCAGCGCCTGCCTGACCTTCGCATCCTGGAACATCTGGCGGCGGATGTTGAAAGCGAAAGACTGCATCCCCGCCGGCAGGCTGTGGTGGATTTCCTCTTTCCTGATCGTTCCCGCCCTGACCGGCGGCTGGTCGTATTCGGCATACCAGGATTTGGCGACGTTTTCCTGGCGGAAATCATAGTTGCCGGAGAAGAACGCCTGCAGCAAAACCGTCTCGTCGCGATAGACGTCATAGACAATAGTATCGAAATTATACTGCCCCTTCACGATCGGCAAATCCTTCGCCCACCAGTCGGCGACGCGCTCATAGGTGATGCGGCGACCGGCATCGATGGATTGCACCTTATAAGGCCCGCTGCCAAGCGGCATTTCCAGCGTCGATTTGGCGAAGTTCTTACCTGCCCAATAATGTTTGGGCAGCACCGGCATCTGCCCCATGATGAGCGGCAGTTCGCGGTTGCCCGCCATGCTGAAGGTGAATTTCACGCGGGTCGGCGTTTCGGCGACCGCGGATTTGACGTTGGCGTAATAGGCGCGATAGAAGGGATGCCCCTCTGTCATCAGGGTATTGAAGCTCCACACCACATCCTCCGCCGTCACCGGCTTGCCGTCGTTCCAGCGCGCCTGCGGGCGCAGGTTGAACACCACCCAGCTGCGGTCTTGCGGCGTTTCGATCGTCTCGGCGAGCAGGCCGTATTCGGAGAAGGCCTCGTCCTCGGTATTGGCCATCAGCGTCTGATAGACCATGCCGGTGACCCCCGGCGCGGCGACGCCCTTGATGACGTAAGGGTTGAGGCTGTCGAAGGTGCCCGCCACCGCCAGATGCAGCGCGCCGCCCTTCGGCGCGGACGCGTTGACGTACTCGAGGTTTTTGAAATCCGCCGCATATTTCGGCGCGCCGTGCATGGCGATGCCGTGAAGAGGGGTGGCGGTTTCCGCCTGCGCGATAGAGGGCAGACACAAAAGAGCTGAAAACAGAAAGGCTGTAAAAAGTCTGGACATTTTTTTGTTACCCCGAAAGGATTCTTCGCTGCGCCCAGAATGGCATGGGAGCGGCGGCATGGCAAGACGGGCCAAAACAAAACCGCCGGAGTTTTAAGGCTCCGGCGGGGTTTATTGTCAATGAAAACGATCTATGCTTTTGTCATGTTACCTCTATCCTCTTTCTCCTTCTCTTCAGCGCGTCTTTGCTGGTGAGCCTGGGCACTATGCGCCTCTCCCTTGGCAGAACCCGCGCCCCTGCTCATCCCGCCGGAAACGGCCTGACCGCCCGCGGAAACCATGCCGGAAACGGCTTCATTATCAAAGCTGTGGTCGGCCTGGCCGCCGCCGATCCATTTCATCATCGCGCTGGGGATGATATCCAGCAGCTTAAAGCACATGTTCGCCGCCGTGTACATGATACCGACATAAATGACCGTATTGGAGACAATGGCGAACAGCCCCAGAAAACCGTTCTTGGCGAGGTTGGCAAGCGTGAGCTTCATGAAGATATCGTGGAAATAAAGCACAAAGGTATTGAACACCAATATCGCCCCCACGAAGCCGATCACCGTCAGCGTCGGCCGCAACAGCACGTTCAGCCATAAAATCCATGCCTGTCTCGCGCCGCCGGCGATGCCTTCCCCTTCGGTGGTCAAGTGGGCCAGCGCCGCGATCGGCACCATCACCACCGCCTCGAACACGGAGATCATCCAGGTCAGGACGGAAAAGAGCACCCTGATGAAAGGTATCATCGGCACATAGACCGACAGCAACAGTCCCGCGCCCACGATCGTCGTTGCTATTGAGTTCAGCATCTCAAAGAGCATGCTATTCGCTATCGTCGTACCCAGGTTGCCAAGGCTGAACCCAAGGCCGCTGGCGTCCAGAACCCCCAAGACAGCCTGTATGGCCGATAAAGCGGCGATCATAACAGTTCCCGTCAGCACAAGCGTGTCACCGTTTGCTGCCAATTGCGCAAGGGGATAGGTGTTAGGATCGCTCGGCGAAGCGACGTCCATCAGGAAAAGGCCCTGGTCGCCCATGCCGCCCAATACGATATCCGACACGGAATCCGTATAGCTGTTGTCCACATCCTCCCCGTCGCCAGTCGCGCTTTCGGCCTTGCCCTTATAGTTGCTGTCATCCACCGTCGCGCCGACATCACCCGTGGGCGCCAAGTCTGCTAACGGCACCGTCTGTAGCCATTTGCTGTATTGATTAAGAATTTCCTTCACCTTTTCTGCCTGCGCCGCCTTCACCTCCATGCCCATGAGGGAAATACGGCCGCCATTGCCGCCGTTTATCGTCACGCTGGGTTTTGACATGGCCGAAACGCCTTTATTCATCGAGGAGATCTGGTGGTACCAGCGGCCCATGCCGGCCCAGCCCTCTTTTTTGAGGCCCTTCAGCATGTCGTTTTGTATCGAATTCTGGAAGGCGACATAGGCGGTGTCCATACCGGCCTTTACGTCGTCATAAGCCTGTTTTACGGCCGGGCGTACGCAAGTGTCCACGTCCGGGTATTTCCCGCTGCCCGGTGCGCCAGCGCCGCATTTACCTCCACCATCATTGCCGCATTCGGCAAGAAGCGGGCTTGGCGGAGTGCCGCCCTCTCCCCCATAGAGGTGCTGCGCGACAAAGCCGCAGGCGAAGTCCTTGGCATAGTGCGTCAATACCCCCTCCGAAGGAGGGTTGCCATCAATGATAAACAACTTCGAATATTCTTTTATGAGCGCTGACCTATAGGTTATAATGGCGTTCGCAACGGGATCATCGCCGAGAACAGCATCCCCTACCACATGGGTAAGGGCTATAGGGTCATTCTCGGTCCGGAATGTGATGGAGCCGCAGATATTCGACGCGGTGTTATTGGTAAACTGATAGGTGATCGTCCCCCTGTCCAGGATATACGTTTCCTTCTTCGTCTCGATGATCTGGTCTGTATTGCTGAGCATGCCGCCCATAGCCTGCTCTGTATAGCCGTTCCACGCAATGCGGCACAGCCACATTTTCTCGTACTTATTGATAAGGTCGGTCATGTTCGGCGCTTTTCCGGCGACCAGTATCGACTGGTCGGTAAGCACGGTATCGACATATTTCACCCAGGCATTGGTGCCGAAATTGGAGCCCCATTCCGCCAGTTTCATCACCATGTACTGGCCGGAGCTGAAGCCGCTGGTGGCGCCGAGCGGCACCATGAGCCCCAGGGCAAAGACGATGCGGATCGGCGACCAGACCATGTTGTGGCGCCCGCCGCCGATTTGCCCCGTCCGCGCCGTGTCCACAACGATGGTGACGATGGCCCAGAACACCATGATGGCGGCAATCACCAGGATGCCGCTGTTATATATCTGCATCAAACCGCCGAAAGCGTTCTGGAGCGGTCCGCCGCTGCCCTTCGCGCCCTCGCGCAGCATTTTGTCCAGGATCATGATGCCGTAGTCGAGGTGGGCGCCAGTGCCCTGGGTTTTATTGAACATACCGCACCCACCCGCGCAGGGCGCTGCAAACCCACTGCCGGACATGCTGGTATCGCCGTTCGGATTGTCAAAAAGGACCTGCGCCGTGGCGTTGCCGACCAGCATGCCGGTAACGTTAAGCACTACGCTGATCGCCCCAAGAATGATAACAGCAATCATCATCAGCACGCCGATAAACAGACTCCACTGGTAAGGTGTTGTGGAAGGCGAAGCACGGAGCTTTTCCCAGACTTCCCTTATCAATTCAAAAAACTCGTATTTTTTTACCCCTTCCATCCCGTACTTCGTGGCCGGGTGGTCTTGCGGCAACAGACCGGCCTGCTCGAACATGACGGCGATCGTGCGCATAAAGACCGGGACGATAAAGGAAAGATGCTGAAAACTGAGGCGGAACTGCGGCATGAGCATGAAGCCGAGGACAGAGGAGACCTTGATGCTCTTTTTCGAATCGTCCATGGCTTTTTCCCCTCAGCAAAAGTGCGTACAACTTTCTGCAGGCTTATTCTTTAATGGTACGTCCTTTTCTTAAAATCGTCAAATTTAAACGTGTTTATGAAAAATTTTACGGATATCAAAAAATAACCTAATTATTTGATCTATCACCATAAAAAAGATTTCATGACATAACTGGGCCGGAAGGGATACTTTTCCAGGAAGATTTGCCATTCGCTCCCGGCAACTTCCTCGCGGTGGATGCCGGACAGCACCAGCACGGAGTCGAGTCCCGCCCCGGTCGCGCCTTTAATATCCGTCAGCATGCTGTCGCCCACCGCCAGTACGCGCTGCGACCCCATCTCGCCCAGGCAACGGCTGTAAACCTCGCGGTAGGGCTTGCCGAAGGAAACGACTTCCCCGCCCATGCCTTCGTACAACTCGGCGAAGGTGCCGGCGCAGATGACGATCTGGTTTTCGACATGCACCATCCTGTCGGGGTTGGCGCAGAGCATCGGCAGTTTGCGGCGCAGGCAGTCATGCAGGACCGGCTGGTATCTCTCAATCGTGTCGCCAAAGTCCACCACCCCGCTGTTGAGCACGAAATCCGCATGCGAGGGACCCCTCACCATTTCGATGTCCAGCTCCTCGTAAAGGCTTTTGTCGCGCTGGGGGCCGATGTGGAAGCAGCGCTTCCCCCACTTGGCCAGCAGCGTGTCGCGCAGCGCCTCCCAGCTCATCTCGCCGGAGGTCAGGACGCCGTCATACATGCCCGGCGAAATCCCCATCTCGGCCAGCCGGGTGGCCACCGTATAGGAGCGGCGCGGCGCGTTCGACAGCAGCCAGACTTTTTTCTGCGCCTTTTTTATCTCGAGCAGGGCGGGGATGGTGTCCCGGAAGGGCGCCACGCCGTCATGCACCACGCCCCACAGGTCGAGGATGAAGCCATCATAAAGCCCGAAAATTTCAGAGAGGCCGGTGATGAGTTTGGGTGCCATGGCTTATGTTTTTTCGTAGAGGGCCGGCCGGCCGAAAAGATAGCCCTGGCCGTAGTCGATGTCGATGTCCAGCAGCTCGAGAAGCTGGCCGTCGGTCTCGATCTTCTCAACAATCAGGTCGATGCCGCTGCGGTCCAGCTCGGATTTCAGGCGCTTCAGGCGCAGCAGACCGTCCTCCTCCTTCAGCACGAACAGCAGCGTGGCGGCGTCGATCTTGATAAAGCGGATATGGCGGGCCTCAAGATAGGCGAAATCAAAGGAGATGCTCCTGACTTGGTCCATCGAGAACCGGCAGCCCAGCCGCGACAGCCCGTCAAAGGTCGAATAGACATCCGCGCTCATGGTGGTCAGGTCTTTCTGCCCCATTTCAAAAATCAGCTGCCGCGCCAGCGCCCGGTTCTGGGAGATGAACTCGACAAGATCGGCCATGAACTTCGGGTCGTGGAGCGTCAGGCTGGTGATATTGAAGAAAAAGGCGCGGTTGAAATCCCCCTCCGCCGTGTTGCGGATCGCCTGCAGGCCCCGCAGCAGCAGCAGGTTGTCAATGACCGGTATCAGCTCTTGCCGCATGGCGATTTCAATGTAGCGCGTCGCCGGCAGGTATATCTCCGGCATGATGCGGATGCGCGAAAATGTTTCATAGAAGCGCAGTTTG
The DNA here is from genome assembly GCA_021413445.1 of Alphaproteobacteria bacterium. Lineage (GTDB taxonomy): Bacteria > Pseudomonadota > Alphaproteobacteria > Micavibrionales > UBA2020 > PALSA-926. Next base: position 18,691 of record JAIOQI010000011.1, on the reverse strand, counting down.
CGCTGGGGCAGATTGACGATCGGCTGCAGGAACATGTCGATGCGGTCCGCCCTGACCGCCGCATTCACAAGCTGCAGCACCTGATCGTCGGTCAGTCGTTTGCCGATATCGGCGCTGTCCATGCCTTTGACAAGAAACGACTGGTCAAAAGCCGGCGTCAGCGGCGCGGCGTCGGCCGACCGCTCCTCCCTCGGAATATCGCCCAGCCTGGACAGCTGCTCGGCAATGGACCTGAGCATGCGCTGCTCCACGGCGGCGGCCTCAGCCGGAAGCTGGTCGTAGCTGCGCACCAGCGTCCCCGCCGCATCCGCCAATTCTTTCCTGAGCGATCCGGTGTCGTTCCTGTTCCGCGCGACATCGCGCGCGATACGCTCGTATTCGCCGTTCATGCGGCGGATCTGCTCCAGCAGCCCGTGTTCCCATTTGCGACGGGAGGACATTTCCAGCAGCATGACCCCGAGAAGCCCCATCAGCGCCGCCGTCAGAAAAGCCATTTGCAGCGATACGGCGCTGGCCACGAAAATCAGGAAGGTCGCCAGGCAAAGCCCGAGCACAATATTTTTGAATGTCAGGTAATCGTTAAAATAATCATAGAGGCTGAATTTCTCCGCCGTCTCTCCGCTCGCCAAAGGGCGGTCAAACAGGCTTAAGCGGGCGCGCAGGCCCTCTCTTTTGTCTAGCGATATGTTTTTGTTAATCAAATCATCATCTGCCATATACCCAGAGTACTGCCTTCATCGCTATTTTTCCAGTACCTGTTTCAGGGCCGCCGCAATCTCGTCATTCTGGCAATACGCTATAACTTTATTCTCTCCCGCACAAACTGCTGCACGCGCCCGAGATCGGCTGGCAGCACCTCATATTTCTCCCGCCGCCGGTAAAGGTCGGCCAGCGGCGCAGGCAGTTCGGGCTCGAAACCAATCGCCTGTTTAACCGCGGCGGGAAACTTGGCCGGATGCGCGGTGGCGAGCGCCACCATGACGCTCCCCGGATTTTTCTTCCGGTATTCCTCGGCGACCCCCACCCCCACCGCCGTATGCGGGTCGAGGATATAACCGTGCTGCTTATAGGTCCTGGCGATGACCTCCGTCGTCTGCGCGTCGTCCATCCGGCCGCTGGCGAACAGCGCCCTCACGCGCTCCATCGTCTGCGGATCGAGCTGGAACGGCCCGGTTTCGCGGAAATACTGCATGGTCTTATCGACGGCGGAACCGCTGCGCCCGTAAAGGTCGAACAGCAGGCGCTCGAAATTGCTGGAGATCTGGATGTCCATGCTGGGGCTGAGCGATTGCGCCACGCCTTCCTGCTCCATCTTCCCCGTCTCGAAAAAACGGTGCAGGATGTCGTTGCGGTTGGTGGCGACGACCAGCCTGTCGATGGGCGCGCCCATCGACTGCGCGACATAGCCGGCATAAACATTGCCGAAGTTGCCGGTCGGCACGCAGAAAGCGGCCTTCCTGCCGGTCTGCGCCTGCAGCCGCACCGAGGCATAGACGTAATAGACCACCTGCGCCAGTATCCGCGCCCAGTTGATGGAGTTGACGGCGGACAGGTGCATCTCGTCGCGGAATTTCCGGTCGTTGAACATGGCCTTGACCAGGTCCTGGCAATCGTCAAAGCTGCCCTCGATCGCGATATTGAACACGTTGGCCGCGATCACGGTCGTCATCTGGCGGCGCTGCACCTCCGACACGCGGTTATAGGGGTGCAGGATGACGATATCCGCGTTTTTCCGGCCCTTGAAAGCCTCGATCGCGGCGGAGCCGGTGTCGCCGGAAGTGGCGCCGACAATCGTCACCTTTTGCTGGCGGCGGGCGAGGATATGCTCGAACACCTGCCCCAGAAACTGCAGCGCCACGTCCTTGAACGCCAGCGTCGGCCCGTGGAACAGCTCCATCAGGTAAAAGTTGTCGTCGAATTTGTGCAGGGGGACGATGTCCGGGTGCGTAAACCCCTTGTAGGCGGCCATGAGAATCCGGATCAGTTCCGGCGAGGAAATATCATCCCCGACAAAAGGCAGCATCACCCGCCAGGCCACTTCCAGGTAATTCTGGTGGGACATGTTGCTGAGTTCATCCGGCGACAGTTTCGGGCAGGCCTCGGGCACGTAAAGCCCGCCGTCCTCGGCCAGCCCCGCCAGCGTCGTCTCCGCAAACCCCAGGCGCGGCGCCCGGCCCCTCGTACTGATGTAACCAAGCATTCTTATGCCCTCACGCCGGCGCGGGTTTCCAATAGCGGATGAAAAAGATAATTTGCGAGATCAGCGCCATCACGTACCAGAAAATCGCATATTGCAGATGGTTGTTGCTGATGTTGGCTTCCACCTTGCCGCCGGCCGGATACACGCCCGGTTCCTTGCTGGCGATATTGACGATGACCGGCGCCGCGTTCTTCAGCTTCGCCGCCGCCGCCATGGCCTCAATGTCCGCCCGGTACCAATCGTTTTTTTCCGGCGCGTTCGGCGGCGTGAAGGAGGTAGGATGCGGCAACTGGACGATCCCCTCGATCTGGAGCAGCCCCGGGGGCCGGCTCGCTTTCGACATCAGCTCAGCGGAAATCCAGCCGCGGTTGACCAGCACCGCCCCACCCGAGACGCGCTGGAACGGCACCAGCATGTGATAGCCGTTCACTCCGTCCAGGGTGCGCGGCTTGACCAGGAACTCGCGGTCATAAAGGAAACTCCCCGCCAGCGTCACGCGGCGGTATTCCCACGCCGCCGGGTCGTCGATTTTTTCCGGCATCGGCACCGGCGGTTTCTGCATCTGGGCTTCGATATGCGCCAGCAGCCCGGACTTCCACTTCAGGCGCTGCACCTGCCAGGTCCCAAGCCCCAGCAGCACCGCTAATATCAACAGTGTGGAAATGACGGCGCTGCGTGTTGGCTGAAAGGTTCCCTGCATGCCCATATCATAAGTTTTTTAGACAAAAAGTCATAGAGGGTATTGTCACGGTTTCCAGAATTTGCTAGTTTGTTCCATCACATATGGAGCCGCCATGATTATACGCCCTCTCACCGACGCAGAGATCACGCTCGCCAAGACCATCTTCGGGAACTCGATCGATTATGCGGCCATCAAGGTTCTGGACCAGCCGACATCTTCCCTGCAGCCCAGCAACACCTCCATGGTGGTGGGCAACAACATCTACATGCACAAGAACTATCGCGATGATTTTGCGCAGTCGTCCCCCTTCAGCCGCTGCCTGTTCATCCATGAAATGACCCATATCTGGCAGGGGCAGAACAAGCTTTTCAATCAGGTGCTCGCCGTCGCCGAGCTGCAGCTGAAACACAAATTCAATTACGCCGCCGCCTATTACTTCAATCTCGACGGCGCCAAGGATCTGACGGATTACGGGCTGGAGCAGCAGGCGGCGATTATAGAAGAATATTATTTAATCAAGCACGCCGGCATGCCCTCCTACACCCGCCACTGCACGAACAAGTGCAGCAACGAAGTAAAGCTGAAGCTCTACGAAAAAGTCCTGGAAAAGTTCCTGCAAAATCCCTCTTATGCAAAACAGGACAAGCTGCCCAGCTTCTTCAAGCCCAAGCCGCCCAAACCGTGATTTTTCTTGCCATCATTTCCAGAAGCTGATAGCTTTTCCGTAGTTCAATGCCTGTCCGGGAGTGTCATGACACATCGCAAACTCACAGAAAACGAGATAAAACTCGCCCAAACCATCTTCGGCGATTCGATTGACTACGATGCCGTCACCATTTCCTCCAAAAAAACCTTCTTATTCCAGCCTGAAAACTACGCCATGACGGTGAGCAACACCGTCTATATGGACAACCGCTACAGTGAGGACTATACGCTGGAGACCAACCCCCATCTCCACGCGCTCCTGATCCACGAACTGACCCACGTCTGGCAGTACCAGAACAAGATCTACAACCCGCTCGTCGAGGCGACCGGGCTTGCCCTCCGCCACAAGTTCAACTACAGGAAAGCCTACGAGTTCACGCTCGAAAAAGGCAAAGACCTCATGGAATACGGCCTGGAGCAGCAGGCGGAAATCATCGAGGAGTATTTCCTGACCAAGCATAAAGGCATGTCCGCCCACCTCGACCGCTGCATCAACAAATGCAGCGATGCCGAGCGGCTGGAGCTCTACGAAAGCGTGCTGGATAACTTCCTGAAAAATCCGGCCTATGCGAAGCGGAAGCATTTCCCGCTGATGTTCAAGGGCAAGCCGCCGAAGCAGCCCTAATCCTTTTTCCAGTCCCCGGGGCGGTGGCGGTATTCAAGCAGAATCAGCAGGGCCTTCGTCGCCGGCAGCACCAGCGCAATCACGCCGAGCGAGACCGCCCCCCACAGCACCACATGCACCCACAGTGGTGGCGCCACCAGGAGCTCAAACGCCCACGCCAGCGGCACGATCAGGAACCCGAGCAGGAAAATCAGAAACACCGAAGCGCCGTCGCCGACATCGTTTTGCCCGAGTTTGGCGTGGCATACGCTGCACGCATCGACGACGCTCACCGACCAGGGCTTGAAAAGACGACCCCGCTGACACACGGGACAGCGGGGTTTAAGCGCGAAAGCGACGTCTTTTAAAAAGCTCAACTATTTCCCCACCAGTAAATCGCGACGAAGAGGAACAGCCACACGGCATCGACGAAGTGCCAGTACCAGGCCGCCGCCTCAAACCCGAAGTGACTCTGCGGCGTGAAGTGGCCCCTGATGGCGCGGAACAGGCATACGGCGAGGAAAATGCTGCCGATCAGCACATGGAGGCCGTGAAAGCCGGTTGCCATGTAGAAGGTGGAGGAATAGATGCCGCCCTTGAAAGGAAAGGTCGCATGATAGTATTCGTAGCCCTGGAAGCAGGTGAAGGCGAGGCCCAAGGCCACCGTCACCGCCAGCGCCTTGACCGACTCCGCCTGCTTGCCTTCGAGAATGGCGTGGTGCGCCCAGGTGACGGTGCAGCCGGAGAGCAGCAGGATCATCGTCATCAGGAACGGCAGCTCGAACGCATGGACGGCTTCGACGCTTTTCGGCGGCCAGACAAAGCCGATCGCTTCCTTGGGGAAAATGCTGGAATTGAAAAACGCCCAGAAGAAGGCGACAAAAAACATTATCTCCGACGTGATGAACAGCGCCATGCCGTAACGCAGGCCGGTCCTTGCCTGCGGCGAATGGGCCTTTTCGACAAAAGCCTCATGAATGACGTCCCGCCACCATACCCACATCACCGCCAGCACGCCGAGGAAGCCGAGCAGCAGCCCCTTCATCCCAACGTGAAACCCCTGCCATTCAGCCTTGTGCATGAACATGACGGTGCCGATCGCCAGCAGCCCGGCAGCGCCGGCGGCGGTCAGCGGCCAGATACTGGCGTGGGGCACATGGAAGGGATGCGGCTTGCCGCTCTTCAGGTCATATACAGGGGCGTCAGACATGTTTTTTTCCTCTTAGTTGGTTTTCTTATGGGGATTATCAGATGCATTATAAAAATTTTCAACCGCCTTCTCCAGCTCTTTGGAATCGTGGCGGTAAAAAGTGTAGGAAAGGGTGATGGTTTTGAGGTCTTTCAGCTCGCGATCCTCCATAATCTTGGGGTCAACGAAGAAAGTGACCGGCATATGCACCTTTTGCCCGGGCTGCAGGATTTGCTCCGCGAAGCAAAAACACTGGGTCTTATTGAAATACTTGCCCGCCAGCAGCGGGGTGACGTTATAGACAGCCGAGCCGGAAATCGGCAATTTTCCGTGGTTTTCCGCGAAATAGGAAATAATCGCATCGGCGCCGACCTTGACCTTCACCTGCCGCATGTCGGGCCTGAACGCCCACGGCAGGTGCCGATCGACATCGGCATTAAACTGCACGACAAATTCACGGTTATAAACATGCGACGTGTTCTTTGCCGCCCGCTGCGTCGTGCCGCCCCATCCCGTCACCTGGCAAAGCGTGCGGTAAAGGGGGACGGAAGCGAAAGACAGGGCGACCATGCCGAAGGCGACGCCCAGGGTAGCCAGCAGGACCCTTTTGTTTTTCTGCCGGACGTCCATCACCCGCCCTTCATGCGGATGATGCTGACAAAAAACACCGTCACGACGAAAACCAGCAGCGCCAGTAAAATGGCGTAGTTCTTTTTCTTTTGTTGTTTGTGCAGCGGGCTATGCGGCATATCAATGCACCTTATCCAGCATCATCAGCGCGAACAGCGAGAACAGGTAGAAAATCGAATAGCCGAACATCACCCGGGCGGCTTTATACGTCTTGTCCTGCCAGACCCTGAAGGCGCTCAAAACGAACAGCCCGTGCAGCGCCGCCGCCGCCGACAGGTAGGCCAGGCCGGCGACATGCATGAAATAGGGCGCGGCGACAAAAGGCGTCATCAGCAGGCTGTAGAGGATGATCTGCTGCTTGGTGGCGCGGTCTCCCGCCACCACCGGCAGCATGGGGATGCCGGCTTTTTTGTAGTCCGCGTTTTTATACAGCGCCAGCGCCCAGAAGTGCGGCGGCGTCCAGAAAAAAATCAGCGCAAACAGCACCAGCGGCTCAATCGAGACATGCCCCGTCACCGCCGCCCAGCCGATCATCGGCGGGAAGGCGCCGGCCGCGCCGCCGATCACGATATTCTGCGGGGTGCGGCGCTTCAGCCAGACGGTATAGACGAACACATAAAAGAACGAGGCAAAGGCCAGCAATGCCGCCGCCGTCCAGTTCAGCGCCAGCCCCATCAGCCCCACCGACAAAATGGTCAGCACGACGCCGAAGCCGAGCGCCTCGCTCGGCTCGATGCGGCCCTGCGGCAGGGGGCGCGCGCTGGTGCGGCTCATCACCGCATCAATGTCGCGCTCATACCACATGTTGATTGCACCGGAAGCGCCCGCGCCGATCGCAATGCACGCCACGGCCACCAGCGCCAGAAAAGGATGCAGATGGCCGGGCGCCAGCACCAAACCGGCGAAACCGGTGAACACCACCAGGGTCATGACCTTGGGTTTCAGGAGCTCGAAGAAGTCCTGAACGCTGGCGTTTGAAGCGGGCTGGTCAATATATGCGGCGATACCCGTCATTTGACAATCGGACGAATCTCGAACTGGTGGAACGGCGGCGGCGAGGATACCGTCCACTCCAGGGTCGTGGCGCCCGCGCCCCAGTAATTCGCGCCGACTTTCTTGCCGGCGACCAGCGTATAAATGGCCAGGCCGATGAAAAACAGCGTCGATGCCCCCATCAGGAAAGCCCCGTAGGATGAAATCTGGTTCCAATGCTCATAGGCATCCGGATAGTCCGGGATACGGCGCGGCATGCCCTGCAACCCTAAGAAATGCTGCGGGAAGAAGGTCAGGTTCGAGCCGATAAAGGTCGTCCAGAAGTGCAGCTGGCCGGCCCACTCCGGATACTGGCGGCCGGACATTTTTCCGATCCAGTAATACCAGCCGCCGAAAATGGCGAATACGGCGGCGACCGACAGGACGTAATGGAAGTGCGCCACCACATAATAAGTGTCATGCAGCGCGACGTCCATGCCGGCATTGGCGAGGACGACCCCGGTCACGCCGCCCAGGGTAAAGAGGAAGATGAAGCCGATGGCCCAGAGCATCGGCGTCTTGAAAGAGATCGAGCCACCCCACATAGTCGCAATCCAGGAGAAAATCTTGATGCCGGTCGGCACCGCGATAATCAGGGTCGCCAGGGTGAAATAGGCCCGCGTATCGACGCCCATGCCGACGGTGTACATATGGTGCGCCCAGACGATAAACCCGACGAACCCGATGGCCACCATGGCGTAGGCCATGCCGAGATAGCCGAAAATCGGCTTTTTCGAGAAGGTGGAAACGATCTGGCTGATGACGCCGAAACCCGGCAAAATCATGATATAGACTTCCGGATGCCCGAAGAACCAGAACAGGTGCTGGAACAGCAAAGGATCGCCGCCGCCTTCAGGATTGAAGAAGGCCGTGCCGAAATTGCGGTCGGTCAGCAGCATGGTGATCCCGCCGCCGAGCACCGGCAGCGACAGCACCAGCAGGAAGGCCGTTACCAGCATCGCCCAGATAAACAACGGCATTTTGTGCAGCGTCATGCCGGGGGCGCGCATGTTGAAGATGGTGGTGATGAAATTGGCGGAGCCCAGGATCGAAGATGCCCCGGCCAGGTGCAGGGAAAAGATCGCCATGTCCACGGAAGCGCCGGGATGGCCCACGAGGCTCGACAGCGGCGGATAAACCGTCCAGCCGGTGCCGGCTCCGGGCCCCACCAGCGCCGAACCCGCCAGCAGCAGCAGGGAGGGCACCAGCAGCCAGAAGCTGAGGTTGTTCAGGCGCGGAAACGCCATGTCCGGCGCGCCGATCATCAACGGGATGAACCAGTTGCCGAACCCGCCGATCAGCGCCGGCATCACGACAAAGAAAACCATGATCAGGCCGTGCGCGGTAATCAGCACGTTCCACTGCTGGCCGTCGGCGATATATTGCAGGCCGGGGGCCTGCAACTCCGCCCGCATCAGCATGGAAGCAAGGCCGCCCACAATGCCGGCGACGACCGCGAAAATCAGGTACAGCGTGCCGATGTCCTTGTGATTGGTGGAGCAAAACCAACGCCTGAAGAATCCCGGCATGTGATCGTCATGATGTTCGTCTGACATTATTTTTCTCCTGTTTCTTCAGTCTTTGTTTTTTGAGATGCTTCAGCGAAAGAGGCGGAGGGCATCTTGCCGCCCTGTTTTTTCACCCACTCGGCAAAGGCCTTTTTGGAAACGGCGTGCACTTCGATCGGCATAAAACCGTGTCCCGTGCCGCAAATTTCCGAACACTGCCCGTAGAAGGTGCCTTCCTTGTCGATGCGCACCCAGGTCTCGTTCAAACGGCCCGGCACGGCATCCAGCTTGACGACGAAAGCGGGGACCGCCCAGGAGTGCACCACGTCTGTCGCCGTCATCAGCAGCTTGATGTTGGTGTCCACCGGCAAGACCACGGGATTATCCGTCGCCAGCAGGCGCGGCTGGCCTTCCTTCAAGTCCTTTTCCGGCACCAGGTTGCTGATGAAATTAATCCCCCCGTCATCGGGATAGTCATAGCTCCAGTACCATTGGCTGCCGGTGATTTTCAGCGTCATCTCCGCATCGGCGGTCTTATCGACGTAGTAGAGCATCTTCATGGACGGAATGGCGATGGTAATCAGGATCAGCACCGGGATCAGCGTCCACACCACTTCCAGCAGCACGTTGTGCGTGGTCTTGGAAGGCACCGGATTGGCCTTGGCGTTGAAACGGATAATCACGATCAGCAGCAGCAAAAACACAAAGGCCGTGATGGTCATCATGATCGGCATCAAAAGATGATTGTGGAAGAAAGCCATCTTCTCCTTCATCGGGGAAGCCGCCTCCTGAAAATTCATGCCGCCGGGGACAGGCTGGCCCAATACCGCGAAAGCCGGCGCCGACATCAGGGCGGCGGTCAGAAACGCGGAAATATAGCTGGAAACTTTCCAGAAGCTGAAGGATTTTGTCTTTTTCATTTTTTGTGTCCGTCTTGAAGGAAAAGTTTGTGGAGAATACCTTTGATATAGATCAAAAACTTATAACATTTCAAACCTGAATAGTTAAGCCCCGTTCGGCAAAAAACGCTTGTCATAAAAAACAGCTACCGGGGCGCTAGAAAAGCCCTTAACTCGGGGATGCCGGTCTTTTTGTCGGAGCTGGTGGCATAGACCCTGGGGCAGGCGGCGGGGTGGGATTTCAGCTCGTCCTCGATCCGCGCCTGCAAATCCGCCAGTTCCTCCGGTTTGATCTTGTCGGACTTGGTCAGCACGATCACGTAGGGCACGTTCGACTGGTCCATCATCTCCATCGTGTCCTGGTCGATGGCCTTGATGCCATGGCGCGAATCTATCAGCACGCAGACGCGCTTCAGGGTCTGCCGGCCGCGCAGGTAGTTGCGGATCATTTCGTTCCAGGCGTGGATTTTCTCCTTCGAGGCGGCGGCGTAGCCGTAGCCGGGCAAATCGACGAGGTACATCAGGCCGCCGAGGTCGAAAAAATTGATCTGCTGGGTGCGCCCCGGCGTGTTGGAGGAGCGGGCGAGCCCCTTCCTGTTTGTCATCGCGTTTATCAGGCTCGACTTGCCGACATTCGAACGGCCGGCAAAAGCGACCTCCCCCAGCGTCGGCGGCGGAATCCTGTCCGGTGTCGCCGCGCCGGCGACGAATTTGCATTCCTGACGGAACAGGACCTCCCCCCGCTTTAACGCCTCGGCGTCAATGGGCTTATCCATGGGGCTCTTTCTTCTTGCGGCGCTCGCTATGGCCGTGAATCAGCGACACTTCCTGGCCACCGACCTTGCGCAGGATATAATACTGCTGCAAAACGCCCAGCACGTTGCTCCACGTCCAGTAAATCACCAGGCCGGAGGCGAACTTCGCCAGCATGAAAGTGATGATGAACGGGAAGTAGGATTGCAGCTGCTCCTGCGTCTTGTCCGGCATCGGCGGGGTGAGGCGCTTCTGAATAATCATCGTCAGGCAGAACAGCAGCGGCCAGGCGCCGATCATCAGCACCGCCGGCGGCGTCCACGGAATGAGGCCGAACAGGGTGAAGATATTGGTCGGGTCCGGCGCCGACAAGTCCTTGATCCAGCCCCAGAACGGCGCATGGCGCAATTCGACGGACAGCAGGATGACCTTATATAAGGCGAAGAAAATCGGGATCTGGATCAGCAGCGGCCAGCAGCCGCTGAACGGGTTGACCTTCTCGCGCTTGTAAAGCTCAAAAATCTCGATCTGGAGCCTTTCGCGGTTGTCGCCGTACTTGGTCTGCAGCTCCTTGAGCTGCGGCGCGATTTTCTTCATGCCCGCCATGGAGCGGAAGGACTTGTTGGCGAGCGGGAACACCGCGCCGCGGACGATCACCGTCATCGCCAGGATGGACAGGCCGACATTGCCGAGCAATCCCATCAGGAAATGCAGCAGGTAGAAAAACGGCTTGGTGATGAAATACCACATCCCGAAATCGAAGGTGAGGTCGATATGCTCGAGGCCGTATTTCTGCTGGTAGGCGTTCATCAGCGGCAGGCTCTTGACGCCGGCGAAAATGAATTTCTTGTCCTCGACCTCCCCGCCGGGAGGCAGGGTTCTGGCTTCCGTCACGATGTCCGTCTGGTACGCCTGGGCGTCGGCCGTCTTGCTGCCGATGATGCGGGCGTTGAACTTTTCCTGGGTCTCCGGGAAAATCCCGACGAACCAGTACTTGTCGGTGATGCCCAGCCAGCCCTGCACGCCGTCGCGCTCCGTCTTGTCGCCCTTGGCCAGGCTCTTGTAGCTGATTTCATCCAGCTTGCCGTCCAGGTAGGCCAGCGGCCCCTCATGCAGGATGAAGAAGCCCTTGAAATCGTCGGGCAGATTGTGGCGCGAGATCAGGTACCAGGCGTTGAATTTCTTCTCGGCCGCCGTTTTGTTGGTGATCTTCTGCGTGACGGTGAAAAGGTAGTTGTCGTCAAGCTCGATCCGGCGCGTGAACAGCAGCCCCTGCCCGTTATCCCACTGCAGGGTCACGGCGCCGCCGGTTTCCAGCGCCGCTTTGCTGCCGGGCGCCAGCGTCCAGACCGTCTTGCTGTCGGGGACAGGGCTGTCACTGCTCGTCCAGCCGCTTTCGACGTAATAAGCCCCCCTGGTTCCGGACGGCGAGAGCAGATCCACATGCCCCTTGTTTTCGATCGTGGCGTAGTATTCGTTCATCGACAGATCATCGATCCGCGCGCCGGTCAGGGCGAGCGAGCCGGTCACCTTGGCTCCATGGATAGGGATGCGTTTGCCGGAGCGCAGCGCCTCGGAGCGGTTCTCGATCGGCGGCTGCTCACCGACCGGGGCCGTTGCCGTCACGGCTTCCTGCGCCTGCAGGACCTGCTGTTGCTGCTGGAGGAGCTTTTCCTGGCGCGGCTTTTCGTATAAAAAATGAAACCCGAACAGGATGACCATTGAAACCACAATCGCCACCAGCAGGCGGGTGTTATCCTGTTCGTTGTTGGGATTATTCGGCAGCAGGGATTTCATTTTACAGTCTTTCTTTCAGGAACCGGATCATATCCTCCGGCATGGTAGGGATGGCAGCGGCAAATCCGTTTGATCCCCATCCAGCTCCCGCGCAGCGCGCCGAATTGGCGGATGGATTGCGCGGCATAGGTTGAACAGGTGGGGTGATAGCGGCAGCTCCTCCCCATCCATGAAGAGAACAGGTATTGATATACACGGATGGCGGTTAAAAGGAAATGGCTCATAAGGACAGGATCCCCAGCTTTTCCAGCCCTTGCAGGAAATCCCGTTTCATCAGGGAAAAATCGCGTTCTGCCGCAGAAGCCTTGGCGATCAGCACAATATCGAAACCGGCCATCTTTTCGGGGGCGGCGGACAGGCGCACCATTTCCCGCAGCCGGCGCTTGGCGCGGTTCCGCGCCACGGCATTGCCGACCTTGCGGCTGACGGTCAGCCCGAGGCGGAAGGGGGAATCTTTTTTCTCCTGTTGAAGGACAAGCATGATAAAGGCCGGAAATACCCATTTCTTTCCCAGACGGGAAATACGCTGAAAATCAGCAGACGCCTTCAGTGAATTCACCGCGGCGCACATGGAAATCCTTAAGCGGAAAGCTTTTTACGGCCCTTGGCGCGGCGGTTGGCAAGAATCTTCTGGCCGTTGGCCGTTGCCATGCGGAGTCTGAACCCGTGGCGGCGTTTGCGCACCAGCTTGCTCGGTTGATAGGTACGTTTTGTCACAGTAGATCTCCATCAGTCATCATAATTATTCAAGAGTGTAGTTGTATAGGACGCTGCCCCCTGCCCTGTCAAGATGTTATTGACAGAAGAAGCATTCTCCCCGATAAAGAAACCATGCGCCCGTAGCTCAATTGGATAGAGTGTTGGCCTCCGAAGCCAAAGGTTATGGGTTCGACTCCCGTCGGGCGCACCATTTTCTCAGATTTATCAAAGAGATAAACATATTTCCGGCGGACTGGGGCGCGCAGGCGGCGGAATCGGCCTTTCAGGGGCGTTTTGCCGCCCCGAAATCAGGGAGAATCGGTACGAATTGTCCGATTCCCCCCAAAAAAACAGAACCGTCGATTTTTTTTGAAAAAACACTAGAAATCATTATTCCATAAGCACGGAATAGTTGTGTGAATTTAAAAATATATGGTAAAAAGTCATTATGTTAACCATTATTTAGGAAATACAATGCCATAATTATCCTATGGGGCGGTTTTTTTCTCCTTCTTGTAAAACCTTCCTATACAACAGTTATTAACATAAGCTATCAACATAAGGAGTACGGATTATGAATAATTTGAAAAAACTACTGATGGTGGGTCTGCTGGCAACAACCGCGATGGGCGCAGGACAAGCATTGGCTGACCCGGTCGAGTCCGGGATCGGCACGTCCACGAGCAGCTCGGGGATTGAGATTACCATAGACATCCCTAAACTGATCAATGAAACGGGTGACGCCCCCCTTGCGCTTGGCACCTGGACAGACTTGACAGCGGGTATGTCGGCGAGCGAAGACCTGACCGTCGGGGTCAACTATGCTGGCGGCGCGTATAAAGCGCTACTCATAAACACTGGTGCTGGTGCTCAAAACGGCTACAATGTGGCGGATGGGACGGGCAACTTTATCGCCTTCACCGCCAATATGACTGACCTGACAGACCCAGCAGGTGTGGCACAGGATCTCATCGACAAAAACTACACGACGATGACCGGCGCCTATGACTCCCTGGCATTAGGCGGTCAGGTAGCCAACCTCAACTTCAAGGTTATGTTCGCGAAGGACGCCCTTGAGGCGGCAGTTGCCGGATCATACTCTACCACTGTCACGCTTACCTTTATCCCCGTCTAATTTGGAATTTTGGGGATAAATCAAACAAGGGAGCCTTGGCCGAAAGGCCGGGGCTCCTTTGTTTTTGTGGGATGACGCGGTGTATGGGTGCGATGCCCCGGCTTTCGCCGGTATGACGATACAGGGATGTATGATGGGAAATGTTTACGGCGTTACCCCAATAGTCACGGTTGCCGTATAAGTGCCGGCCGGCAGGGTCTGCATATCCACCGCGGCGACGGTAATGCCCAGGTTGGCGCTCAACTCCCCTGAACGGCAGGTTTCATCGAGGGTATTGGCGCCGCCGGCGCCATACACAACCCCATCCTGCAGCTCGACCGTTCCCGTTCCGGGCGAAGCCGTTTCCGCCCACTGAACGGTATAAGGAATCTGGACAGTCCTTTCCGTGTTTTCAAGCCTGAACTGGCCGGGCTCGATCGTCGAATTGTCCGTGGCGGTCACCCTGTAGGTTGCGGCGCGGGTGTTATAAACGCAAACCGGATCGTTGCCGGTCATGTCAGACGACACGTCCCACGTACCCAGGTTCAAGTCATCTATACCCGTGATGCGCACCAGAGGGGGCGCGGCCTGCCCTTCATGGAAGGGGAAACAGGAAAGAAATACGAGAAAAACAAGCCATTTTTTCATGTCAACTCCCAACTGTTCCGGCTGGCCCAAGATCAGCCCGTCCGGAAAGCATAACACCCTCCGGCGGCGGAAACAATTGATAGAAACACACTCACCTGTCCCTGCCCTCTCTTGTCATCCCTGCCCGCCCCGTCACCCCCGCGAAGGCGGGGGTCTGGCCTCGCCTCAAGGCGGCATTTATAAAGGTGCTTCGCACGGTCCGGATCCCGGCCTTCGCGGGATGACGGATACCGATCATTTATTGACAGGTTTTAAACTTTGGTATATACATAGTACGGTCGGCGTCAGGCCAAAGGGAATAAACATGAATACTTTTAAAAAGCTCTTGATCGCGGGTCTGCTGGCCACGGCCACAGCGGCAGGACAAGCCGTGGCAGCCACCGATGGCACACTTGGCCTGAGTTCGACCGGCACGATCGACATTACCCTGACAATTCCTGAACTGTTCCGCATCAGCCATACATCCGACTTCTTGCTGGGCACCTACGGCGGTTCGGGCGACATGGAGGCCAATAACGACGTCTGCGTCTGGAGCAACGGCAACGGCGCCTATCAGGTGACGATCACCGATGACTCAGGAATGTCCCCCGACGGCTTCGCGGTGGAGGACATAGGCGGCACAGCCCAGATCAACATGGGTGTTTTCTGGCATGACGCGCCGGGCACGACGGGCGGGACAGCGGTCACTTACGGCGTTCCCCTGGCTGCAGCCAATGCCAATACGACCAGCAGCGATTGCACGGAGAACGGTTTCAGCGCCAACCTGCACATCCTGCTGCCGGAATCTGACCTACGGGCAGCGGCTGCCGGATCGTACAGCACGAGATTGACGGTACTCGTGCAATCGAATTAGGTTAGGGACGTTTCCTAAAACAAAAACTTCACCCTTGCCCTCTTTGTCATGCCGGACTTGTTCCGGCATCCAAAAGGCAGTCCTGCCGTCATATTGAGTCACTAGACGCGCAGACGCCCTTTTGGACCCCGCAACAAGTGCGGGGTGACAACAGGGATGACAATAGAGGCTCACGGCTTTTTGACGCAGGCGATCTTGCCCAGCTCGATAGTGGGGGAATCTTCCGGAAGACTGGCGGGAATAGCCACCATGCAGCTCACCCCCCCTTCAGCTATTTCAATCTTCTGCCCCGCTTCCAGCGACGTTTCAAGGGTGAAGAAGCCTCTGTCATCGGTGTAATAAACCTGGTCGCCGAAAGTGAACCTGAACCCAGCAAGGGGCTTTCCCGTTTCATCCAGCAGCGTTCCCAGCAGGAAATACACTTTCATGACAGTGAACTCGCGGTAAAGAACATTGCCCGGATAGCCGACAACGCTATATCCCCGTTCCCTGATGTCGAAATCGGCAAGCTCATCCTTGTTGAAGATGGAAATCTTTGATTTTTTAAAAGCAGGAATGGAGACGACGGCAGTCTCCCCGATTTTCACGACAGACCTCAAGGTGCCATCGACCGCGATGCCTACGCTGGCCTTGCCTTTGCCGTTCACCCGTATCATGGCCAGCGCCGCGTCAGGAGATACTCTTTCCGCCGTGGCCGAGAGGCCGGCGCCGGGGGACCACAACTGCGTAGTGGACAGTTCCCCGCCAAGCGTTCCCTGACGATCCTGTTTCAAGTGCTGGTCCAGATAGAGCTGCGTCTGCAACGCCTGGGCGGTGTACTTCGCAGTGCCCGTAACCAGCGGAGTGTATGTTCCCTGGTCAGCCGTCAGGGGGCTGGCAATAAACGATGCGTGGGCCGTAAGGTTCCGGCGCCAGTCCTGCCGGGCAAACCCCCCGCCTGAGAACCCGAGCGTGGCCCTCGACGATGTTTCATTGTCCTTATTGGCCGCCCGTCCCGCAATCTCCAGTGTTTTCGTCCAGGCCGAACCCACTGTGTCGCTCCTGATGGCGAAGGCGCCCAGCACCTGCTCCTCACTGTCCGTAACCACATATTCCAATCTCAACTCCGGCAAATATTCCCTGTAACGATCAAACTTGTAGGTGAATGCGGGCCCGTAGCGATGCTGGCTGCCGCCGCTCTTGTCCTCGCTGAATTCGGCGCGGAAGGAGGAGCTTATTGTATTGATGTAGGGGAACTCCAGCGGCAACGCAAAATTGAAGCTCAAGGCCTTCCTGTCCGAAAGGGCAAGGCTGCCCAGCTTGCCTGCCACCTCCGGACGGTCATAGATTTGCGAAGCGGTGACGCCGAAAGATTTTTTCTCCCCTATCCACGCCACTGACGCCTCGACCCCGGCCGGCTTGGCGCGGGCGGATAAACTTCCGGTCAGGGAGGTGTCTATCTGTCCAAGATTCCCGAACACTGAGAATCCATCCTGCCTCAACAGGGCCCCTTCAAGCACCTGATCGTCGCTCGTCACGGCAGCAGCCAGGGATCCGTCCATCGAATCCGTCAGCCTTCTCCTGTAGGAGGCCTGCGCCACAGACACCCCAGCCGTCTGAAGGTTATTCCTCATTTCCCCGGCATCAATAACAAAATAGGACTTGCCGCGCGGCGTCAGGCGTTGCGTTTTGGTGAAGGCCCGCGTTTCGCGGGAGATGACGCCCGCATCATCTTTCACGACGATCTCGACATCATAACTCCCGGCGGGAAAAGAACGGGTATCCAGCTGCATAGTGCCGAAATCCAGCACCCGCGAGAAAATGACCTGCCCCTTGCCCTCTCCATTCTTGAAGACTTCCACCTGCGCGCGGCGGGGCAGGAAGACCTCGATGCCGGAACCCTGAAGCTGTGAATCCCTGAACAGCAGCTCCCGATTGCTTTCCAGGCGCATGCCGTAATAAGGGAGGCTTTTTGCAAACTTCATTCCGTGTTCAACCTCCAGCAAGCCGCCATAGGCTGTCAGGTCCTGGCCCATCTTTTTGAAGTCATGCCTGGCCATTGCGCCGCTCAGAAGATAGCCGCTGCCTGCGGTAATGGATCCCGAGCTCAAAAATGCCGTTTTTTCCTTGGAAAATGTTGTGTTGTGCGACACCGAGACGCCGGAGGACAGTTCAAGTTTTTCCGTCGGCGTGCTTCCCGCCGCGAAGAGGGCGTTGCGGATGGAAAAACCCCTTTCCCCCTCTTCCAGTTCCCCGACCCCCCCCACTTCCTGTAGGAGGGTTTCCGCCTCGGCGATCTCAAGCCTGATGGCGAAATGATCGGTGTCCAGCATGATAGTTCCCACCTCGGGAACCGTTTTTGTCCCGGTAAGACGCCCGCTGAAAAGTGGCGCAAAATCCTGCTTGTTCCTGACGGAAGGCAGTTGGTTGAGGGCATCGTTCACCTGATCGAGCTCGAACCAGTCCGCGCCGAAACGCCCGTAAACAAAGCCGTAGTAGTTCCCGCCGACGATCAGATCAAAAGCGATGAATTCGCCTTCACCGTCCGATGCTGCGGCGGGCGGCGCTACAGCTGATTGGGGTGGCAACGGCACAGCCGGCTGGACGGGCGGCGGCGGAGCGGGTTGGACAGCAGGCCCTGAGAAGGGCTGCGCAACCGGCGGCGGAGGCGGCAATGCCGCGGCGGCTTTGGGGGCCTCTGACGCGCGCGATCCTGATTCCGGCGCCACCAATAGGCATCCGTCCGGGATGTTCTGCAGGGCATCGCAAATTTCAAGCGCACGGGACGCCGTCACTGTACCGGCCTGCAGGCGGTAATAAATTCCTTTCGCGGGTAAATCCACCTTCACCGTTTTCAAGGTCAGCTTGCCCAGCAAGTCCGGATATTTTTTCTTCAGCCCCTGCCAGTCTTTTTCAAGCGCGACGCTGTCACGGTAGGAGCCAAGCTGTATAGAATAAACATCGCCTTTATTATCGTTGACCTTGACAGTGTCCTTAACCTCTTCAGCCTTCTTTTCTGCAACGGCTGTGTCTGGCGGAACGGCTTTCACAGGCTGTACAACCGGCGGCGGAAGCAGGGCCGCCGCCGAAGCTGTGGCACAGGCAATACCCATCATGAGAAGAAGGACTATAATGAAGGCGGATATGTGGCTCTTTAGGGGCAAAATCCCTCACCGCGCCATTAGTTGTCAGTTATCAGTTAGACGGATAGGACAGCTTGGAATACTTTCCGTTAAGCAACAGGGTCTGTTCGAAAGACCTTCCTTTCAGGGCTGTGGGCACTTCCATTTCCCACTTGACGCCAGGATAGATGCGCTTGCCTTCGAGAGGAGCGCAGATCTTCTTGTCTTCCGTGCAGAACTCCTCACGCTGCAGCGTAGCCGTGACGTTCCCTTCGTT
>JAIOQI010000010.1 GCA_021413445.1 Alphaproteobacteria bacterium | reverse complement strand
AGCACCGCCTGCCCCTTTTTGACCGTTTGCCCGCCGATCTCCACCGTATCGCCGTCAAAGTAAACAGGAAAAATCGGGGCCGCTTCCTCGTTGAACTCGCGGGTCAGCGTTTTTTCGCCCGGCGGGATCATGCCGAAAAGGCCGGAGACCATGTGCGTCTCGCACAACAGCTTGAGGTGCGACGCCATATATGTCGAGGTCACGACCAGCCCGCCCAGCTTGCCGCTGGCCAGCAGCGGCACCACCTCGGGGTCGTAGCTGCGCATCACCAGGACGGGCTTTTCGGCGGAGGTGGAATTTTCGACATCCTCAAGCGAAAACACCACCGGCCCCTTGACCGGGAATCCGGTGCTGCCGTAAAATTTGGCATCCTCCTTCAGGGCGCTCTCCGACGCGTCGCCCTGCGCATAGAAACCGTTCCGCAGCGCATCAGCCATGCCGAAGGAATAATTGCGCAGGCGCTCGACCACCTGCTCCGCCGTCAGTTTGCCTTTTTGCCAGGCGGCAATGACGTCGTTATTGGTCACCCCGCGCATTTTTTTAATTTCGGCGGCGTATTAACTGACGCCGCAATCCAGCGGCAGGCTCAGTCCCAGCCGGGCATTGAGGACTTCCCTGAACGCTTTGCTGTCCGGCGGGGAACGATGGGGATGCATGAAGCCCGACAGATGCTCTTCCAGCCAGTTCAACTCATCCTTATCCACGAAATCCGCCATGATCCGGCTGTCGCTTTCGCGCATCCGCATGGCCTCGTTGATGGCCATGCTTTTATCCTGCGACAGGAAATGAATATCCGGCAGCGGCGTCTCGGGGCGGTTTTCCTCAAACCATTCGATAACCTTGAGAGCCGTTTTTTGCCCGACCCCCATCACATCCAGGAAAAAAGCGCTCGGCAGCGGCTTCCTGTTCGCTTTTACTTTCTCCAGGTATTTGAGAAGGTCCCTTTCATCGTCGAGGCAGGTGATGTCGATTTTGTGGCCCATGGCGTGCAAGTGCCGGCCGATGGTTTTTCCTTCGTCATGAAACTTATAGAAGTCATTGCAGATAAGGATATTGACGTCCCCCGCTCCTGCTATCGGTTCCCCGACCCCCTCAACCGGATTGGGCTTGGGAGAAAAAAATTTGAAAATATTGCGTAGATTCATCTACATAGCTCTCTTGTTTAAATCAAAGGCGCTCCTATGACATAATAAAATAGTACTATGTTAAAGTTTATAAAGCGTTAAACCCTTGTTTTAGATATAGATTGACATAACTATCTGTATGTATTATGCTTTAACCAGATATAGTGGAGAGGTCGCGATGAAATTCAGTCAATCCGGTTTGAACAACCACCCGCTGGTGGAGCAGGCTTTCAACGTGAGCTACGCCAGGGCCACGCAGGGCGAAACCTTCGATGCGACGCTTCAAAAAGTAAAACAGAAGATGGAAAACTGGTACAACGAGACGTGGTCGTTTTACCAGACGACTTCCTACGACGACAAAACCGAGATGGCGAATAGAAAAAAGCGGCTCGACGGCGAGTACGAGGGCTACCTCTCCCGCGCCGGAACTGTGGCGCAGGAAGTCCTGGAGGGCGACTTTTCCCTCCTGAACCTGCGTCCCGCGCAGGAAATCATCGATTACGCCGAAAACACGCCGCCGCATGTGCTGGCCGCGGCGCTGCTGCTGCCCGGCATCAAGTCCGACGACGACGTTGAAAAGATGACCGCCGATTTCGGCGCCGAAACGGGCGAGCTGCTCCATGCGCTCTACCACATCAAGGATGACCCCGACCTCGAAAGCTATAGCGCGCAGGACCTGGAAGATTTCAAGGACGATCCAGTCGAGCCGCAATGGGAACTGGACAGGCTGACCGCCGCCTCCCCCGACGTCAAAACAATTTATCTCGCGCGCATGACCGTGCTGATGCAGCATGAAATCGACACCACCAAAGCCGACCTGCGCCAGGATTCGAAGGCGGATGTCGCGCTTGAAGCCGGCCGCGAAGAAAAGGTTTACGGCCTCGCCAATGCCGTCGCCCGCATCAACCCGGAAATGGACCGCCGCTTCCGCGACGCCTTCAACGAACTGGCCAGCCTGACGTCCTCAACGCTCCGCCTCGCCGTTGACCGCGGCGACGATCTCGTCCTCAAACCCGCAGAAAAGATGATCCTGCAACAGGTTAAACCCAAAGAAAAAACCGACCGCGAACCGCCGCCGGTGGATGTGATTTAGGGGTATGGCGCTGTGGAACAACAGCTATAACATAGTCTGTCGCTAAAAATCCTTATGCTAGCAACTTGATATTTACAGCTGAAATTTTTCCATCTTTGGAAAAGAGCTCATACGTTAAACGCTGGCCAAGTTCTACTTTATCGATGCCGGATGCTTGTAAAGCAGAGATGTGCACGTAAACATTATCACCGCCTTCTTTGGGGTGTATAAAGCCATAACCTTTGTCTTCTTTAAAAGAGATGATGCTTCCTGTTAGGATGTTATGCCTCCTGTAATAATTTTTGGCATTCACCGCTCCTAAGGGATGAAATTTTGCGACGGATCATATCCGAAACAGCCGGGGCGGAGCAGGAAACCCATTTTTCTTTCGGAACATTTGTCATCATGAGAATACTCAGTGAACGATACTAAGGGATTGAACTAAATGTAATGGCGGTGGATGCAGTCTAGCGATACCCCCTCTCAGTGTCAAATTCCCTGTTTATCAGGGAAAATACAGGGAAGGTTTACGGTTTTGGGAGAACAATTATCGGACAAAAATGCTAGAATTTATATCCCAGCCGCATCAGGGCCGTATGGGCGGCATAGTCTTTCTTGATATCGAAGTCGTAAGAAGCCGTCAGCTCGACGGAACCAACGCTTAAATACTTGAGCTGCGCCCCAAGGTTGAGTTTGTCCACCGCCGGATCGGGACCTGAGCCCGCGAAGGCCGAACCCCCGCCGGCGAAGGTGGAAGATGTCTCAATCTTGTCGCCGACCAGGTCGCGGCGATAGCTGGCATGGAGCTCCGGCATCACGCGCTCGCCGTACGGGCTCCAGAAATTCCAGGCGACTTTGCCGCCAAAACCTACTTCAACCAGGCTGAGATCCCGGCTGGTGACGGTCAGGTCGTAGCCGAGCGCACCGGTTTCAGTATAAGGATCGGCCGAATAATAGACGGCGTTCAGCAGAGCCATCGGTGTGAAGGTAAGGTTATCAATCTTGTAAACCCGGCCACCCTCGGCCCGCGCCGCAAACTGATGCGAGTCGAATTCGCCATGGGCATTGAGGCTGGAGAAACCCACGTTGTGGCGCAGGGTGGTGTTTTTATTGAGCGCGCCGGCGAGCATGCCGTTGACATAGTAGTCGTTGCCAAGATCACGGTTGGCGTAGAGCGTCAACTGATAGTTGTCGATCGCAGTATCTGTGTGGTTGGCATTGTTGGAATTGACCAGGGTCTTGCCGTAGCTGAAAGTGATGCCGAGAATGCCGTCATTAAGGAGGTTCTCCGTATCCATTCCCATCGTCATGGCCGCAAGGGTTGCCTCAAAGCCGGCGACGTGATCGCGGAAGCCCTGATGCGCCATCTGGCCCGAAGCCTCAGCCCAGACATGCTGGCCGTTCATGGAAGGCGCGATGCCCGCCGAAACCCCCGTCTCGCCATCGCCAGCCAGGGCAGATTCGTTCAGGTGGTTCCCGGTCAGGTTCAGCGCATTGTCGATAAAGGTCAGGGTCGAGACCACCGCCCCGCCGTCCGCCGCAGGCTGCGTGGATTCGAGTATCCTGTGATACTCATCACCCGATGAGGCATTGTCCAGATTGTCATGAAGGTCCTGAATCTGGGGATCGTCACTGTCGCCGAGATCGTCCAGGACGTCCTCTACGTTGTCGTCGTTCGGGGTGTTATCAGCGCCTATCGCGAGAACCATCAGGAACAGGTCGCTGTTGTCGGTAATATCGGCACCGTCGACGAGCTTGAATTTATACAAGGGGGAATTGTCCTCGACGGCAACGGGCGTCGTCCAGGAGTCGCCAAGCAGGGCGGTTGTGCCGTCAACAATAAGAATGGTGTCGCCGCCTGTGAGGCCGAAGGCATTAGAGACATCGACCGTGATCGTCTGTCCAGTCAGGTCGGCAGGGCCATTGGTGATAGTCAACAGGCCATGATCCGCAGCGGTCTTTGAGTTGACGACAAAACTCAGGGTGCCCGCCGTCGCCGTCGTCATCGTCGCTGCACTCACCTCTGCACCGGCGGCGAGGGTGATCGTGCCGTTGTTGAGCAAATTACCGGTGATGGCAAGGTCATCCTCGGCGTCGAGCAGACCCTTGGTGGCAATATTCACGCTGCCATTGATGGTGGGGTCAAAAGGAACGACCACTGTGCCGGCGATATTGACGGCACTGACGCTCTTGACGATCGTGTCCTTGCCCATGGTGAAGGTAACATCGGCCAGGACATTGAAACCAGAGACGTCAAAATTAGCCTCGGAGGTAAAATCTCCCCTGATCGTCACCGGCGAACGCCCGTTCAGCGGCGCATTATCGATCACATCACCGATGACATGGCCGCCATAGATATTGATGGGCGTCAGGTTCGTCAGCCCCTTAAGCTCGATAGCCGTGCCGCCCGTTCCCTCGATAGTTCCCCAGTTATTGATCCCGCCGATTTTGAAGGCATTGCCCTCGGCATGAATGCCTGTGGCGCCGGAAATCGTTGCCCCAATAGCATTGCCAAGGGTGCCGTAAGTGCCTTTGTTGTTCGCAACAAAAACACCCGTTCCCAATGCGGAAGTAATCGTCGCCCCGGAACCATTGGTAATCTGGAGGATCCCCGTTGTTTTCATGTTCTTGGCATAGACACCGTCGTAGCCCTGTTCGCCCGTAATGACGGCCCCATCCCCCGTGGTGATGATCATGTTAGTCGCAGGACCGGAGCTATTGCCGGCCGCGTTGTAGGCGTAAATACCATCGGCGCGGGTATGGGCGGGCACGCTTGTGATTTCGATGGGGCCGCTCCCGTATCCTATTGAGGCCGGAACTACGGTGGCGCCGCCCGAGACTACGCCGCCGGCGTAGATCGTCAGGGACCCGGCGCCTTTGTTAATGGCGAAAATGCCGTTCCAATGCGCGGCCGTGATATTGCTGTCATAACCCGTGGCGATGGTCAGCCCCTTGCCGCAATCGGAGTGAGAGACACTGCTGATGCTAATAAGACCGCCGTCGCCGCCGATGGAACTGGGCGCAACGCCGCAATCGCCGCCAGTCGTTCCGTTCAGGGCATAAACGCCGCGATAGCCGGAAACCGTGCCATAGACGGTGACGTAGGTATGGCCGTCAAGAGGATTGACGGCCCAGATGCCGCTGCCCTTGCCGTCCCCTGTCTGCCCGGTGACCGTGCTATCCCCGCCCACGGTGATTCTGAGGTCGGGATTGTTAAGGGCGTACTCGGCGCTGAGGACGGCATAAATGCCGCTGTTTTTACCCGTGACGTCGCCGCTGATATTGAGGACAACATCCTCGTTATAGTTATTGAATTGAGTGACCGAGATGCCATTGTTGGAATCGCCTACAACGGTGCTTCCCTCCGCGGTGGTGAGGACCACGCCGGCGCCATCCTGTAGGATATTGATGCCGGTGTCGCCGCCCTCGACATCGCCGGAAAGAGTGATGTTGATCGCGCCTGCGGCGTATTGATTGGTGACCCGGATGCCGAAGTCAGTGTCGCCGGTGAAATCGCCATCGGCGTTAATCGTCAGCGAACCGGTAACGGGTGTGTTTCCCCCGCGAACGTACTGGTAAAGATCCAGGGCAAGGTAGGAAGTGGATGTACCATAGTTAGCCGACGTGGAGTAGCCATATGGTGCGCCTATCAAGCTGCCCTTCGGGCCATATGAGTCTGTTATGTATGTAGGATATGAGGAGTGGACGTAGTTATATACGCCTACGCCGTTGTATGCAGGTCCTGAGGTAGGCGCCAACAGGGTTACGTCCAGGCCGGTCTTGGAGCCGTGGAAAGTTGAATTATATGTATCCGTAAAGGTGATGGCGCCATCGCCGGTGACGGTCACGGCAGTGCCGGGATAATCGATATTTGCATCCCCATTGGTTACAGTGGAGGTATCCGTCGTTGCAACGGCAAGGTCGCAATAGGTGCCGGTAAAATTGACGTAGCTCTTGTCCATCGTGGTTGGAGAGAAGGCCTTGAGATAAAAATTCGTCGTGCAGACCCCGCGGCCGGCGGGCGCAGCATAAGCCCTGCGCCCGTAACCAACCAGCGCCGCCGCGGCCAGGGTTGTTGTGATAATCAGGCTGTTTTTGAATGTGGATAACTTAGCCATTAATATTCTCCAATTGCTTATTCGAAAGAATAATTGAAACAAAAATTTAAATTCATGACCATATATATAATAAACATATCATTAATAAATTGCAAATGACCATCCACTTGTTCTGTCAAGCGGGGGGCGGTTATTTCTCGACAGCGTTAGTGAACACACCCCAGACATCAAAAAGCATCAGGTTATTACGTGCATTTGAATTTGATAATTGTGGACAAGAATGCTGCCGTATCTAGCTTGAAGACCGTACTATCAAGCTAGAGGTAGATGGCGGAGATCTTTGTAGCATTCTACGTATGCGGTCTTGCAGGAACTTCCTGCGATCTTCTTCACGGTGATTAAATGAGAGATCATACGGGCAACCGACTCAAAAAAACATCCAGTAACACTGGACGCTCATTTAATGCTTATTTAACAGCCTTGAATGAAATGCATGTGGATGATTATAGACGGTAAGAAACAAGTAAATGGCGGTGGTTGGTTGCCCTATCGGACCATTCTCATGGCTTGCCAATAAAGCCCCCTTTTGTCTGAGAGAAAGTTTGTATCAGACTAGATGGGTAAATGGCGGAGAGGGTGGGATTCGAACCCACGGAAAGCTTTCGCCTTCGCTAGTTTTCAAGACTAGTTCCTTAAACCACTCGGACACCTCTCCAAAGTACCGTTTTATCTATAGGTTTTGCGGCGCGTCTCGTCAAGGAAAAAACTTTACATAATCTAAAATAAACGAAAATTAGGGATGGGATTTTGCGGGTTTTGACCCTAATCTGTGGGCATGGAACAGGAAGACCAGAAAACGCCGGAGCAGCGCCATCCGGAGAAGCAGCACAAACCGGACAATCCCATCCAGCGGAAGCCGGAATGGATTCGCGTCAAGGCGCCGACCTCCCCCGAATATCACGAAACGCGCAAGCTGATGCGCGGCCTCAATCTCGCCACGGTCTGCGAGGAAGCGGCCTGCCCCAACATCGGCGAATGCTGGAAGCAGAAGCACGCGACCTTCATGATTCTGGGCGCGACCTGCACCCGCGCCTGCGCCTTCTGCAACGTAGCGACCGGCATTCCCGACCAGCTTGACCCCTTCGAGCCTGCGCGCGTGGCGATTGCGGTGCAGAAGCTGGGGCTGAAGCACGTCGTCATCACCTCCGTCGATCGCGACGACCTGGCGGACGGCGGCGCGGAGCAGTTCGTGAAAGTCATCGGCGAAATCCGCCGCCTGTCGCCCGGCACCACCATCGAAATCCTGACCCCCGACTTCAAGGACAAACCGGGCGCGGTCGAGGCCGTGGCCAAAGCGCGCCCCGACGTCTTCAACCACAACCTTGAAACGGCGCCGCGCCTCTACCCCACTATCCGCCCGGGCGCGCGCTATTTCACCTCGCTGGAGCTGCTCAACCGTGTCAAGAAAATCGACCCGACCATCTTCACCAAGTCCGGCCTGATGGTGGGATTGGGCGAGGAAAAAATCGAGCTCATGCAGGTGATGGACGACCTGCGCGCGGCGGATGTGGACTTCATCACCATCGGCCAGTACCTGCAGCCGACCCCCAAGCACGCGGCGATTGACCGTTTCGTGACCCCCGACGAGTTCAAGTCCTACGAGACTTTCGCCCGCGCCAAGGGCTTCCTGATGGTGTCGTCCTCGCCCCTGACCCGATCTTCCTACCACGCCGATTCCGATTTTGCGAAGCTGCGGGCGGCGCGGGAAGCGAAACTGGCCGCGGCCTCCGGTAAATAGGAATGCCCACCCATTCGGAAAGCCGCATCGTCCCCTTCTCCGCCCGGCAATTGTTCGACCTGGTGATGGACATTGAGAAATACCCGCAATTCCTGCCCTGGTGCATCGGCGCGCGCATCAACAGCAAATCGAAGAACGACCTCAACGCCGACGTCATCATCGGCTACAAAGTGTTCCGCGAGGTCTTCTCCTCCCGCGTGCATTTCACCAGCCCCAAAGAAATCGAAGTCGAATACCTGAAAGGGCCCATGCGCCACCTGCATAACAAATGGGTGTTCAGGGATCTGAAAGAAGGCCAATGCAAGGTCGATTTCTACGTCGATTTTTCGCTGAAGACAAAGATGTTCGAAAGCCTGGTCGATCAGTTCTTCCACATCGCCCTGGTCAGGATGATTAACGCCTTCGAGCTGCGCGCCATCGAGGTCTATGGGGCGAAGAAGAATTAAAGGGCTTCCAGTTCTTTCCTGAGCAGCGCCAGCGCCGTCTCGACCGTTTTCAGGCGGACAGCGGTGCGGTCGCCTTCGAAGATGTTCTGCAGGGCGTAGCTTTTGCTATTCTTGCCAATAGCAATCCCGATATAGACAAGCCCGACCGGCTTTCCCGCCATGCCGCCGCCGGGGCCCGCGATGCCGGTCGCCGAGACGGCAATGCCGGCCTTGGAAGCATGGAGCGCGCCCTTCGCCATTGCAAGCGCGACTTCGGCACTGACCGCGCCGAAATTCACGATCATTTCAGCGGGAACGCCGAGGTTCACCGTTTTGGAATCGTAGGAATAAACGACAAAGCCGCGGTCAAAGACATCCGAACAGCCGGGGATCTCCGTCAGGCAGCCGGCAATCAGGCCGCCGGTGCAGGATTCCGCCGTGACAATCTGCATCCCCCGGCTGCGCGCCTCGTGCAGCACGGTTTCGGCGAGCATGAGCAAAGATTGGGGGAAAAGCTGCATGCTGTTTACCTGAGGCTGAAAACAGCGGCGATTGAAACACCCAGCAGGGCATAAATCCCCGCCACCACATCGTCCATCATCACGTCAAATCCGCCTTTGGAGCGGTTGTCAAAGAACGACGCCGGCCACGGCTTCCAGATGTCGAAAAGCCGGAACAGCAAAAACGCCGCCAGCCACAGCAGCAGGTGCTTGCCTGCCGGAATGGCGGCGATCCACATCCCGGCGACTTCATCGATCACGATGGACTGGTCATCCACCACGCCGGATTTTTTGCCGTAGCGTCCGGCGGCGAATGTGCCGATGATGAGCAGCAAGGCGGCGGCAATCGCCAATGCCGTCTGGCCCAAAAACATGACGATAGCATAGCCGAAGGGAATGGCCGCCAGCGAGCCCATCGTGCCCGGGGCGGGACGCAGGAGCCCGGCGCCGAACCAGGTCGCCAGCAGCACAGGCACGCTCCTGAAGCTCATGCCCTTTGGCACAGACCGGATGGATGGCTTTAATTTCTTGACTATTTTATTGATTATTTTACTCATTGCCCGCTCCTGAATGGCAGCCGCACCGTCACGATCGATTGTGCGGCAATTCCCTCCCCGCGTCCAGTAAATCCCAGCCCTTCGGTGGTCGTGGCCTTGACGCTGACCCGGTTGAGCGGGAGCTGCAAGATCTCCGCAATCCTCTGCCGCATGGAACCGCGATGGGGGGCGATCTTCGGCGCCTCGCAGACCAGCGTGACATCGACATGGGCAATCACGCCGCCCCGGCTCATCACCAGCTCCGCCGCGTGTTTCAGGAACGTGGCGCTGTCGGCATTTTTCCAGCGGGAATCCTTGGGGCTGAAATGCTGGCCGATGTCGCCATCGCATATCGTCCCCAATATCGCGTCGGTGATCGCATGCAGCCCGACATCCGCGTCCGAATGGCCTTCGAGGACTTTATCGTGCGGAATAGAAACGCCGCAAAGCATGAGCTTCTGCCCTGCGAGGGATGGCGCGACAAGACGATGCACATCATACCCCTGCCCCGTCCGTACATCGCCGTATTGGGAGAACAGGTATTGTTCAGCCAGAGAAATATCTTCCGGATGAGTAATCTTGATATTGTCACGCTGTCCGGGAATGATTTTGACAGCCTGATTGTCCGCCTCGCACAGGGCCGCGTCATCAGTATAGGATTTCCCCTGGTATTTGAGGTGCAGCCCGTCAATTAGCTCGAAGTTGAATGCCTGCGGGGTCTGGACGGTGCAGAGCCCCTCGCGGCTTTCAGTTTTTCCGTTGCGCTTCACCGTGTCGGTCACCGCAATCCCGGGGATGACCGCGCCGGATTCCATGACTTCATGGCAGAGGGCTGTAATCATGCTCTCGGAAACCAGCGGGCGGGCGGCATCGTGGATCAGGACAAAATCCGGCTGGCCTGCGCGCAACGCCTGCAGCCCCTTTTGCACGGATTCCTGACGGCTGCCGCCGCCGAAAATCGGCGCCATATCTTTTGCTGCATTTTTGAAATGATCCGCATGATCGGGATGGATGACAATTGCGACCTCGGAAATCAGCGGGTGGTTTTTGAAAGCATCGATGCTCCAGGCAAGAACAGGCTTGCCCATCAAGAACGCGTATTGCTTTGGCACATCCCCGCCAAACCGCTCCCCCGACCCGGCGGCGACAATGAGAGCCGCTATCTTGTTGTTTTTATTCAGCATAAAAGAAACAATTTTCCTGTTTTGATATTAAGCTACTTTAATACTGGAAAAGTCAAAGGGGAAGTGTTATATTCTGACAAAGGAAAAAACCGTGAATTATCTCGTACTTCTCAGACATGGCGAAAGCCAATGGAACAAGGAAAACCGCTTTACCGGTTTCACGGACATCGACCTGAATGAGACAGGCATTGCCGAGGCTAAAAGCGCCGGTAACCTGCTGAAAATAATCAAATTTGATAAGATTTATACCTCGACCCTGAAGCGCGCCTACCGCACGGCGGAGATCGTTATGGCTGAAACCGGGCAAACCGCCCTCCCTATGGTTAAACATAACGACCTGCGCGAGCGCGACTACGGCAACCTGACCGGGCTCAACAAGGACGAAATGCGCCAGAAATTCGGCGCGGAACAGGTGCATATCTGGCGCCGCAGCTATGACGTGGCCCCTCCCGGCGGCGAAAGCCTGAAGGACGTCGTGGCGCGGGTGCAGCCTTATTATACGGCGCATATCCTGCCGGATCTCAAAGCCGGCAAAAACATCCTGCTGGCGGCGCATGGCAACTCGCTGCGCGCCATGCTGATCATTCTGGGCGAAAATACGCCGGAGAATATCAATACCGCCGAAATCGCGACCGGCGTGCCGCTGGTGTATGAATTCGAGAATGGAACCCTGAAGGGAAGAAAGCCATGACCACGGCCAAGCTCGTCATCCTGCGCCATGGGGAAACGGAATACAACAAGCAGGACCTGCTGACCGGCAAGCATGACCCGCAGCTGACGGAGACCGGCAAGGAACAGGCTCACGCAGCAGGCGCCCTCATCAGCCCGATACGCTTTGACAAAGTATATAGCTCCAACCTGAGCCGCGCTTTCAATACCGCGGCGCTCGCCCTCAAATCCGCAAAAACGCAAACGCACCTGTTGCAACAGGACGGCAGCTGGCAGATCGAGCAGCGCCATGAAATCGCGGAGATCGATTCCGGTGATTTCTCCGGCCGCCACAAGAACGACCCGGAACTTTTGCAATTTCCCTGGTGCTTTGAGGCCCCCTTCCCCAACGGCGAAAGCATGGAGCAGGTCGTCGCCCGGGTGCAGAAATTTTTCGACGCGGAAGTCATGCCGCGTTTGCTGAAAGGCGAAAACGTGCTGCTCGTCGCCCACGCCGGCATCGTGCGCGCCTTCGACTTTGTGCTGGGATTCCTTGAAATTCCAGCACCCGGCCAGCCGTCCAAGAAAAGAAGCATCCCCAATGCCGCGCCGACCGTTTACGAGTACGAAAACGGCGTGATGACCGGGTTCACCCACCTCGGCAACCCGAAAACGCCCGGCGCCGCTAACCAGAACATTCCTCCTGCGAAAGACAAAAAGCAGGGGCCGAAGATATAATAGTCTTATTGCTTCTTCTCCGGCACAGCCGTGCCCGGTGCGTGGTCGAGCATAATGTCGGCGGTGACATTCGCCGGCTGCCCAACCAGGACGACCGTCAGGTTTTCCGGTTTCAGCAGTTTGGCGGCGACGCGCTTGATGTCGCTCACGCTCACGGCGTTGATCGCGGCGTTACGCTGATTGATGTAGTCGAAATCCAATCCGTCGCGCTGCAGCCCGTTCAATGTCTCTGAAATATCGTCCGTGGAGGTCAGCTCCAGCAGCAGCGAGCCTGTCAGGTAGGACTTGGCGTCCTGCACCTCCTGGTCGGTCGGGCCGTCCTTGGCCATTTTCGCCCATTCCTGCTTGAGCAGCTTCAGTGCTTCCGCGACCTTTTCGTTGCTGGCGGACATGTTGGCCTGTAGGAGATCAGCATGCTTCATATTGGTAAGATTGCTGTAGATGCCGTAGGTCAGCCCGCGCTTCTCCCGGATTTCCTTCATCAGCCTGGCATCAAAACCGCTGCCGCCGAGAATATAGTTCATGATGACGGCGGCGTGCCAGTCCTTGTCATCCCTTTTGATGCCGGCCTCCCCGGCGGAGATATACGTCTGCGGCGCGTCCAGCGGCAGCAGGATAGTCTTGCCTGCATAATTTAGCGGCGCTTCGACGCCCGCTGCCTCCCCGGTCTTATCCGGCAAAGCGCCGAAAATATCGTCAACCGCCTTCGCCGCCTCTTCCTTGGTGATGTCGCCGGCAAGGGCCACTTTCAGCACATTGCGGGCAAACTGGGCATGGACAAAATTCACCAGGTCCTTGCGGGTGATCCGCTGCATGCTGTCAAGGTTGCCGAAGCCCGGCTGGGCGTAGGCGTGGCCTTCAAACACCATGCCGTTATAAGTGCGGGCGACAAGCCAGCCGGGATCGCCCATGTCATCCTTGATCTGGGAGATATTGGCGTTGCGCATGCGCTCGATGGCGTCAGCGTCGAAACGCGGCTTGTTCAAAGCCAAACGCAGTAAATCAAAGGCCAGGACCTCGTTGGATTTCAGCGTCTTGAGCTGCCCGTGGAAGGCGTCGCGCCCGGAGCTGAAACTCATCTGGATGGCGTTATTGCTGAGCTGGGACTGGAATTCCTGGCTGGTCATCTGGTCGGCGCCCTCGTCAAGCAGGATGGACGCCAGCCGCCCCACCCCGGGCTTGTCTGCGGGGTCATAGACCAGCCCGCCGTCAAAGGAGAAAGTCATGGAAATCACGGGAACGGTTTTATCCTCCACCAGCCAGACTTCGATCCCGGCGGGCGTTTTCAGCTTTTGCACGTCCAAAATCTTATCCCCCGCTGCCGCGAAGGACGGGCGGAAAAAGGCGATGGCCAGAAACAGCGCAAAAACAAAATGCCTCATCGCTTCTTCTCCCCGCTATCCGGTTTTTCCGCAGGCAGGATGATGCCGGTCACGGGCAGGCTGTCCTTGCCGAACTCGGCATTCGCGGCCTTGTTGACGTCGTCAATAGTCAGCTTTTCAACGCGCGTATTCCAGTTTTCAAGATAATCCATGTCAAAACCGCTGGCGATGGCGCGCCCGAATAAGATAGCCGGGCCCTGCAGGCTGTCGAGGTAATAGGTCAGGCTGGCCTTTTTCTTGCTCTTGGCGGCATTGAGTTCCTCGAGCGTCACGCCTTTCTCCAGCAGCTTTTTGACCTCCAGATCCATCGCGGCTTCCAGCTGCGGCAGGGAAGTGCCGGGGGTCGGGCTGGCGTAAATGGTCAGCGTCGTGTCGTTCAGGCTGATCGGGTCGTAGTCGGCGCCGGCGGAAATGGCCAGCTTCTGATCCACCACCAGATCCTTGTAGAGGCGCGAGGTCGAGGAATCACCGAAAATTTCCGTCAGGATTTCGAGCGCGTCACTGCCGCGCGGCGCGCGGTAGAGCTTGGTCAGCACCGGCGGGCCGACGCGCGGGTCTTCCATGATGATCCTGTGCCGGGCGATAATCGGCGCCGGGCGGGGCCTTGAGCGCGGCGGCAGTACAGACTGCTGCAAATCGCCGTAATATTTTTCCGCCAGGGGTTTCAGCTCCGCCGCGGTAATGTCGCCGGACACGACCAGCACGGCATTATTAGGCGCATACCATTTGCTGTAGTTCTCCAGCGCATCCTCGCGGGTCAGCTCCTTCATCTCATGCAGCCAGCCGATCACCGGGATGCCGTAAGGGTGGTTGACGAACAGGGCGCTCGCCATCTGCTCCTGGAACTTCGCCTGCGGCTGGTTGTCGATGCGCTGGCGGCGCTCCTCGATGATGACCTGCCGCTCGGAAGTCACCTCATCTTCGGCCAGGACCAGGTTCTTCATGCGGTCGGCTTCCATCTCCATCACGCGGCCAAGGTATTGCCGCGCGATGTTCTGATAATAAGCGGTATAATCATGGGTGGTGAAAGCATTGTCGTTGCCGCCGAGCTTTTTGACGATAATGGAGAACTGCCCGTCCGGCACTTTGGGCGTGCCCTTGAACATCAGGTGCTCGAGAAAGTGGGCGATGCCGGATTTGCCGGGATATTCGTCGCCGCCGCCGAACTTGTACCAGATCATATGCGTCACGACCGGAGCGCGGTGATTGGGAATAACCACCACCTGCAGGCCGTTTTCCAGCGTGAAGGTTTCGGCGTTAAAGTCCTTGGCTTCTGCCGGAACGGGCAAAAGCAGCACAAAAACCAAAATAGCTATTATTTTCAGGAACTGCATAGTTTATGCTACAACTTGTTATAGAGCGTTTCAGCGTCAACATATTTAACAGAGATGAAGCATGAAAGAAAGCAATCAAGAACAGGCTAAAAGACTTTTGAAGCCCTACCGCAAGCAAATCGACGCCTTGGACGACCAGATTCTGAAATTACTGGGTGAGCGCTTCAAAATCGTCAGAAAAGTCGCCAAAATCAAATCCGAACAGTCTATTCCGTCTTTCCTGCACGACCGGGTCGTGGAAGTGCGGGAGCGCTGCGCCAAGCTCGGCCTGAAATATGGAATTGACCCGGACTTCGTGCGCATCCTGTATTCCACGATCATTTACCAGTCCTGCACCATCGAGGATGAAATAAAGCATAAGCTGTGGAAGAAAAAATAGTAACACCCCCGCAACGGCAGGCAGCGCCGGACGAGCCCCTCAGCGACGGCATCGCCGCGCGTCTGGCGGCCTATGCCCTGCTCAACGACATTTTCATTCAGCGCCGTAATTTCGATGAAGCGCTGGTCCGCTGCAACCAGTTCGAGAAGCTGTCCTCCCGCGACCGCGCCTTTGTGCGGCTGCTGGTGGCCACGGTATTGAAACGGGCGCGGCAGATGGATGCCGTGCTGCTGCATTTCCTGCATGAGCCCCTCGCCGCCCTCAAGCCCGCCAGCCTGATAAACATTTTCCGGCTCGGCATCGCGCAATTCGCCTTCCTGAAGACCGCGCCCCATGCGGTCGTCAATACGACGGTCGAGCTGGCCGAGGCGGCGGGCATCGCGCACCAGAAGCCGCTGGTCAACGCGATCATGCGCCGCCTGACCCGCGAAGGATTCCCGGAGACGGAAGACCGCGACGCCGGAAAGCTCAACACACCGGAATGGCTATGGGTGCAGTGGATGGAAGACTATGGCGTCGAGACTGCGCTGCAGATCGCGGCGGCGAATTTTGATGAAGCGCCGCTGGACATCACGGTCAAAGGCAACCCAGCACAATGGGCGGAGAAGCTCGGGGCCTCGCTGCTAGCAACCGGAACCCTCAGAAAAACCGGCGGCGGGTTTATTCCCGATCTGCCGGGATTCGTGGAGGGGGAATGGTGGATTCAGAACGCGGCGGCGGCACTACCGGCCAGGCTGTTCGGCGACCTCAAAGGCAAAACTGTGATAGACCTCTGCGCCGCGCCGGGCGGCAAGACCGCGCAACTGGCGGCGGTCGGCGCCAATGTCATCGCCGTTGACCGCTCGCCTGAGCGCGTCAAGCGCCTAAAGGAAAATATGGAGCGATTGGGCTTCACTGCCTCCCCTCATCCTAACCTTCTCCCGCAAGGGGAGAAGGAACATCTTTCTTCCCCCTCTCCCCTTGCGGGAGAGGGGCGGGGTGAGGGGTTTGTTGAAACCGTTGTTGCCGACGGCGCGGTATGGCTGCCGCCGGAACCCGCCGACGCCGTGCTGCTCGACGCCCCCTGCACCGCGACCGGCACCATCCGCCACCAGCCGGACATCCTGCACCTGAAAGAGCCGAAAGATCAGGAAAAGCTGGCCGCGCTGCAACGCCGCCTGCTGCTGAATGCCGTCAATATGCTGAAGCCCGGTGGCATCCTGATCTACTGCACCTGCTCGATGCAAAAGGCGGAGGGAGAAGATCAGGTGGACTGGATACTCGCGCAAGGCGTGCCGCTGCAACTATCGCCCATCACCCCGCAAGAAATCCCCGGCATAGCCGAAATATTGACTGAGCGCGGCGAAATCCGCGCCCTGCCCTGCCACTGGAAAGACCTGGGCGGGATTGATGGGTTTTTTATTGCAAGGTTTGTACGGAATAGGTGATGCAGTTGCTCTTTGCAATCAGCTAGGCTAGCCAAGCTCTTGAACTAAACGCCTTTTGTACTTTTCTAAACGATCTGCATCACGCTTTTGAAGGCTTTTGTCTTGAGCTATTCTGAGAGCCGCCGTTGTTCCCGTGGTTGCTAAATTCTTTCTATCTTGTTCCTCGAATTCTTTTTCACGCCGGTGATTAACAAACTTATTGAAGCCGAGCGTTAGAGCTGTGACCAAAGCACGGTCGGAGACAAAGGGATACGCCTGCAGGAGCGCTTTCTCACTCGGGAGCACCAAGGTGGGTTTATAATTCGGGAACCCCCATGTAAAAGCCGCATCTGTACGAGCCAACCGGCGCAATATTTTACCCTGCTCCACGCTGGCCGCCGGCTTCATGACCTTTCTCATGAAGTCGAGCTTTTCATCCGGTGATTTCATTTCAAGCTTCTCTTGGAGGAAAAGGAGCTTTTTGCCTTCTGGCAGTCTCTTAAAATTAGCGAGTTCTTCTTTTGTTGATCCCCCGAACTCCTTATAAAAGGCGCGCATCATTTCATCCAAATAATCCTTTTTCATTTTTCGCTCCCTCTTTCACATACCAAGCGGTTTTAGTTTTTGATGTGGCAAATTGGCTTTAGGCGCAGAGAGTGTGAGGCCCTGCGACTTTTCGGCAGCATTGCATAAAAGCTTTATCAGGTTTTCAGGACGAGTATTTTCCTCATCGGATAATTTACCTGCTTCCTCGGCATAGGCTTTCACAAAAGCGTCGGCTGTCGTGCCCTTGTTTTTAGAAACAAATTTAAGTATCTCACTGATGCGGGTAATTCCGTCCAACCCATCCAGCAGTGCAGAGCCAATCAGCTCTAATGGCGCTTTTTGACGCCTCTCTTCTATAACGGCAGCAACTTCCCTGGAAACCTTTATCGCATCGGGCGACAGCTTGGCTTTCACTTCAGGAAGAATGACCTTTTCTATTTTGTCCGCAATATAAGTACGCTTATCAGCGTTGAATTTGGATGCGGTCGCCAGCCAGGCCGCTAATTCCGCTGCTGAAGAAGGGTTCTGGATAGCCCTGAATACGTCCTGAACGCTTTGGTCTGTGTCGAATTTTTTGCCTGACATCATGCTTCTCCTTGGAAAAGGCCGCTATTTAAACTGTAGTCAACTTTTCTTAATATTAAGTTAATATTATGTATATACCCAGAAACCTTTGACTTTATCTCCATAAAGTGTCATATACACACTTGTAAAATAAGGTGAAAAAGTAAGTAAAAGCTCCATCGGCCGCCCTTATTGGCAGGGAGCATATGAATGAAAAGGACTATAAATGTTTAATATCACTAAGAAAGAAATGATGTGGGCCGGCAAGAAGCTGACCCTCGAAACCGGCAAAATGGCAAGACAGGCCGATGGCGCTGTCCTCGTAACCTACGGCGAAAGCACCGTCCTCGTGACGGCAGTCGCCTCCAGAGAGATTAAAGCCGGGCAGGATTTCTTCCCGCTGTCCGTCCACTATCAGGAGAAATACTTTGCAGCCGGCAAAATTCCCGGCGGCTTCTTTAAACGCGAAGGCCGCCCGACCGAGCGCGAGACGCTGATCTCCCGCCTGATCGACCGCCCGATCCGCCCCCTCTTCCCCAAAGAATTCCTCAACGAAACGCAAGTCATCGCCACCGTCGTTTCCTTTGACCTGCAAAACGAGACGGACATCGCCGGCCTGGTCGGCGCATCCGCCGCGCTGACCATCTCCGGCGTTCCCTTCATGGGCCCGGTGGGCGCCGCGCGCGTCGGTTACATCAACGGCGAATTCGTGCTGAACCCGACCACCGACCAGATGAAGGACAGCAAGCTGGATCTCGTCGTCGCCGGCACCAAAGAAGGCGTGCTGATGGTTGAGTCCGAGGTCGAGGAACTTTCTGAAGACATCATGCTCCAGGCCGTCATGTTCGGCTGGAGAGGCTTCCAGCCCGTGATCGACGCCATCATCGAACTGGCTGAAAAATGCGCGAAAGAGCCTTGGGCCGTACCGGCTCCCGCCTTCGACAAAAAAGCCCTGGAAAAGAAAATCCGCGACCTCGTCGCCAACGATTTCAAGGCCGCCTACCAAACCAAGGGCAAGCAGGATCGCGTCAGCAAACTGGACGCGGCGAAAGCGAAAGCCGTCGAAGCCTGCGTGCCGAAAGACGACAAATCCAGCCCGGTCACCTCTGCCGTTGTCGAAGCCCTGTGCAAGACAATCGAGGCAGACATCCTGCGCACCGGCATCCTTGACACCGGCTCCCGCATCGACGGCCGCGACACCAAGACCGTCCGCCAGATCGTGGCCGAAGTCGGCATCCTGCCCCGCGTGCATGGTTCCGCCCTCTTCACCCGCGGCGAAACCCAGGCGCTGGTGGTCACCACCCTCGGCACCGGCGATGATGAACAGCTCATCGACGGCCTGCATGGCGAGACCAAGGAAAGCTTCATGCTGCACTACAACTTCCCTCCCTACTCGGTGGGTGAAGCCGGCCGCATGAGCGGCGCCGGACGCCGCGAAATCGGCCACGGCAAGCTCGCCTGGCGCGCCATCCACCCGATGCTGCCGGAGAAGGACAAGTTCCCCTACACCCTCCGCGTCGTCTCGGAGATCACTGAGTCGAACGGCTCCTCCTCGATGGCCAGCGTCTGCGGGGCTTCTCTCGCCCTGATGGATGCGGGCGTCCCCCTGAAGGAACCCGTTGCCGGTATCGCGATGGGCCTGATCAAGGAAGGCAGCAAATTCGCCGTCCTCTCCGACATCCTGGGCGATGAAGATCACCTCGGCGACATGGACTTCAAGGTTGCCGGCACCAAGAACGGTATCACCGCGCTGCAGATGGATATCAAGATCACTTCGATCACCGAAGAGATCATGAAGATCGCCCTCGGCCAGGCGCAAGCCGGCCGGATGCACATCCTGGGCGAGATGGCGAAAGCCCTCACCAAGTCGCGTGAAACCCTGAACCAGAACGCGCCGCAGATCGTCACGATCAAGATCCCGAAAGACAAGATCCGCGAAGTCATCGGCTCCGGCGGCTCTGTCATCCGCGAGATCGTCGCCCAGACCGGCGCCAAGATCGACATCGAAGATGACGGCACCGTCCAGATCGCCGCCGTCAACGCTGAATCGATCCAGAAAGCGCTCGACTGGATCAAGGGCATCACCGCGACGCCGGAAGTCGGCGCCATTTATGAAGGCACCGTCGTCAAGATCATGGAATTCGGCGCTTTCGTGAACATCATGCCGAAAACCGACGGCCTGGTGCACATCTCCGAAGTCTCCAACCGCCGCGTCAAGTCCGTCTCCGAAGTCCTCAAAGAGGGCGATAAGGTGAAGGTCAAGTGCATCGGCCTGGATGAAAAAGGCAAGATCAAGCTCTCGATCAAGGCCCTGATGGAAGATCAGAAAGAGGCTGTTTAACCAATCTCTATCCCCACCCTCCCGCCTCGGCGGGTCCCTCCCTCTCCCGTAGAACGGGAGAGGGTCGGGGTGAGGGTGTCCAAGGGAGAATAAATGTCCAAACTCATCATCCCCAAAGTCATCGGCCATCGCGGCGCCAAGGCTTATGCGCCGGAGAACACCCTGGCCTCCATCCACACCGCCGCCGACCTTGGGATCGAATGGGTCGAGATCGACGTCAAGCTGACCAAAGACGGCGTGCCGATCATCTTCCATGACGATGAGCTGAACCGCTGCACCAACGGCTCCGGCCTTGTCGTCGAAACGGATTTCAAGACCATCGCGGAACTGGATGCCGGCTTGTGGTTCGGCGACAGCTTCATGGGCGAAAAAATCC
>JAIOQI010000032.1 GCA_021413445.1 Alphaproteobacteria bacterium | reverse complement strand
CTCCAACATTTTGCTCCCTGTCAGCGGCACAATTCATACCGGGTTTGGAGACAAGGACGATCTGGGGGCGGACAGCAAAGGCCTCACCTTTCTCACGCGGCCAAGTGCCCGCGTTGTCGTGCCACTCGCCGGGACAGTCAAGTTCGCCGGGACCTTTCAAAATTATAAGCAAATCTTGATTGTCGAGCATCAAGGCGGTTATCATAGCCTCATCGCCGGGTTGGCTCGTATTGACACGGTTGTCGGTGCGTCCCTCGCCGCCGGTGAACCGGTCGGGGTGACGGAAAACTCCGGCTCCCCGCAGATTTATTACGAACTTCGCCAGAATGGCAAGCCCGTGAACCCGAAGAAGCTTCTCATTGCACAGAAAAAACAGGAAAAAAGCTAGACCATGTCAAAGAAAAACTACCTAAAGTCCGCCACAGCCGTCGTCGCGCTGCTCGTTTTCTCATCCATGACCGTCATGGCTGCCTCCAACAGCGCCTCCGACACCTATAAGGCCCTGAACCTTTTCGGCGATGTGTTCGAGCAGGTGCGCGCCAACTATGTGGAGCCTGTCGAAGACAAGAAGCTGATTGAATATGCACTGAACGGCATGCTGTCGAGCCTCGATCCCCACTCCGGGTATATGAACGAGGAAGAAGCCAAATCGATGACCATCCAGAACAAGGGCGAGTTCGGCGGACTGGGCATCGAAGTGACCATGGAAAACGGCGTCGTGAAAGTCGTCTCCCCCATTGACGACACGCCCGCCGCCCGCGCCGGGATTCAATCCGGCGACCTGATCGTTGAAATCGACGGCAAACAAGTGGTCGGCATGACGCTCACCGAGTCCGTCGATAAGATGCGCGGCAAGGTGGGATCTGAAATCCTCCTCACCGTCGTGCGCCAGGGCGCCAAGGCGCCGCTGAAAATCAAGCTGGTGCGCGACATCATCCAGATACAGTCCGTCAAAAGCCGGATCGAAGGCGGCAACGTCGGCTATATCCGCATTACGACGTTCAATGCCCAGACTTCCCCCGGCCTCAAAAAGGCGTTTGAAGACATCAAGAAACAGGCCGGCAACAAGCTGGTCGGCTATGTCATCGACCTCCGCAATAATCCCGGCGGCCTGCTGGATCAGGCCATTGCCGTGGCGGACGCCTTCCTTGACAAGGGCGAAATCGTCTCGACGCGCGGACGCAACGCCGACGACACCCGCCGCGACAACGCCACCTCCGGCGATATGGCCGGCAGCCTGCCTTTGGCCGTCCTCATCAACGGCGGATCTGCTTCCGCCTCCGAGATTGTCGCCGGCGCCCTGCAGGACCATAAGCGCGCCATCATCGTCGGCACGCAGTCTTTCGGCAAGGGTTCCGTGCAGACCCTCTTCAACGCGCCGGGCGGCGGAATGATCCGCCTGACAACAGCGCGCTATTACACGCCATCGGGCCGGTCTATCCAGGCCAAAGGCATCACGCCGGATATCACCGTTGAGCGCGCCAGCGTGGTCGCGGAAAAAGAGGTCTTTTCCGAGGTGCATGAGGCGGACCTGAAGGGCGCCCTCGCGAACCCGGACGGAGACAAAAACGAAACACCGGCGCAGGCTCCTGACGACAAGAAAAACAGCGACACCCAAAAGCCGGATGTCAAAAACGCACCCCCAGGCGATAAATCCGATAAGGCCGCCGACACAGGGGATAAGTCAAAGACGGATTATCAACTGTTGCGTGCGGTTGATTTGCTGCAAGGCATATCCCTCTATAACAAGGGGGGAAGCCCCGGGGCGAATACGGCGGAAGAACCCGATAAAGATAAAACAGTCACGAAGCCCGCTGGCTCAAATAACTAAAAATGGTGCACATTGAAAAGGCTGGCAATAGCATGGTCGTCTTTCCCGGTTGAGCACAAAAGACGTTTTTATCAGGGCATCGGCGTCTATGCGCTGGTTTTAGCCTGCCTCGCAATCTGGATCGCCGCGAATGCCAGAAGCACTGTGAGCGACTGGCAAAAACGCAGCCCCGCCGCCAACGCCATCGTCAAGAACACCCAAATGGCACCGCCGCCGGATTTTCCGGTCCCCTTCTCCGGCAGGTCGGCGGCTTTCGATCAGCAGCCCTATGTTGCGATTATCATGTCGGGCCTGGGGCTGTCCTCGCGGATGACCGAGCGCGCCCTGGATAGTCTCCCGCAGGAAGTCTCCCTGGCCTTTTCCCCCTATGCGGCGGACTTGCAAAAGTGGCTTGATCTGGCGACCCGTTTAAACCGTGAGACCCTCATCTTCATGCCCATGGAAACAGCGGCTTATCCCCAGGACGATCCGGGGCCGAGGGCGGTGTCGTCGCGCCTCAGCGATAAGGATAACAACGACAATCTGAACTGGGTCTTAAGCCACGGCAAAGGCACTGTCGGCGTGATTAATTTTCTGGGATCGCGTTTCCTGACGGATAAAAAAAGGCTGACGCCCGTCTTTGACGCCCTCCAGAAGAACGGCTCTATGTTCATAGAAACCCCCGCGACGGAAAAATCGGAAGCCCGCGCCATCGCCGCCCAGGCCGGACTCCCCTATATGGCGGTCGATCTGCAAATCGACCAGGATACGGCCGAAAACGCTATCCGCGGGCAATTGGCCAAGCTGGAGGCTATTGCCCGGGAACGCGGCTATGCCATCGGAATCGCCGAACCATATCCCCTCACGCTTAATGTAATAAAATCGTGGTCCGGCGAACTTGGCAAAAGCGGTATTAGACTTGCTCCTTTAGCGGCAGTATGGGAAAATAAACAGCATCATGACGAAAAACCAACCCCCGCCTCAAAGTAAACATCAAAGCAACTATGATCAGGCCTATCGCTCCAGCGTCGGGATGGTCATTTT
The DNA here is from genome assembly GCA_021413445.1 of Alphaproteobacteria bacterium. Classification (GTDB taxonomy): domain Bacteria; phylum Pseudomonadota; class Alphaproteobacteria; order Micavibrionales; family UBA2020; genus PALSA-926. The sequence goes on along the minus strand of JAIOQI010000032.1, from coordinate 3,969 downwards.
CAATCACGAAGGCTGCGTGCTGCTGGCCGAACGGATCGGCAGCATCGGCTCCTGGCAAATGCCCCAGGGCGGCATTGACGATGGTGAAGAGCTGGAAGTCGCCGTCTTCCGCGAAATGGAAGAGGAGATCGGCACGCGCAATGCCCAGATCATCGGCATGGTGGACGAATGGCTCTGTTACGACTTTCCCGCCCATACCGCCCAGAAACTCTTCGACGGCAAATACCGCGGCCAGCGGCAAAAATGGATCGCCTTGCGGTTCCTCGGGCAGGACAGCGAGATCAACCTGGAAGCCCATACCGAACCCGAGTTCAGCCGCTGGAAATGGGTGCCGCTCAGCGCGCTGATGAGCTACGTCGTCCCCTTCAAGCGCGGCGTGTATGAGCGCGTGATGCGGGAGTTTTCTCAATACGCAGTAAAAAGCGCTAAGGATTGAAACGAGAGGCGTGCTTTTTTATATCAAATCTTCAGCGATTTAGGCTTGTTTGATTTCAGCGCTGCTTTTTCTTTAGAAGGCATGCACAGAGCAAAAAATGCCGATATTTCCACCCCTAAAACTGTAGCGGCAAATGCGCAATCTGCATCCACACCGATGCCACTATTCAGCAACACGCCATCAACGGTGGCCGTACCAGCAAGGGTCGCAACAATTGCCGCCTTGCAAAATAATCGTTTTAAATTGGACATGAAGTTCTCCTTCATTTGTGAACAGAAGACACAATGATGGAGAATCTACATTATGTCAATAAATATTTATGGGATATTATATAAGTATCTGATTTAAATTAGAAATATGTGAGAAAAAACCTCGTCATCCCTGCGAAAGCAGGGACCCAGTTGGCGTTTTATGTTGCCGCAGAAAAGACCCGACTGGGTCCCTGCTTTCGCAGGGATGACGGTGTGTATGATCACTTATTCAGCGGCGACCAGGCCGGGTCGGAGGCGTCGAGCGGGGTCGGCACCCTTGTCTCGTTGAAGCCCGTCAGGTCAATGGTGAAAAGCTGCGCCAGGCGGCTGGTTTTACGGGCGCCCGTCGGCACCTCCTTGAAGTAGCTCAGCACGCGGCCATTCGGCGACCAGGTCGGCCCCTCGACGTGATAGGCGTGGGTAATCAGGCGCTCGCCGCTGCCGTCGGGATGGATGACGCCGATATAGAACTGCCCCTGATAATCAGGTCGCCGCGCGGCGACCACACGGGGCTCGCATATTTGCCGTCGCCGAAGGTGATGCGGTGCGTATTGCTGCCGTCAGAGTTCATGACATAGATCTGCTGCGACCCGCTGCGGTCGGATTCAAAGGCGACGAATTTCCCGTCCGGAGAATAGGACGGGCCGGTGCTGATCGAGTTATCCTTGGTCAGTTGCGCCACGCTGCGGCTGCGCAGGTCCAGCGTATAGATGTCGCTGTTGCCGTTCTTGCTCAGGCTCATGATGACCTTGTTGCCGTCGGGGGAAAAACGCGGCGCGAAGGTCATGCCCGGAAAGTCGCCCAGTACCCGCTGGTTTCCGGTGTCGATGTCATAGATATACACGCGCGGCTTGTTGTTGTAATAAGCCATGTAGGTGATCTGCTGCATGGTCGGGGAAAAACGCGGCGTCAGCACGAGGTCCTTGCCGTTGGTCAGGAAACGGTGGTTCTGGCCGTCCTGGTCCATGATGGCCAGACGCTTGACCCGCGCCGTGGCGCTGCCGGTTTCGGAGACATAGACGATGCGGCTGTCAAAATAGCCTTCTTCGCCGGTAATGCGCTTGTAAATCGCATCCGAAATGATATGCGCGATGCGCCGCCAGTTGGTGGGCGTCGTCATGTAGGCCATGCCGATCATCTGCTGTTCGGCGGCCACATCCCACAAGCGAAATTCGACGCGGGTGCGCCCGTCCCCGGTTTTGCTCAAGGTGCCCGTGACCAGCGCCTGCGCGTTGATCGCCCGCCATTCGCCGAAATTGGGCCCCTTTTGCGCCGCGCCCGCGTCCTGAATGAACGAGCCCGGGTCCAGCGTGCGGAACAAGCCGGAACGGTTCAGGTTGTCGGTGATGACCTGGACCATGTTGCGGCCAAGGTCATCGCCCGCCCCCGTCGTGCCGGAGAAGTCCTGAATGGCGATCGGCAGCGGGTTGACCTGCCCGCGCGTCACGTCGATCTTGAGATCGGCCCGGGCCGGGGCCGCAGCGCCGGCCAGCATGAAAATAACGGCGAAAATCACCAACAAGATATTTTGGATTCTCATCAGAACATATCCTTCGGGTTGAATGTAACGGTCACTTTATTCCAGATATCATATTTATCAGGCGGCAGCTCAAAAGGCGAGCATAAAGGATTCCGCACCGCCCGCAGCGCGCTGTCCGCCGCCGCCCTGTAGAAACTGTCGGAATTGTAGCGCGTCTGGTCAACAACCCGCGCCTCCCGGAGTGTACGGTCAGCGTTAATAACCATAAAAATATCGACGGACATATTCTCGGCGTCCTTCGCGCCGAAGGGCACGTTCCAGCATTTTTCCAGCTGCGTCCGCAGGGCGTCCTCCTCGCTGATCGTCATCTTTTCCCCCAAGGGGGCATTTTGGGCAAGGGACGGCTGCTCCCCGGCCTTCTCCCCTTTGGTAGCCGGTTTATCCTTGGCATCGAGAAGGTTTTTCAATACCGACGAAAAATCCTTGGAGGGTTCTTTTTTGGCCTCCTCTTTTTTAGATTTTTTGGTTTTATCCGGCGGCGCATTTTTGTCAATCTCGGCTGCGGCTTTGGCCGTTTTCTTCACCTCTTTTTTATCTTCCTGCTTGATGGTGTCCTTCGGCACGGGGGCGACGGCGTCATTCGCCGTATTCTGCGCGGCGGCAGGCGGCTTTTCCTCCGGCTTGGGGGGGGCCGGCTGCGGCTGCGGCGCGATCTTATTGGTCTCCGTCACTTTCGATATCTCGACGAAATCGACAACAATCGGCGGCGGAATGACAAACTCATGCCGGACCAAAAACGGCAGGCCCACGGTGGCGAGGATAATCACCGTCACGTGAAAAGCAGCGGAAAAGATGATTGAGCTGCGCCGCATTTCTTATCCTGCTTTACTGGCCCTGCGCCATCGTCGGGTCGGTGATGAGGGCGATCTTGGTGAATCCTGAAGAACTGACGGCCGCCATGACTCCCATCACCTGGCCGTAGGAAAGCCGGCTGTCGGCCCTGATATAAACACGGCGTTCCACGTTCTCATGGGAAATCGCCGACAAAATCCCCTTCAGGCGCTCCACCTTGACGGCGGTTTTGCCCATGAAAATATCGCCTTTGGCATCGACCGTGATTTCAATGGGGGAATTGTCCTGCTGGCCTATGGCCTTGGCCTGCGTCTTCGGCAAGTTCACCGCCACCCCCGCCGTCAGCAGCGGCGCGGTAATCATGAAAATGACGAGGAGCACCAGCATCACGTCCACCATCGGCGTGACGTTGATATCCGCCATCACCGTGTGCGCGCGGCGGCGGCCGCGCGTGCCTCCTCCTCTGCCCAGTTTAGCGCCCATCAGTGTTTTCCCTGTTGCTCGAAATGGCGGCTCAAAATCGAGCTGAATTCCGCCGAGAAGGCCTCCAGCCGGTCGCCGTAACGCCCCAGGTCGGTCGAGAATTTATTGTAGGCCACCACCGCCGGAATGGCCGCGACAAGGCCGAGGGCGGTGGCGAACAAAGCCTCCGCGATGCCCGGCGCGACAACGGCCAGGCTGGTGTTCTGCGCGCCGGCGATGGCCGCAAAGCTGTTCATGATCCCCCACACCGTGCCGAACAGGCCGATAAAGGGGGCCGTGGACCCCACCGTTCCCAGGAAGGTCATGTATCTTTCGAGCATATTGACTTCGCGGTTGATGGAGGTCGCCATGGCGCGGTCGATGCGTTGCTGCAGGCTGGCGCGCAAATTACCGTCAAAGCCGCCCCCCGCCTCCGCGGTCAGTTTCCATTCGTTCATGCCGGAGCAAAAAATGCGCGCCATCGGGTC
>JAIOQI010000049.1 GCA_021413445.1 Alphaproteobacteria bacterium | reverse complement strand
CGGCGAATTCGAAGAACGCTTGAAGGCCGTCTTGACCGAAGTGACGGCGGCGGAAGGCGGCATCATCCTCTTCATCGACGAGATGCACACGCTCGTCGGCGCCGGCAAGGCCGAAGGCGCGATGGATGCGGGCAACATGCTGAAACCGGCATTGGCGCGCGGCGAGCTGCATATGGTGGGCGCGACCACGCTCGACGAATACCGCAAGCATATCGAGAAAGACGCCGCGCTCGAGCGCCGCTTCCAGCCCGTGTTCGTGAAGGAACCGACGGTGGAAGATACGATTTCCATCCTGCGCGGGCTTAAAGAAAAATACGAAATGCACCATGGCGTGCGCATCACCGACAGCGCCATCGTGGCGGCGGCGACGCTTTCCAGCCGCTATATCTCCGACCGCTTCCTGCCCGACAAGGCGATTGACCTTATCGACGAAGCCTCTGCGCGGCTGCGGATGGAGGTGGATTCCAAGCCCGAAGAGCTTGACGAGATGGACCGCCGCATCATCCAGCTCAAGATCGAGCGCGAGGCGCTGAAAAAGGAAACCGCCGACAAGGCGACCAAGGACCGCCTTTCAACGCTTGACGAAGATTTGAAAGACCTCGAGCAGAAATCGGCCGAAATCACCTCGCGCTGGAAGGCAGAAAAGGAAAAGCTGTCCTCCGGCCAGAAGATACAGGAAGACCTCGAAAAGGCGCGCATCGAGCTTGACCAGATGCACCGCAGCGGCAACTGGACACGCGCGGGCGAACTGACTTATTCCGTAATCCCGCAGCTTGAAGCGAAGCTTGCCGAAGTGGTGAAGGCGGCGGGCGCAGCCATGATCAACGAAGAAGTGCGCGACAGCGACATCGCCGAAGTGGTGAGCCGCTGGACGGGCATCCCCGTCGACAAGATGATGCAGGGCGACCGCTCGCGCCTGTTGAAAATGGAAGAACACCTGCGCCAGCGCGTCATCGGGCAGGAAGAGGCGGTTGCCGCCGTCGCGAATGCCGTGCGCCGCGCGCGCGCGGGGCTGCAGCGCAAGAACCAGCCGATTGGCACGTTCCTGTTCCTCGGGCCCACGGGCGTTGGCAAGACGGAACTGGCCAAGGCGCTGGCCGAATTCCTGTTCGACGACGAAGCCGCCATGCTGCGCATCGATATGTCGGAATACATGGAAAAGCATTCCGTGGCGCGGATGATCGGCGCGCCTCCCGGTTATGTCGGGTACGAGGAAGGCGGGTCGCTGACCGAAGCGGTGCGCCGCCGCCCGTATCAGGTCATCCTGTTTGACGAAGTCGAAAAAGCGCATCCGGACGTATTCAATATCCTGCTGCAGGTGTTCGATGACGGCCGCCTGACGGACGGGCATGGCCGCGTGGTGAACTTCTCCAATACCGTCATTATCATGACCTCCAACCTCGGCTCCGAATACCTGGTCGAGCAGAAAGAGGGCGAGAGCGTCGATAAGGTGCGCGACAAGGTCATGGACGTGGTGCGCAAGGCGTTCCGTCCGGAATTCCTCAACCGCATCGACGAAATCCTGCTCTTCCGCCGCCTCAGCCGCGAGATGATGATGACCATTGTCGATATCCAGCTTGGCGGGCTGCAGAAGATGCTCGCCGACCGCAACATCCAGATCGAACTGGATGGCAAGGCCAAGGAATACCTGGCCGAGACCGGCTACGACCCGGCCTATGGCGCGCGGCCCCTGAAGCGCGTGTTCCAGAAGGAGCTGCAAAACCAGCTCGCCAACCTGATTATCGACGGCAAGGTGCTGGACGACAGCCGTGTCGAGGTCACCGCAGGCAAGGCAGGGCTGGTCATCAGCCCGTCTGCAAAAAAAGCCAAAGAAGGCAAAGCCAAGGGCGCGGCGGCATAAAAGAAAACAGCCCCCGCCAAATTAATGGTAGGGGCTGTTTTTAGTTTCAGAATGATCGCCAATATTATTGAGGCGTGGTAGCAGCGGCGGCGTTGCAGTGTCCGGGGATATACTGAATTCCCCCAAGGTTGTTGTTAGCCTGCTGCCCGACAATCAAGGTACCGCCGACCCAGGTTCCGCCCATGCCTTCGGGGGGAGGAGCTTCGCACTTCTTCTTACGATTTGCCGCTGCGCTTGGAGACTCTCCCCCAGGAAGTTCTCTGGCGATAATGGTGTTAACATCGCTTTCCAGCGTCGGTGTCAATGGCCCTACTTTACTCAGGGTGGGCGGAACAATCGGGTTCGCTGCGGGATTGGCGGCTGTTGCACGGTTCATGCCTGGTGCTACTCCTATCCCTTTTTTGCACACATGAGGGTCCACCGTCGTGTCGCATACGCAGAAGGTAGTGCACTGGCTAGGAAGAGCAAAGGCCGGCGCGCCGTATCCCCCCATGATCAATCCGCAGCTTAAGCCTAAAATAGCGAGATAAAGTTTTTTCATCTATTTCCTCCCTGAATAAAAGATTGCATAAGGATAAAGTTTTAAATAACTTTATCCTTTATTTTTATCATATAAAGATTAACGCAGTCCTAATTATTTACCATATTATAAATAACTCTATTAAAACAGTAGGTTAGGGTAGAGTAAAAACCAACCTTAAAGCCGCCGGATAGAGGTGATTCCCTTGCTGCGCCCGGTCACGGTGCTCAGCGGTTCGATGGTCACCTTCATGTGAAAAGCATTGGCGTGGATGAGGTTGTGGTCGTCTGCCATGATGCCGACGTGCCCGGGAAAGAAAATGATATCGCCTGCCCGATGGGTGTCAGCGTCCGTGCCGAGGGCGGTTTCCTGCACCTCCGTATCGCGCGGGGCTTTGACCCCGGCGCGGGCGAGGGCGACCTGCACCAGCCCGGAACAATCGATGCCAAAGCCGCTCCGCCCGCCCCAGTAATAAGGGGTCTCGAGAAACTTTTTGGCCGTGGTAACGGGGTCTTCGTCAAAGCTGTTGATGGCCGCGATATGCTTTTGATAAATCCATGCACCGTTGTCGATTTGCGCGAAGTCTTTATCGTGCGTTGTCACCGTGACCAGGCTGCCGAAGCTGAGGGCTTCGATCAGCGGGGACTTGATCGTCGTATCGCGGTAGGTATGGCTTCTGGCGGCGGTGACGATGTGCGTGGGCGGCGTTACCACATTCGTCAGGTGCCTGCTCTCGACGTAGCCGGCATAGCCGTCATGGGCGCAGGCACCCTTGCACCAGCCGTTGCTTTCTTCTTCGACAATAAAAATCTCGCCGAAAACCAGCTGCGTCTCGAACTTGCCGCGCAGGGCGGTATGATCGGGGGCGCCGCGAACGTCAACAACCGGGGAAATAATTTGATGCTTAATCAAGGCTTGCCTTTACTAAAACGCTTCTTAATCAAATCATAGCAGGCGCGCATGCCGAGAGCCTCGCCGCCTTCGGGACGGCCGGGCTTGGAGGAGGGGTTCCAGGCAAAGGTGTCGATATGCACCCAGGGGATGCCCTTATCGACGAACTTCTCCAGAAACAGCGCCGCGGTGATCGCGCCCGCATGGCCGCCGCCGCTGATGTTGTTGGTGTCAGCGACCTTGCTGCTGAGCATGTCCTTGTAGGGCTGCCATAGCGGCAGGCGCCATAGCGGGTCTTCGGTTTCTTTTGCGGACTCGAGCAGGGCGGCGGCGATCTTGTCGTCGTTGCTGAACAGGGCGGGAAGATCGGGGCCGAGCGCGACACGCGCCGCGCCGGTCAGGGTCGCAAAGTCGATCATCAGGGCGGGCTTGCCGGCGGAAGCTTCGGCGAGGGCGTCGGCGAGGATGATGCGGCCCTCCGCGTCCGTATCGCCGACTTCCACGGAAATGCCCTTGCGGGTCTTGATGATGTCGCTGGGCCGGTAGCTGTTGCCGCCGGTGGAGTTCTCGACGGCGGGGATCAGCACCCGCAGGCGGACGGGCAGGTTTTGCGACACGATCATGTGGGCAAGCCCCAGCACATGCGCCGCGCCGCCCATGTCTTTTTTCATCAGCGCCATGGCGCTGCCGGGTTTCAGGTTCAGCCCGCCGGTGTCGAAGCATACGCCCTTGCCGATCAAGGTCACCAGCGGGTGCTTTTTGTCGCCCCAGCTGATGTCGATGAAGCGCGGCTGGCGCGGGCTGCCTTTGCCGACGGCGTAAACTGCGGGATAATTCTGTTTGAGCAGGTCTTCGCCGACGATGATTTTGATGCTGGCCTTTTTAAGGCCTTTGAACAGGTTCTTTGCCGCGTTGGCCAGCTCTTCCGGGCCGAGGTCGTTGGCGGGAATGTTCACCATGTCGCGCACCAGGAAGACCGCTTCGGCTGTTGCTTGCAGCGCTTTTTTATCGGCATTTTCCGGCAGGACCAACTCGGCGAATTCCTTTTTCTTGCCGGATTTGTATTGGCCGAAATGATAGCTGCCGAGCGCCCAGCCGAGTGCCGCCTGTGTGGCGCGGGCGGCGTCCATTTTTTGGTCGATGTAATAGCCGGCCTTGTTGGCGGGCAGCTTGGCCGGAAGGTCGGCGTAGGCGTAAAGGCTGTTATCATCTGCAACGCCATAGAGCACGCGTTCCACCGCGCCGGTTTTGCCGGGCAGGGCGAGCATCGAGCCCGCCGCGCCGGTAAAGCCGGAGGCCGCGGCCCAGCCTTGCGTCGCTTTGTCCTGCTTCTTCAGCCAGCCTTTCAGCGCATCGCTGTTGACGGGGGTGATGGGGATGGACTTGGCGGATTTTTTGGTAAGGAAGTTCATGAGGTGTCCTCAATATTTTAAGCATTTTTGTCATCCCGGCGGATCGCAGCGACGAGGGATCTTGTTATGGCTGAACCGAAGAAGATCCCTCGCATACGCTCGGGATGACAATGAAAGATGACTATACAGCGTCCTTCTCCCCGCGTAAATGCC
>JAIOQI010000048.1 GCA_021413445.1 Alphaproteobacteria bacterium | reverse complement strand
GAGCGGATCAGGAGGGTTTCGCCGTCGGAGCCCTTGCGCTCAAGCTCGGCATCGTTCTTGACCAGCAGCTTGAGGATGCTCTCCTGCCCGCTGCTTTCGGCATAATCCAGGGTGGACGAGCCGTAGTTGTTCCTGAGATTGACCTTGGCGCCGGCGTCAATCAGCAGGCGCGCAATCTCCGTGAAGCCGAGACTTGTCGCATGCATCAGCGCGGTGTAGCCGTTCTTGTCCTGTGCATTCAGGTCGGCGTCATTGTCGACCAGGTCTTGCACGGTGGTTTCAAGGCGGTTGTAGGCGGCCAGAATCAGCGCTGTTTTGCCATCGCTGTCCTTTACTTCCAGATCGACGGCTTGCTCGAGCAGCCTATCGATGGCTGCTGCGTCGCGCGCGTGGATGGCATTGATCAGGCGTGTATCCGCCATGGGGCCGGCTCCTCCTAAAATCTGAGCCATATTACGGAATAACCATAACTATGTCAAATAAATTCCAAGCGGCCCTATAGCGTGATTTTTCCCTGAAATATCAGTGCTTTCTGGCCGATGTCAGGAAGTAATTCACGGCAATATCCGTCTTGCTGATGCTGAATTGGCGTTTGAGCGGGTTATAGACCAGCCCGCTGATGTCCGTGACCTCCAGCCCTTGCTGCTTGAGCGGGTGGGCGATTTCCGAGGGTTTCATGAATTTTTTCCAGTCATGCGTCCCGGCGGGCAGCCAGCGCAGGATGTATTCCGCCGCGACGATGCCCAGCGCAAACGACTTCGGCGTGCGGTTAAGCGTGGAGAGGATCAGCAGCCCGTTTTTCCTGAGCAGCTTGCAGCAGGAGGAGAGGAATAGCTCGGGGTCGGCGACATGCTCGATGATCTCCAGCGCGGTCACGACATCGAATTTTCCTCCGGCCTGCGCGGCCAGTTTTTCAACGGTTGTTGCCTTGTAGTCGATTTCCAGCCCCTGTTGCGCGGCATGCTGGCGCGCGATTTTGATGTTTTCTTCCCCTGCATCGACGCCAGTGACATCGGCGCCGAGGCGGCAGAGCGGTTCCGTCACCAAGCCGCCGCCGCAGCCGATGTCGGCAATGCGGAGGCCGGCGAGGGAGGTGAATTTTTCCGCGTCGCGCCCGAAGTGGGTGCAGATCTGCGCCTTGATATAGCCCATACGCGCCGGGTTGAGCTGGTGCAGCGGCTTGAGCGGTCCCGACTCGTCCCACCACTGCGATGCCAGGGCGTTGAATTGCTGCACTTCCGCAGCATCAAGCGTGCTGCGCGCATTCATTTTCCCGGTCATTTTTGCAGTTTTTTTCAATAACAGCGCTCCTTCTAGCACCCTGATTTTAAACATCTTTATACGTAAATCAATTCCTTATTAAGGAAGCGTTAGGATTATAAATTTCCTTATTAACTTCTTTTTCATAGGTGAAGCATACCCTTTGAGTTGAGGAAAGTGCTTAGGGGAAATATTGGGGGTCAATATGGAATCGAAGTTAAGCCATGCGGGGCATGATTATCAGGCGGCCACAGCTTCGCTGGATGCCCTGCGCGGTCAGGCCCTGAGCCGTCTCTCAGGCGTGCAGCATTCATTGGAGAGCAAAGGGGTTGGCGCGGCCTTCATTCGCGCCGCCAAAGCCGACCCGCTCGGCGATATGGGGCTGACGGGCAGCCTGATTATGAGCATGATTATGGGAGTGAGCACATCCGGGCTTCTGCCGGCCCATTTTCCGGTCAGCGCCATTTTCAATTATGAAACCATCTCCAGCGCCCTTGACGGTATCTCGATTTTGCGAGACCAGGTCGCAGAAGGTTATCGCGGCCGCAAGCTGGATGATTATCCGGAGGGTCGCCGCAAATGCGCACTGGAGGCGGCAGGACGCATGGGCAAAAAGTTTAATCTGGTATCGGCCAATCAGAATCACCGCCTTTCTTTCGACGCGCAGGCAGACCTGGCCTGCATGTATGAAATCATCGACATGCTGGACAGGCTGGAGAATGAAGGCGTCAGGGCAATCCGGATCGATCAGAAAGAGTCAGTGTATGACTCCCTGAAACAGACAACCAGGAAAGCGGCCACGGGGGCTGTGCTCAGAAGCGGCACAGAGCCCATGCTCATGGCATCTTGAGGTATCATGGAAGAATTTAACGCATCGCTGGTCCGGGAAAAGATCATCTTCATGGAAGGTGTCTATGATGGGGATGCCGATGCTGTAAAAGAGCCGGTTGTCATCCGCAGCAACAGGATTTTTTTACGTCTGGGAAAGCCGGACGCTGTCGAAAATATCGTCATTCGGGCGCAGAACATGCATTCGACACTGCGGCTGACCGGAAAAATATTGGCCAACTACGGCCAGAATGGCCCGTTTTCCACGCGGGGCAGGGCTTTTAACTGGGGCAAGCTGTGGGATGCCGCGCTGTCTGCCTACGAGAAAGAACATAACCGCGATATCTGGGCGGCCATCTATCTGGATGGCAAGCCGGTTTTCAAGACGATCAAATCGCCGTTTATCGATGTCGTTGAAAAATGCGCGCTGCTGACCATTGACAATTATGATGCCGCAATGGAAGTGACGGAAAGCGCCCTGAAGCAGATCGGCCGTGCAACGAGCATCAACCATTCTTCCAATGTAGCGGCCACTTTCACGGATAATGTAAGCTCCATGCGCTGCGGGATCATGCACCGCGGAGGCCACAAAAACATTATTTTCAGCTTCACGGGCACGGGGGGAGGGCGGCAGGACCGCATCGTGCACTCCATGGAGGCTGCGGCGGCGTATCTTGAGACATTGAACCTGCGTTTTATCATCGGTCAGCTCCAGGAAAAAATCCGCAGGGGCGAGATCAGGAAGGATGCGCCGGAAGCCGCCAGGATCAAGCCGGCGATTGCCCGGCAGGCCGCCCTGAACAAGGAAATTTTTGCGTATGAAGAAATTTATGGCGTTCAGTACCGGCCGCAGAAGCCGGATTTATTGTCTGATATGTAGGGTGAGGAAATTTTTATGGACAAAAATCTTCTTGAGAAGTTTTTAAAGCTGCTGGGCTCGGACCAGGTTTCTGACTCCCTGATGGGGCTGTACGGGGTGCAGGACCTGTTCAAGGCGGAGGGGGCGAGTTTGGACAATGCCCTGCGCTATGCCGCCGACAATCTTGACAAGCTGGGGCAGGGCGCCGGCAAGACGATTGACCTTCAGGCCGCCGAAAAATCCGCGGCGCCCGCCGTGGCCAAACCCGCGGCGCCGCCGGTCGTCAATATCTCCGGGGTGCCGGAATGTCGCATGCTGCGCGCGGGGATCCTGGAAATCGTGCAGCCGGGCAAGGCAGACGGGGATGCTTATCAGCTTCCGGGAACTTCGGCCCAGGACGCGGAATCCATCGCTCTGGGCCTGAAAGACGCCATTGTTGCCGCCGTCATCAACAAGAGCCGCTTCAAGCTGAAGCTGCTCGACATCAAAACCGGCAAGGGCGATATTCTGGAGACGATCCTGCAGGCCGAGTACGAGCGCGTGGGGATGACGCCGGTCCGGGTATGGGTGGGCAGCCGGGGGGATGTCGGCGCCCTGGCGGCGGTGCTGCGCAAGGCGGTTGCCACCAGCATGCCGGAGTTGGCGGGGGCATAATCAGAAATTCTTCAGCGCGATTGTCATGCCTTCCGCCGTCGGCAGCAGGATGCCGGTGTATTTCTGCGGATCGGCCAGCCGTTGGTTGAATGCGCGCATCGCCTGCAGCGCCGTCTGGCGGACGCGATCGGGCAGCGCCTCGCGCCACACGGCGTCAAAGAGCAGCGTATTGTCCCCGACGATCAGCCCGCCCTTGCGGATATGTTTCTCCGCCCAGTCGAGATAATGCAGGTAATGCAGCTTGTCCGCGTCGATAAAAATCATGTCAAAGGGGGATTTCGATTCCAGGGAGCGGAGGCTCTCCAGGGCGTCGCCGGTCATCAGGGTGATTTTAGGATGGTGTTTCAGGTTCGTCGCGGCGCGCGCGGCGCGGGTTGCGTCCTTCTCACAAGTATAGACATGGCCATCAGCGGGCAGGGCCTCCGCCATCCACAGCGCCGAATAGCCGGAGAGCGTGCCGATCTCGACCACGGTCCTGACGCCGGCCAGCTTTATCAGCAGTTGCAGCAGCTTGCCTTCCTCGGGATGGATGCTGATCTGGTCGTTCTTGTCGGTGGTGCTTTCGCGCACGGCTTTCAGCTGCGGCGTCTCGGGCGCGAACAGGTGCCGGATATAATCGAGGCGGTCCTGGTATTGCATCAGAACTGCTTCATGATGAAGGTGTGGGCGAAATAGCCGATCACCAGCAGGGCAAACCCCGCCGCATAGATCCCCCAGAAGCCGAAAGGCAGCCGGTCGGCGATCAGGAACGGCACGAAAAACAGCAGCGACATCGGCACCGCCGCGAGGATGCTCTTGGCGAAGCGGATGCTGGCGGCCGGGTCGTGATACTCGCCATAGGAAAACAGCAATACCAGCATGGTGCCGAGCGGCAGGGCGATGATGAATCCCGCCAGTTCCGGCTTTTTGCCGGAAAGCCAGGAGGCAAAGGAGATCACGCAGGCGGAAATAGCTATCTTCAGGATGGGAAAGAACATGGCAAACCTCTTGATAAACGGGGCTGTTCGTATATGTTAGCCCCACACGGCTACAAACAGAAGAAGAAAAAATGACAAATTTACCCGCTCTCCGCATTGATGAACGCTCCGTCCGCCGCCTGAAACTCGGCTATCCGTGGGTGTTCCGTTCCGAAGTCATCAGCGGCAAGGATGCCGTTGCGCTCACGCCCGGCCAGATGGTTAATTTTGTGCGCGATAAGGGAGATTTTGTCGCGCGCGGGTTTTTCAACCCCAAGCCGCAACTGGTGGGCAGGGTGCTGAGCTGGAAGCCGGATCAGGCTGTCGGGAAAGATTTTGTCTTTCACCAGATCGAGAACGCCCTGCGCCTGCGGGAGAAATTGTATAGCCAGCCGTTTTACCGCCTGGTCCATGCCGAAAGCGACGGTCTGCCGGGTTTGATTATCGACCGCTACGGCGATGTGGTGGCCTGTCAGGTGAACACGGCGGGGATGGAATCTCTCTGGCCGCATATCGAGGCGGCACTGAAGACGCTCGTCAAGCCGCAGGCTATCGTCTTGAAAAACGACACGGCGGCGCGGGAGATGGAAGGGCTTGAGCAGTCCGTCCGCGTGGCCTCCGGCAGCATGCCGGCGGGCGGCGTCACCATCGTTGAGAATGAAACGCAATTCCATGTCGATGTCGTGGAAGGCCAGAAGACCGGCTGGTTCTTCGACCAGCGCGAAAACCGCGCCTGGGTGGCGGACTTGGCCAAGGGCGGCACCATGCTGGATGTGTTCTGCCATACCGGCGGGTTTGGCATCACTGCCGCGCAGACGGGCGCTGCCAACGTCACTTTTGTCGATAGCTCCGCCCCGGCGCTGGAGATGGTCAAAAAGAACGCAGCCCTGAATGGTGTTGAAAAGAAATGCCAGATGATTGAAGGCAAGGCTTTCGACGTGATGGAGAAGCTGGCCAAGACCGGCAAGAAATACAATGTTGTGGTGGTGGATCCTCCGGCCTTCATCAAATCACGCAAGGATATGGCCGTCGGGCTGAAGGGCTACATGAAGCTGGCCAAACTGGCGGAACCGCTGGTGGCCAAGAACGGCTTTCTCTACTTCGCCTCCTGTTCCTCCCACGCCGGCGTGAATGAATTGTCTGATGCCGTGACCGAGGGGATGAGCAAGTCGGGCCGCGCCTTCCAGCTCGTCAAAACCTCCGGCGCCGCCCCCGACCACCCCGTCCACCCGCTGCTGCCGGAGACGAGCTACCTGAAGGGGCTGACGTTTCGGTTTTTGGATTGATCTTTACTCCCGTAAAACAATCCCTGCCGCTTCGCTGAGGATCATGTCGGCTTCGGCGGTGTATTGGCCGTCGGGCTGGTGGATCACCATGCCCGGCTTCAGCACCAGCGGCGCATAGCGTTCCTTGCGGGCACTGATGATGACGCGTTTGGCGTCTTCCCCGGCGTGCGACCAGAGCGGATAGACGATCAGGCTGCCGAACCAGCGTTTTTTCACCAAAACGGCAATCACGTCGTCCAGACGGTCGGCGCGGTGGATCAGGGTGAGCGAGCCGCCCTGTTTCAGCTTGCGGTGGGCGTATTTCACCCAGTCTTCCAGGGTAGCGCTGGAGATGCCCTCGCCGTGGGAGGTGGCCTTGATCTTTTCCGGGGAGGGGGTATGCGTCCCGCCCTCCAGATAAGGGGGGTTCATGATGACGGCATTGAACTCATTATCCGGAATGATCTTCTCGCTCTGGATATCGCCCTGAAAAAAGCGGCACTGGTCACTGACACCGTTCAGCGCCGCGTTCTGGCTGGCGATATCGGCCAGCTCGCGCTGAATATCTATTCCTGTCATGGAGATATTTTTGTTTCTTGAGATAACGCATAAACCGGCCGAACCGACGCCGCAGCCGACATCCAGCACTTTAAAGCGGTCTTTGACGGCCACGGCAGCGGCCAGGAATACCGTATCGATCGAGGCATGAAACCCGACCTTCGGCTGGAGCAGCTTGACCCGCCCGCGCAGCAGGGTGGTTTCGATGATTTCAAGGTTGTCGTGTTTGTTCATAAAACTGCCTGCTTTACATACCATATAGGATGGTTTAAATGTACCTTATATTTTTAAGATATAAAAGGGATGGCGCTGATGAATTACAAGGCATTACCGACTGGACGCACGGTTCCCACGGATATCAACGCCCTGATCGAGATCGCCAAGGGCGGCGGCAGCATCAAGTATGAATTCGACCGTCACAGCGGCGCCCTGATCGTGGACCGCCTGCGCGATTCCTCCATGAACTATCCCGTCAATTACGGCTGCATCCCCCAGACGCTGTCGGAAGACGGCGATCCGCTGGATGTGCTTGTGTTGTGCGACCCGATCCAGATCGGCACGGTCATGGCCGTGCGCCCGGTGGGCGTCCTCATCATGGATGACGAGAAGGGGCATGATGTCAAAATCATCGCCGTTCCCGCCGACCGCCTGACCTCGGCTTTCAAGCATATCCAGAAACTGAGCGACATTCCCGAAGCGGAAAGGCAGAAGATCGAGCATTTCTTCGCGCATTATAAAGATCTCGAAGGCCATCAGGGGCGCAACTCGAAAGTGTCGGGATGGAAAGACGTCGATGCGGCCCATGAATATATCTTTGCCTCCATTAAAAGGGCGAAGGCCGCCGAGACCAGGCCGCTGACGGATGCCGCGCAAAAGGGCGACATCAAGGCGATGCAGGCGCTGCTGGACGGCGGCCTTGACATCAACGCCATGGACGACGCGGGCCGGACGGCCCTGACCGTGGCGGCGCTGCGCGGCCATGCGGACGTGGTGAAATTCCTGATCGACAAAGGCGCGAAGGTCGATGAAAAGAACGTGCGCGGCAATACCGCGCTGATGATCGCCGAGATGGTCGGTTTCAAGGACATCGCGGCAATGCTGAAGGCCGCCGGGGCGCTTCCGCCGCCGCCCGAGGCCGACAAACCAAAAGAAAACAAGCCGCCCGCGCCTTGAAGAACATGAAATCATCCGCCTCCAGCAAAACGCAGCCCTCCGTCCTTGAAAACCCCTTGGACAAGCTGTCGGTCATCCTCAAGGACGATCTTGCGGACGTCAACGCGCTGATCCTGCAACGGATGCAGTCTGAAGTGCCTTTGATCCCGCAACTGGCCGGACACCTGATCGCGGCGGGGGGCAAGCGCATCCGCCCGCTGCTGACGCTCGCCTCGGCGGCGCTCTTCGGTTATCAGGGCAAGCGCCAGCACAAGCTTTCCGCCTGCGTCGAGTTCATCCACACCGCCACGCTGCTGCACGACGATGTGGTGGACGACAGCGATCAAAGGCGCGGCAAGTCTTCCGCCAACGCGCTGTTCGGCAACGAAGCCGCCGTGCTGGTCGGGGATTTCCTGTTCAGCCGTTCCTTCCAGCTGATGGTCGAGGACGGCTCGCTGGACGTGCTGCGCATCCTTTCCACCGCTTCGGCCGTGATTGCCGAGGGCGAGGTGTTGCAGCTGTCCATCGCCAATAATATCGAGACGACCGAAGACCAGTATTTCAGGGTGATCCGCGCCAAAACCGCTGAACTGTTCGCGGCGGCCTGCGAAGTCGGCGCTGTGGTTGCCGAAAGAACCCCTGCGGAATGTAAAGCCATGCGCGACTACGGCATGTATCTCGGCATCGCCTTCCAGATCTCGGACGATGTGCTGGACTATGCCGCCTCCGAAAAGCGCCTCGGCAAGTCTGTCGGCGACGACTTCAAGGAAGGGAAAATGACCCTTCCCGTCATCCATGCCCTGGCCAAAGCCAATGGCGCCGAGAAGGAATTCTGGAGCCGCTGCCTGGCGGAGCTGCAGCAAAAAGACGGCGACTTGCAGGAAGCCTTCGCTATCCTCAAAAAGCACAACGCGCTGGAGAGCGCCCTGGCCGAAGCCCGGAAATATGCCGGTCTGGGCATCAAGGCCCTGGAATCCCTGCCGGCCCATCCCCTGCGCCAGCACCTGACCGACCTGATCGTTTTCGCGGTGGAGCGGGATTATTGAGGGTGTGCACCCCTTTAAGTGCCGGATATACCTATCTTAAAATTTCCCTAATTGACAGGATGCCCCAAAGGTTATAAAAAGGTCGCCTTGTTTCCGACCGATCGGAGTGTAGCTCAGCCTGGTAGAGTGCTAGCTTCGGGAGCTAGAGGCCCAGGGTTCGAATCCCTGCACTCCGACCATTTTTTCTCTACAGGAAGGCGCCGTAGATGAAACTCTCAAAAAAATATCTTTTATGGACGGGTTTGTTGTGCGCGGGTTTTTTTCTCGCAGCGCCTTCTTCATATGCCGGTGATGAGGCCAACGTCATCACGATGAAGGATCATCAATTCTCTCCGGCGGAGCTGGTAATCCCGGCGGGGCAGAAGGTGAAACTCGTCGTGAAAAACCTTGATTCATCGCCGATCG
The DNA here is from genome assembly GCA_021413445.1 of Alphaproteobacteria bacterium. GTDB lineage: Bacteria > Pseudomonadota > Alphaproteobacteria > Micavibrionales > UBA2020 > PALSA-926. The sequence continues at coordinate 53,482 of JAIOQI010000048.1, read as the reverse complement.
AGTTCGAGAGCTATGAGCTCAATCGTGAAAAGATCGTGGCGCCGAACGGGCAGGTCGTTGTTTTCATCGGCCCCCTGAAACCGGGAACCTATCCTTACTTCGATGATTTTCATCCCAAGATCAAGGGCGTTATCAAGGTCAAGTAACCTCATCGAGGCAGGAGTTAAGAAATGTTATCTACCGCGATCGTCGTGTTTAGGGAAGCGCTGGAAATGGCGATGATTATAGGCATTATCCTGGCGGCCACGCGCGGCTTGAGCGGAAGGATGCTGTGGATTGCGGGCGGATTTGCGGGCGGCATCGCCGGGGCGGGCCTGGTGGCTTTTTTCACCGAAACTATTTCCAGTCTGGCCTCCGGGCTGGGGCAGGAACTGCTGAATGCCTTTATCCTGTTTGCCGCCAGCCTCGTCATTGGCTGGACGGTCTTGTGGATGCGCAAGCATTTCCGCAGCATGACGTCGCATATCAAAAAAGTCGGGCATGATGTGGCGCAGGGGACCATGCCGTTGTATTCGCTTTCTCTGGTGATCGGGCTGGCCGTGCTGCGCGAGGCCTCCGAGATTGTCCTGTTCATTTACGGCATGATCCTGTCCGGGCAGGGCGTTCTTTCGATTGCCGCCGGAAGTCTGGCCGGGGCGCTGTCCGGCGTGACGGTGGGGGCCATGATTTACTTCGGGCTCCTGAAAATGTCCACCCAGTACATGTTCAAGGTCACCAATATCCTGCTGATCCTGCTGGTCGCGGGGCTGTCGGCGCAGGGCGCGGTGTTTTTGTCCGCCGCCGGTTATTTTGAAGGCTATTCCCTGCCGATGTGGGACAGTTCGTGGCTGATCTCCGATGCCGGCATTGCCGGCAAGGTATTGCACGGGCTGATCGGCTACAGCGCCCATCCCACCCTGATACAGGGGATATTCTATGTGGCGACCCTGACGGGCTTGTTCGGCATCATTGCCTGGATGGAATCTGACCGGAAACCGGCGCGGGCGGTGATGACGGGCGCTGTGCTGCTGGGCTGCCTGCTGGTTAGTCCGGGGCCGGCGCGGGCTGCGGACAAGATTTATTCCCCCATCGTTCACGAGGGGGAGCTGGAGCTGGAATACTCGGGCAGCCGGACTTTTGACGGGCAGCATGATAAAAACAACATTCAGTCCCATGAAGTGGAAGTTGCTTACGGCGTCAACAGCCGGTGGAAGACGGAACTGACCGGCGAGTTTGAAAAAGAGCCGGACGAGAGTTTTGTCATGAGCAACATGCTCTGGGAGAATGTCGTCCAGTTCTCCGAGCAGGGCGAATACTGGCTGGATGCCGGGGCGCTCGTTTCTTATGTGCATGGGTTTGCCTCCCATGCCCCGGATGCGATCGAGGCCAAGCTGCTGCTGGAAAAGGAATGGGGCAGGTTCCTGCACCGCGCCAATATCGGGATTGAGCAGGAAATCGGCCCCAATGCCGGCGGCGGCCCGGACAGGAGCGTCAATTGGAGCAGCCGCTACAGGCATGACATGCATTTTGAGCCGGGTTTCGAGATTCAAAGCGGCTTCGGCAAAGCCAATGAAAATCCGGGCTTTAATGAGCAGGAACACTACATAGGCCCTGCCGTTTACGGCGCTATTAACCGCAATATCAAGTACGAGGCGGCCTATCTGGCGGGCATCAGCGATGCGGCGGCTGACGGGGCGGGCAGGCTTTTGCTCGAATACGAGACGCCCCTGAATTAAGGCTTGTCATTTGCCGTTGATATGCTAAATTCTGAAAACTACTTTAATGGAAAGGTCAAAGCATCATGAAGCTCAAGGAAGTCACCCCATCTGAATTTGTCTGCCATTCAGCCTCCTGCTGCCCGGCTGTGTTTGAGACCGAAAACAACTCTTACGTCATCATCGGCAAGAAGCTTTCTGTATCGGCGGAAGCGCAGCTCGCCGGCCGTATCGGCGCTGACGAATTCGCGATCGAAGTGCCAAAGGGCATGATCGACGGCGTGAAGTAATTTAAGGATATTTTGATGCGTATCGTAGCTAAAACAATGACTTATGGCCTGATGCATGTCACGGTCGCCTTTTTTGTGGCCCTTGTCGTCACGCGCGACCTTCATGTGGCCCTGGCTATTTCCCTGCTGGAGCCTTTTGTGCAGATTGCTTTTTTCAGTGTCCATGAATATTTCTGGAGCAAGAGCCACCCCGGCCAGACTTCCCCGCATAAGGGCTGCTGTGCGAGCGGTGGCTTTGACGTTTCGAAGGTGATTGCCTTCCTGAGCCCCAAAAAGACCTGATCGAGGGGCTTTTTCGGCACCTGCCGCTCTCTGAAAATACATTTGACAAGGCCCCAAAAAACCGTATAGTTCCCACATTCCCGGGAAAGTGGGTGGAGTTAACCATACTCATATCCCCGTCATTCCAGTGTGGTCTGAACTACCGGGACAATTAAAAAAAACGAGGAATATCAATGTCTAAACGTCCAGAAGCCAAGCATAAAATTGACCGCCGTCTCGGCGTCAACCTCTGGGGCCGCGCCAAGTCGCCCTTTAACAAACGCGAATACGGCCCCGGCCAGCACGGCCAGAACCGCAAAAAACCCACCGATTACGGCACCCAGCTGATGGCCAAGCAAAAGCTGCGCGGCTATTACGCCAACATCGGCGAGAGCCGTTTCTATCGTTATTACGAGGAAGCGATCCGCCGCCGCGGTGATTCAGGCCACAACCTGATCGAACTGCTGGAGCGCCGTTTGGATGCTGCCATCTATCGCATGAAATTCGTTCCGACCATTTTCGCCGCACGCCAGTTCGTCAGCCATGGCCACGTCAAGGTCAACGGCAAGCGCGTCACCATCGCGTCTTTCTCGGTGAAAGACGGCGACGTCATCGAAATCAAGGAAAAGTCGCAGCAGCTGCCCCTCTACATTCAGGGCACCACTTCGACCGACCGGGAAGTTCCCGGTTACCTCGAAATCGACCACAAGGCCGGCACCGGCAAGTTCGTCCGCGCGCCGAAATTCGAGGAAGTTCCCTATCCGGTACAAATGGAACCCAACCTGATTATCGAGTTCTATTCACGTTAATAGAACCTGTTGAATGAATAAAAAAGCCGTTTGAAAAAACGGCTTTTTTATTGCCCCGCGAAAACCGGGAAGTATTCAGAAGGAGAGACTGCACATGTTCGGCAAGAAAAAAAAGAAAGCGCAGGAGCGGGCGGCGGCGGAACGGCAGCAGCAGTTGAAGCAACTGAACACCCTGGCCGACGAAATTAACTCCATCGCGGATGTTGGCGAAAGGCTCTTCAGGCTGGAAGAGCTGAAAGAGGCTATCCGGAATGTTATTGAAGGAAAAGAGGCGGACATTGGTGATAGCGCCGAGAAAAAAGGCAACCGGTTTTTCCTGACGAGCAGTGCCGTTCAGGTGCCGGCTTTCTGGGCCATTGCCTTCGCGACCGGAATGACGCCGCTGGTACTGGTGTCGATGCCGGTGGCCCTGGGCACTTTTCTGATAAGCAATCAATCTTCTAAAAAGGAAAAAAAGCGCCTCGAGCAGGAAAACGCCGATTTCCTGAAGGAGCTGGAAGGCCTGGAAGGGCACGTTGCGGCGCTGGCGGACAAGGTGCTGGACGAGCATCTGGAAGCCATCGCCAAATCCGCAAAGCGTGATGAAATTTTTGACAAGTTTCCTGATGTGAAGAGCCGCTTCGGCATCGCCGCCGCCAAGAAAATGTCTGGCAGCTCAGCGAAGCCCAAACCGGAACAGGACGATGACGAGCCGGGATTCAATCCCTAACGTCTGCTGAAAAATATCAATTGTCATTCTGAGCGCAGCGAAGAATCCCCTTTGTTTTTCAAGGTGATAAGATTCTTCGCTGCGCTCAGAATGACAAAGATGGATTTTTTATTTGACTTAATTCCGATTGCTAATTATGTTAACAGCTTCGCGACAATACTCAGAAAAGGAAATCCAGAGATGTTCGGCAAGAAAAAGAAGGCGCAAGAGCAGGCAGCGGCAGAACAGCAACTGGAAAAATTCGATAAGCTGGTGGAAGAGGCAAAGCGCATCGAGGGCGCTGCTGAAAAGCTCTTCAGGCTGGAAGAACTGAAAGCGGATATTCAGGCCGTCATTGAAGAAAAACAAACGGATATTCAAGATCGCGCGGATGGAAAATATACCCCGAGGTATTTCACCGGCGTGGGTATCCAGACGCCGATTATTATTGGCATTGGATTTGTTACCGGAATAGCATGGCTGATGCCGGTACTGGCGATACCGGAAATCTATATCGCGCATAAGATGGGGCGTCGATCAGTTGAAAAGGCAAAAAAACGTCTTGAGGAAGAAAATACTTTTTATCTGGACAATCTGAAAATGTTGGAAAAGCTCGCTTCAGTGCTGGCGGATAAGGTGCTGGACGAACACCTGGACGCCATCGCCAAATCCACCAAGCGGGACCTGATCTTTGATAAATTCCCTGGCGTAAAGAGCCGCTTTGGCGATGCCGCCGCCAAAAAAATGTCGGGCAGCGACGTGATGCCCAAGCCGGAACAGAACAACGACGGGCCCAAGGCCTAATCTTTCAGCAAATATTCTTAACCTTGCCCCCTGCGCCGCTTGCCGGTCAGGCAGGAGACGATGCCGTGCAGCGTGCGGACGTCCTGCTGCGTGGGCGCCGACCGGAAGAAGAAATTGCGGATATTGCGGAGGATGGTGGGCTTCTGCAAGGGGCTGCGGAAGAAGCCGCCCTGGGTCAGTTCATCCTCGAGCTGAGCCAGCAGGAATTCGACATCTTCTTTTTTAGCCGGCGCGGTGTCGCCCATTTCCGTGGCGATTTCCTGCGCGGAGAAGGGGTTTTCCGCCGATAGCCAGGAAAAGCACACCAGCAAAACCGCCTGCGCCAGGTTGAGTGACGAGAATCCGGGATTGAGCGGGATGTTCAGGATTGCGTTGGCGAAGACGACATCATCATTTTCCAGTCCGGCACGCTCGGGGCCGAACATGATGCCGCATTTTTGTATTCCTCCCGCATTGCGCTGGCGGATTTCCTTGGCGGCGGCGTCGGTTGAATAAATATCCTTGACCATTTCGCGCGGGCGGGCGGTGGTCGCCAGCACGAATTCCAGGTCGGCCACCGCGTCTTTGGTGGAGGTGTAGAGATTCGCCTGATCCAGAACGGCTGTGGCGCCGGCAGCGGAAGAGGTGGCGCCGGGATTCGGCCAGCCGTCGCGGGGATTGACGATGCGCAGTTCCGTCACCGCGCAGTTGAGCATGGCGCGCGCGCACATGCCGATATTCTCCCCCAGCTGCGGACTCACCAGGATGATGACCGGGGCGAGGGCGATGTCTTTGGGGAAAGGGCTGAGGGTTGTATCCGTTCCGGCCATGCGATCAGGCCGCCTTCAGCCGCTCCAGCACGCGCTGGCGACCGATGAGCGGCAGCAGCTCCTTCAGCTCGGGCCCGTGTTCCTGGCCGGTGATGGCGCAGCGCAGCGGCATGAACAGGTTTTTGCCCTTGCGGTCGGTTTTGGCCTTGATGGCGTTCACCCATTTGTCCCAGGTGGTGTTGTCCCACGGGTCGGCGGGCAGGAGTTCCGCCGCGACTTTGGCGAAATCGGCGTCCTCGATGATCGGCTTGACCGGGCCGTGGGCCACATGCCACCAGTCCTTGATGTCGGAGAGGATCTCGAGGTTCGGGCGCACGGCATGCCAGAACTCCTCGTCAATATCGTTCAGCCCCAGTGCAGCCAGCCGCTCTTTCACGTCTTTCAGCTCTGTCTTGTGCAGGATTTTCGCGTTGAGGCGGTAAAGCTCTTCCTCGTCGAATTTCGGCAGGTTGCGCGAGAACTTGGCGAAGTCGAAGTTCTGGATGACTTCGTCCATGGTGAACAGCGGCTCAATGGGGTCCGAGGTGCCGATGCGGGCGATCAGGCTGATCAGCGCCATGCGCTCGACGCCGACTTCTTCCTGCAGCGACTTGATGCCGAGCGAGCCCTTGCGCTTGGAGAGCTTGCCGCCCTCCATGTCGCCGAGCAGCGTGACGTGGGCGAGCGCAGGCGGCTTTGCGCCGAGCGCCTCGAACATCTGGATATGGGAGGCGGAGTTGGAGACATGGTCCTCGCCGCGCACGATATGGGTGATGCCGAAGTCGATGTCGTCGATCACCGAGCAGATATGATACAGCGGGCGCCCGTCTTCGCGCACCAGCACGGGGTCGGACATGTCCTTGCCGTGGAACCTGACTTCGCCGCGCACCATGTCGTTCCAGACGATCGGCGTATGGTCGAGCTTGAAGCGCCAGTGCGGCTTCTTGCCTTCGGCCTCGAATTTCTTCTTTTGCTCGTCGGTCAGGCTCAGCGAGGCGCGGTCGTAAATCGGCGGCAGCTTCTGCGACAGCAGGGTCTTGCGTTTCAGCGCCAGTTCCTCCTCGCTCTCATAGCAGGGATAAAGCCGGCCGTTGTCCTTCAGTTTCTGGATCGAGCGCTCATAGTCGGCAGAGCGATCGCGCTGGCGGGCGAAGCGGTCCCAGGTAAGGCCCAGCCAGGTCAGGCCGGAGATGATGTCATCGACGTTCTCTTCCTTGGAGCGCTCCAGGTCGGTGTCGTCGATGCGCAGCATGAAGGTGCCGTTGTGCTTGCGCGCAAACAGCCAGACGATCAAAGCCGTGCGCGCGCTGCCGACGTGCAGGATACCGGTGGGGCTGGGGGCAAAACGGACGGCGACGGTCATTGCGTGATCCTGCTTCTTCAGTTGATTTGTGGATATTACACAGTTTAGAGATAAACCTTAAAGATTAAACATATAGAAAACAATAACTTAATCGTTTTTTATGATTATGGAATATTTTATTTGACATATAGTATTTATGTGATTATACTCCCTGTCAGTTCAACCTTTTGGAGAAAATAAAATGAAAAAACCAGATACAGCTAACGAAGCATTTATTCAAGAAGCCAAGCAACTCTTTGCTGACTATGCAACCCAAGACGGGTTTAAAGATAAAACCCTTGCCGAGCTTGAAGAGATCAAGATCAAAGCCGACCTGAAAACGAGCCCGATGATGAATGCCTATATCAATGATGCGAAAAAACTTGATGATTCGAATGAACGATCTCATGATTTGAGGGGTATCGCAGGACTGCTATTGGTAACGATAGGGTTTGCTATTTTTGTATGGTCGGCAGGTGCCTTGATCCTTGGCGCCATAGGAGTCGCCGCGGCAGGTGCATTCTCTTTTTACAAAGCCAACGAAAAATCGTTTACAGGAAACGCAGAAGCAGCGAAAGAGAGCGTTGACAGCCTGCATCAGGGCATTTGCGCCAAGATAGCAGCGAAAGATCAAGTCATTAGGGCATTATGCAGCGTCAATCAAAAAAGTTTCGATGATGTTTTGCAGAAATTTTCATTGAAATATGCCTTTAGCGAAGCAGACAAGAAGGAAATCGTGGACGTGTTCAAGAGCCAGGAAAACGCAGTCAAGCTGGGGCTGAAAAACTCTCATTTGTGAGCGTAGCGCCGGCGTCGTCGCGGTCGAAGGGTCTATGGCTGATTTTGACGAACGGCGACAGCAATTTTTTAAAAAACCATTAAATCTCAAAATGTTAATCCCCTTCTGATTGGTTGGAAAACCCAAGGGAGATCAAAAGCATTGATAGTTTACAGAATTATTAGTACATAATTAATTTATGCCGAGTACAATGTAGGCGAGAGATAAAGTATTAGGAAATAAGGCATATATGAGTATTTCGGACAAAAATGATTTGGCATCTGCCTTTAACGATAAAGCCGCGCGTCAGCTGCCGGAAACGGAGTTTTTTGCCGATTTGAAAAACCGTTTCGATGTGCCGACGGCGGTCATGGTGGCGGAATTTTTCAAAAGGATGGAGCTGCCGGCGCCGCAGAATAAGGCCGAGTTTCTCAGCAGCACCGACGGCGCGCTGGTTTTTCTGAACAATTACGGCCTGGTGATCCGCATAGAAACCCCGACCACCTTCGCCGGCGGCGAGTATGAAGGGGTGAGGGTTGACGATAACGCCTGGGTGCTGAAGCCGCTGGCCTCTTTCAAGGCGGGCAAGTCGGTCATCGAGATCTGCCCCGGCGGCTACCAGTCGCAGGGTGCGCAGTACAACGAGGCGCTCCGCGACAGCCTGAAAGAGCAGGGTCTGCATTTCTGGGACTACAAGTTTTCCAACATCGGCCTTATTCCGGTCAAGACCGTCAATTTCCCGCGGGGCATTCATGTCGTCATCGACCGCCTGGCGGTCGCGAAGCTGAGCGAGAGCGTGGCTCCCGTCCGCGAGGCGCTCAAGGCCCTGCACGATGAAGCTGCGGCAGCCGTGGAAAATTTTTACGCGCCGATGCGCAAAGGGCTCTCTGACGCCTGGTCGGACCCGAAAAAGGTCGGCGAGTTCTGGGCGCTCTGCCAGAAGGGCGTGAAGGAAGGCAAGCTGGTCCCGGGCTGGAATGCGCCTGTGGAAGACGAGGTTTATTACGAACGCTGCGACCACGGCAACAATGACAAAATCTATGCCGCAAAGAAAGCGGCGGAGGCATACGCAACCCGCATGGTCCTCGCCGCCCGCGAACCCCCGCCGGGGATCATGAAAAAGTTTTTCAACTTTTTAAAAAAGCCGTGAAGGGATTTAACTGCAAGGAGTTTGATGCATGTCGCTTAAAAATGAGTTCAATTCCCTGACGGGAAAAATCATCAGCAATACCGAGTTCAGGGCCAGGCTGAGAGAGCACGGCCTGGACCCGGAACATGATCCCAAGCCTTCGCGGTCGGAGATGTTGAGAAAATTGAAGCAATTGGAGGAAGCGGGGGAGGAGGTCGATCTGACCCCTCCGGCGACCTATGTGCCGGGCAGCGCCGTTGCGGCAATAGAGCAGAAGGTTCTCCGGGAAGCTGACGAAGACATCGCCCTTGAAATGATCGGCGAGGGGATACAGGCGCTGGGCGCTGAGCTTTACTTCGAGGTCCTGCCTGCCGCCAAAGCCATGGCCTTGTTTTACGACGACGAGAAGGTCGTGGATGCTTATATTGAAGCGGCAAAAGAATGCACGGACCACAGAGCCAAGCTGGACACCGGCGAAATCAAGGAATCATCCGAGGTTTTTCTCGGCATAGCCAAAAAAGTCGAAACCAAGTTTCACAGGTAGAAAAGCTTCTACTTCGTCACCAAATCAGTAAACTTGTTCACGATCGGGTAGCGCCGGTCGCGGCCGAAGGCTTTGTGGCTGATCTTGACGCCGGGGCAGGCCTGGCGGCGCTTGTATTCGGCGCGGTCGAGCATCTTCCACACGCGGTTGACGGTGTCGGGCGTATGGCCACGGGCGACGATCTCCTCCAGGCCCATTTCCTTCTCGATCAGGCAGTAGAGGACGTCATCCAGTATATGATAGGGCGGCAGGCTGTCCTCGTCCTTCTGGCCGGGCTTGAGCTCGGCGGAGGGCGGCTTGGTGATGATGCGCTCGGGGATGACGCGTCCGGCGGGGCCAAGGGCTCCCTGCGGGTGGCACTGGTTGCGCCATTTGCACAGCTCGAACACGGTCATCTTGTAAACGTCTTTCAGGACGTTATAGCCGCCGCACATGTCGCCGTAGAGGGTGGCATAGCCGACCGACATTTCGGATTTGTTGCCGGTGGAAAGGACCATGTAGCCGGTCGAGTTCGAGAGCGCCATCAGCAGCATGCCGCGCGAGCGGGCCTGGATGTTCTCGGCGGTGATGCCGATGTTCTGGTTGGCGGCTTCCTTGAGCATGGAGTCGAAGGCTTCCATCGCCGGCCTGATGGAGACGGAGCCGTGCTTGATACCCAGCAAACCGCTGCATTCCTTCGCGTCATCGACGCTTTCTTTTGATGTATAGGGCGAGGGCATCATGAAGCAGCGCACGCGGTCGGCGCCCAAGGCGTCCACGGCAATCGCCGCCGAAAGCGCGCTGTCGATCCCGCCCGACATCCCGAACAGCACGCCGGGGAAGCCGTTCTTGTTCACGTAGTCGCGCAGGCCGAGCACCAGCGTCTGGTAAATCGCTTCCGAGCCCGTGTAGAGGGCATGGGAGGCCTCGCAGGATTTGCAGACCCAGGTTCCTTTTTCCCAGATCGTCGTCGTCACGTATTCCTGATGGCCCGGCAGTTGGGTCAATACCTTGCCTTTGTGGTCAAGCACGAAGGAAGCGCCGTCAAACACCAGTTCGTCCTGCCCGCCCACCTGGTTGATATAGAGCAGGGGCAGGCCGTTTTCGCTCACGCGTTTTTGCGCGATTTGCAGGCGCACATGGGTTTTTTCGACTTCAAACGGGCTGCCGTTGGGCACGACCAGGATTTCCGCGCCGTTTTTCTTCAGGTGTGCGGCGACATCCGGGTACCACATATCCTCGCAGGTCATGACGCCGAGGCGCGCGCCCTTGAATTCGACTGGCAGCGGCAGGTCGCCGGCCGTGAAAATGCGCACCTCGTCAAAGACGCCGTAGTTCGGCAGGTTATGCTTGAAGCGCTTGGCGACGATCTTGCCGTCATGCAGCAGCAGGGCGGCGTTATAGATCTTGCCGTTGTCGCGCCATGGCGTGCTGATAAGCAGCCCGGCGCCGCTGCCGTCGATTTCTTTCGCCAGCTGCTCCACCCCTGCCATGACGCGGTCGATGAAGAAGGGTTTCAGCACCAGGTCTTCGGTCGGATAGCCGGTGACCACCATCTCGGTATAGGCGATCAGGTCGGCCTGAGTTTTATGCTTGGCGTAAATATCCTTGATTTTCTGGATATTGCCGGAAATATCGCCGACCGTCGGGTTCAACTGAGCGAGGGTGATGGTGAAGTGCTTGGACATGGCGGTCAGCTCTCCGTTGAGATTTTGTCGCTGGCCAGGTCGCGGCGGCGCTTGTAGTTGGTGTGCAGTTCGTCCGCGATCAGGAAGGCCAGCTCCAGGCCCTGGCTGGCGTTCAGGCGCGGGTCGCAGTGGGTGTGGTAGCGCTGGGACAGGTTGTCCTCGGTGATCTTGTAGGCGCCGCCGACGCATTCAGTCACGTCCTGCCCGGTCAGTTCCAGGTGCACACCGCCGGGGTGCGTGCCTTCCGCGTGGTGGATCGCGAAGAAGCTCTTCACTTCGGCGAGGATATTCTCGAACGCCCGCGTCTTGTAGCCGGAGGAGGATACCTTGGTGTTGCCGTGCATCGGGTCGCATGACCAGGTCACGATGTTGCCGGAGTCCTTGATGGCGCGGATGAATTTCGGCAGGTTGTCGGCGATTTTCTCGTGGCCCATGCGGCTGATGAGGGTGATGCGCCCGGCTTCGTTGTCCGGGTTGAGGATATCCAGCAGCTTCATCAGGTCGTCGATCGACAGGCTGGGGCCGCACTTGATGCCGATCGGGTTCTTGACGCCGCGCAGGAATTCCACATGCGCGCCGTCCGGCTGGCGGGTGCGGTCGCCGATCCACAGGAAATGCGCCGAGACGTCGTACCAGTCGTCGGTCGTGCTGTCGATGCGGGTGAGGGCCTGTTCGTAGGGGAGCAGCAGGGCCTCATGCGAGGTGAAGAAATCCACTTCCTGGATCTGCGGCGAGTTTTCGGCGGTGATGCCGGCCGCGGCCATGAAAGCCAGCGCCTGGTCGAGGCGGTGCGCGAGGTCCTGATAGCGGTCCGACAGCGGGTGGCCTTTCACGAAGTCCAGCGTCCACTTGTTGACGCGGTGCAGGGCCGCGTAGCCCCCGTGGGCGAAGGCGCGCACGAGGTTGAGCGTGGCCGCCGACTGGTTATAGGCCTGGATGATCCGCTTGGGGTCGGGGTGCCGTGATTCCGGCGTAAATTCCATGCCGTTGATGATGTCGCCCTTATAGCTGGGCAGGGTGACGCCGTTGCGGGTTTCGTTGTTATCGCTGCGGGGCTTGGCGAATTGCCCGGCGATGCGCCCGACCTTCACGATCGGCATGCCGGAGGCGAAGGTCATCACGATCGCCATTTGCAGGATGACGCGGAAGGTGTCGCGGATGTTCTTGGGATGGAATTCGGCAAAGCTTTCCGCGCAGTCCCCGGCCTGCAGCAAAAAGGCCTCCCCGGCGGCGACTTTGGCGAGGGCTTTCTTCAGGCGGCGCGCCTCCCCGGCGAAGACCAGCGGGGGATAATTTTTGAGCGTTTCCACGACGGCCTTTAATTCTTCAGGATGATCGTATTCTGGCAGTTGCTTGGCCGGTTTGGTCGTCCAGCTTTCCGGTGACCAGGGCGCCTGCGGGGTATTTTTTACTGTTTTGAGCATTTTTTCCCTATCTGTTATATGTCAAGAATAGCAGAGCCTATAGGCCCATTTCAAGCACCTGCTTCAGGTTGTTTTCGATGGTCTGCAGTTTGTCGGGATGGAGGATTTTCAGCCCGAAGCTGTCGCGGACATAGAATACATCCACCGTGCGGCTGCCGAAAGTGCTGATTTTGGCGGCGGAAATCTGCAGCCCTTCCCGGGACAGGGCGGAGGTGATGTCATAAAGGAAACCCGGACGGTCCTTGCCGTTGATCTCTATGACGGTGTTGCTGGCGCTGGCGTCGTTGTCGATGATGACCCGCGAGGCGACTTTAAAAAGACTGTCTTTCCGGGGGGCGCTTTTTTGCCGTTCGCGGATTTCCGCCGCCAGGTCTATTTTGCCGTTCAGCGCCGCGTGGATCGTCTTGTTGAGGAAGGCGGTATTCTCATAGACATGACCTTTCAGGTCCTGGATCTGGAACACATCCATGGCCATGCCATTCTTGAGCGTGAAAATACGCGCATCGACGATGGAGGCGCCGCTGGCCGCCATGGCGCCGGACAAGGTCGCGAAGAGGCCTTTTCTGTCAGGGGTGGAGATGATGGCTTCCGTGTAGTCGAGTTTGGGCTGCAAGGTGATTTTGATGACAGTCTTTCCCTCACCCCAGTTTTCCCCCTTTGGGGGAAGGGCCTGTGGAGGGAGTTCTGTGCCGGACATCACCGCCTCCGCCTTATGATACAGCTCCGCCAGCAAGCCCGCCTTCCAGTTGTTCCAGCGCTCGGGGCCGACGGCCATGATGTCGGCTGTCGTCAGGATCGTCAGCAGTTTCAGCCGCTCCGGTGACTGCACGGCGGCGGCAAAATCCTGGATCGTTTTCGGGTCGTTCAGGTCGCGCTTCGTCGCAGTCATGGACATGGCGAGATGTTCGTGCACCAGCCAGGACACTGTCTCTGTTTCTTCCGGCGTGAGCCCGAAGCGCGGACATAGTTCCCTCGCGAGTTGCGCGCCGGTTTCGGAGTGTTTTCCGTCGGTGCCTTTGGCGATGTCGTGCAGGAACATCGCGGCATAAAGGGCGCGGCGGGAGTGTATTTTCGGGAACAGGGCGGAGGCGAGGGGGGCGGCTTCGGCCAGCTCGCCCTTCTCCAGCTTGTGCAGCATGCCGACGGCGCGGATGGTATGCTCATCGGCCGTGAAGACATGGTACATGTCGTATTGCATGTGCGCCACGATGTTGTTGAAAGCGGGGATCAGCGCGCCCAGCACATCTGCTTCGTTCATGCGGCGGAGCGTCTGTTCCGCTTTTTTCGCATGCAGCAGGATGTCCAGGAACAGGCGCTGCGCCTCCGCGCTGCGCTGCAATTCAGGGGCCAGCTTGCCGATGGCGTTGCGGATGTGGCGCAGCGCGTCGGAATGGATGTCAAGCCCCGTGGCCTGGCTGACCTTGAAAATGCGGACGATCTCTGGCGGGAATTTTTTGAAATAATTGGCGTTTTCGACCGTCAGGCGGTTGCCTTTGACGGGGAATTTTTCAATGCTGTCCTGCAAGACCATCTTTTTTGCGCCGGCGGTGGCGCCGCCGCTGAGGGACTGCGTCTCCACTTTCGCGCAGAGGATGCGCGTCAGGTGCCCGACTTCCTTGGCGAGGAGAAAATAATCCTTCATGAATTTTTCGGCGCGGACGTTCGGTTCGGCGTCTTTATAGCCCATCAGTTCGGCGATGCGCGGCTGGCTGTCGAAGGACAGGCGGTCGTCCGCCCGCCCCGCCAGGAAATGCAGGTGGCAGCGCACCGTCCAGAAAAAATCCAGCGCTTTCTTGAGCGTCGCGGTTTCGGCCTTGGTGAGAATGTCGTGCCGGACCATGTCTTCCGGCCTGCGGATGCCGTAAAGAAAATTGGCGATCCACAGCAGGGTGTGAATATCACGCAGGGCGCCTTTGCCCTCCTTGACGTTAGGTTCCAGCTGATAGCGGCTGTCGCCCATTTTCTGGTGGCGGGCGTCGCGCTCGGCGAGCTTGGCTGAAACAAAAAACCCCGGTGGCGAGGCTGCGATATGCCGTTGAAAGCTTTTCTCCAGTTGCTGGTAGGCTGGCTTGCTTCCCCAGATCCATCGTTTTTCCAGCAGGCTGGTCAGGAACAGGACATCCTCTGACATGTCTTTTTCGCATTCCTGCAGGGTGCGGGCGGAGGCGCTGAGCTTGATGCCTAAATTCCAGAACCGGGCGCTAAGCGATTCTATAAATTTCTTCGTTTGGCGGCTAAAAGGCGGTTCCTGGACAAAAACGATGTCGATGTCCGAGTAGGGCGCCAGTTCTTTCCGGCCATACCCGCCCAAGGCCACAATCGCCGGAATCGGGCTTGCTTTCGCTTCCCTGAAACAAAACTCCGCCAAAACTGAAACTGTTTCATCAATTAAATCAGTATAGTCAGACTGTATTTTTAATCCTGAATCGTAACGGTTTCCGGACTTCAGGAAGCGCGCTTTCAGGAGTTCAAATTTCACCTGAAATAACTTATTTATTTCTCTGAATTTAAATAAAAAATCACTATTTTTGTTAGATAGTTGCTTCATTTGGTAATTATATTTCCCTAAAGCTCATTTTGTCGTGCATTACATTTTAAAAGATGCTATGAGATAAATACACAAATAAAGACACCTGTTTGCAAAAGGGCGCACCTGAATGTTTGTATTTTACGATACGGAAACAACTGGTCTTGATCTCGATTTTAGCCAGATATTGCAGATTGCGTTGGTGTTTACGGATGACGACCTGAATATCCTTTCCAGCAAGAAGATCGAATGCCGCACCTCGCCTTGGGTGATACCTTCGCCGGGGGCGCTGCTGACGACAGGCTTTGCGCCGGACGACCTGAAGAACAACAAACATTCCCATTACGAGATGATGCTTGAGATCGATGAATGGATCAGGAGCCAGCACTGGCCGGTCACTTTCGTCGGTTATAACAGCATCGGCTATGACGAGCCGCTTTTGGCGCAGAATTTCTATCACAACCTGCTGGAGAGCAAGATGACCTCCAGCAAAAATGACGCCAACGACCAGACGAACGGCCGCGCCGACGTCATGATCGGGGTCAAGGCGGCGGCGATGTATATGCCGGGCGTCCTGAAGCTGAAGATCATGAATGACTACGGCTCGCCGAGCATGTCGCTGAAAAACGTTTCCCAGCAGAACGGCGTGCAGCTGTCGGATGACGAGGCGCACGACGCCATGAACGACATCAAGGCGACCATCGGCGTCGCCAAGCTGCTCAAAAAAGCCGCTCCGCAGATCTGGGAACAGCTGATGAAGCTGACGACGGTGGACGGCGTGAATGAGTTCCTGAAAAACCACCCGGTCTTCACCTATGCCAACGGCAAGAAAGCCTCCGTCGCGACCTCGTTGACGGAGAGGGAGGGCAGCACCACGCAGGCTCTCTATGACCTGAGCATCGATCCCGCGCCTTACCTGAACATGACCGTGGAGCAGCTGAAAGACGTTTTCCTGTCGAGTGACAAGCAAAAGCCCCTGCTGCTGGTACGCAAGGAAAACCAGCCGGTATTGATGCCGATGGACCTTTCTGCGGAGGTAATTCCGGCTGCGTATAACGAAAAGCTCTATGCCGCCCGCGCGCAGGCGCTGCAATCGAACAGCGCGTTCCTCGACAATGTCGCCAAGGCCGCCCTTTTGGCCAAGCAGGCGCAGGTTGCGCCGGTGCCGCCGCAGCTGCCGGAACTGACGGTTGACCAGAAAGTCGCAGAACCGCTCAAGGCGAAGATAGAACAATGGTCGGAGGACTTCCGCAGCGCCGCGAACTGGCATGACGCCGCCGCCGTGATTGAGAATTTTTATGTCCGCTTCAAGGACGACCTGGCGGCGGACCCTTCGCTGTCCCGCTTCGTCAAGTTCGCGGGCCGCATCGTCTATGAACACGCGCCGGAAGAACTCAGCGCGGAAAAGCAGGAAGCGATGAAAAAGCATATCGCCGGCCGGGTGCTGAACGCCGATACCAAGGTCCGCTACATGACAGTCGCCAAGGCGCGCAAGGAACTGGAACTGATCGAGCAGGAACGGGCGACGGGCAAGAAGTGGAAGGACGTCACCGACAGCCAGATCCACTCCCTGAAGCTCTATTACACCGCGCTTGAAAAAGAATACGAAGCCTACGCCCCGCCGCCTCCCGCCAATAACAACGACCCGCACGCGGGAAAGCCTCCTGAAGCCCATAGAAAGCCCGGGCCCGGCGGGCCGAAGCTCTAGGCGAAGATTACTTTCCTATCGAAGAAAGCAGCGTGACCGCGTCGATGACGTTTTTAGTCGCTTCTGAGATCAGTACGACATCCCCGTCAACCTGACCGTAATAATAGCCCGTGGGCGGCAGCAGGCGTCTGAGGAGTTCTTCGGGCAGGGGGAGGACTTCGGCATCATCCGGCAGGCGGTTGCCGATAGAGTATTTTTTGGCTATGCCCGGCGGCAGGCAGCCATTGTTCTTTTTAGCTAGTCCCGGCGGGCAATGACGCAGTCCGCTCTGCTTACGTTCAGCGAGAAAGGTATTGATGATTTCCCGGTCTTCAGCTCTTAACAGGCTGCTATTTTCGTGTTTAGGGGAGGCTGCGATACCTTTTTTTCCATGGGGAGACCCTTTATCGGCGAATGACGCATAAGAAAACAAACAGGCCAGGCAAATGGTGAATATGCTAAAAAAGTAAATTGCTTTTTTCATTTTTTACATTCCTTGGATTGGATAGCGTTTTAAAATCAACAGTCACTAATGGTACATGGTTTGTTTATTTGAGATCAAGAGGAAGCGCGGCAAGATTATGAATCCTTGTTCTGCAGGATTTTGAGCTGATACAGACTTTCCAGCGCCTCTTTGGGCGAGAGCGTGTCGGGGTTGAGGTGCTTTAAAGCTTCTTCGGCTGCCGATATTTTCGCCACCTGCGCAACAGGCGCGGCGCTGAACAGCGGCAGGTCGGCGGCCATGGATTTGGCGGCTTTGCCGGTGGGCTGGCCTTCGATGGTTTTTAGCACTTCCTCGGCGCGGCGGATGACGGCGGGGGGCAGCCCGGCCAGCTTCGCCACGTGGATGCCGTAAGACCTGTCGGCGGTGCCGTGCGCCACTTCATGCAGGAAGATGATGCTGTCTTTCCATTCCTTGACCCGCATCGTGTAGCAGGCGAGCTGCGGCAGGCTCCGGGTGAGGTCGGTCAGCTCGTGATAATGGGTCGCGAACAGGGCGCGGCATTTGTTCACTTCATGCAGGTATTCAAGGCAGGCCCAGGCGATCGACAGGCCGTCATAAGTGGCGGTGCCGCGGCCGATCTCGTCGAGGATGACCAGCGAGCGCGCCGTCGCCTGATTGAGGATGGTCGCCGTTTCCACCATTTCCACCATGAAGGTCGAGCGCCCGCGCGCCAGGTCGTCCGCCGCGCCGACGCTGCTGAACAGGCGATCGACGGTGCCGATATGGGCGTGGGTGGCGGGAACAAAAGAGCCCATCTGCGCCATCAGGGCGATCAGCGCATTCTGGCGCAGGAAGGTGGATTTCCCCGCCATATTGGGGCCGGTGAGCAGCCAGAGGCGTGTGTCATCGGCCAGCGTGCAGTCGTTGGCGATGAAATCGGCGTTGCCTTGCTTTTTGAGCGCCTGTTCGACCACCGGGTGCCGTCCGCCCCTGATGTCGAAAGACGTGCTGTGATCGACCTGCGGGCGCGTGTAGCGGCGGGCAATGGCGAGTTCGGCCAGCGCCGCCGCGACGTCAAGCCCCGCCAGCGCCGTCGCCGTTTTGGCGATCAGTTCGCCCTGCGCCAGCACTTCCCTGACCAGCCCGGCAAACAGCTCCAGCTCCAGCGCCAGGGATTTTCCGGCGGCTTCGGAGATTCGCCGCTCCAGCTCGGAAAGTTCGGTGGTGGTGAAGCGCGCTGATGTGGCGAGGGTCTGGCGGTGGATGAAATCGGCGGCATTGGCAAAAAGCTTGTCGGCGTTGTTGGTGCTGACGTCGATATGGTAGCCGATGATGTTGTTGTGCTTGATCTTGAGCGTGGCGACGCCGGTCTTCTGCACATATTTGGCCTGCAACTGCGCGATATGGCGGTGGCCTTCCTCGCGCAGGGATTTGAACTCGTCCAGCTTGTGGGAATAGCCTTTGTTGATGAAACCGCCGTCCCGCGCCAGGGCAGGCAGCTCGGGCGACAGGGCGCGCTCCAGCTGGTCGATTAGGGGATGATGGCCGCCCCACAGCGCAAGGGTGGCGAGCGCCGCCTTGATGCCTTCGGGCAGTTCAGTGTCCAGTGTCGGCTCTTTTCGCTGGCTGATGAGCCGGTGCAGCTGGATGGTTTGCGCCAGCGTGTCGCGGATGGAGGCTAAATCCCGCGGCCCCCCGCGATCGAGGCTGAGCCGCGCCAGCGCCCGTTCGATGTCGGCGCAGTGCTGCAAAAATTTGCGGGTATCGGCGCGGACGGTATTGCGCTCGGCAAAAAACTCGACCATGTCGAGGCGGCGGTGGATGTCGTCGGGATGGGTCAGCGGCATGGCCAGATGCCGGGAGAGCAGGCGCGCCCCCGCGCCGGTGACGGTCATATCCAGCGTGTGCAGTAGGCTGCCCTGCCGCTGGCCGTTCAGGGTCTGGGTCAGCTCGAGGTTGCGGCGGGTGGCGGCGTCGATCTCCATCACCGCGCCGAGCAGCAGCTGGCGGGGCGGGGAGAGGCGCGGGAATTTGCCTTTCTGCGTCAGCTCGACATAGTCGATCAGCGCGCCGGCGGCGGTGATCTCCGCGCGGCTGAAGGCGCCGAAGCTTTCCAGCGTGCCGACCCCGAAAATCTTTTCCAGGCGCCGCTTCGCGTTTTCGCTGTCGAAACGGCTGTGCGGCTGGAGCGTCAGCTTGCTTTTATAATCGGCAAAAACGTCGAACAGGGCAGGGGTCTGTGCGAGTTTTTCGGAGAGGAGGATCTCGCCGGGGCTGATGCGCTCCAGCGCCGCGCCGAGATCCTTGGCGAACAGCGGCTGCAAGGTGAAATCGCCGGTCGATAAATCCAGCCAGGCGATACCCATCGCGCCGCCGACATCGGCAATGGCGGTCAGGTAGTTGTTGCTGTTTTTTTCCAGCAAAGTGTCTTCGGTGAGGGTGCCCTGGGTGACGACGCGGATCACATCGCGCTGCACCAGCGCCTTATAGCCGCCGCGTTTCTTCGCTTCGTCCGGCGTTTCGACCTGTTCGCAGATGGCGACCTTGTAGCCCTGGCGGATCAGGCGGGCGAGGTAGTTTTCGTGGGCATGCCACGGCACGCCGCACATGGGGATTTCCTCGCCCTTGTGCTGGCCGCGCTTGGTGAGGGTGATGTCGAGCGCGGCGGCAGCCTTGAGCGCGTCATCGAAAAACAACTCGTAAAAATCGCCCATGCGGTAGAACAGCAGGCAGTCGGGATACTGCGCTTTGACGCTGTGATACTGCGCCATCATCGGGGTGGAATTCCCCTCCGGCGCGGATTGGGCAGTTTGAGGTTGCATGGGTTGTTTTTAAAGCTTTCTTTGTCGTAAAACAACAGTAAAAGCTTCAGAAAACAATTTACAAAATAGCCTTTTTCATCTATCTATTGACCGCGACTGAGGAAATCTCCTACTGTCTCAGTCACTTCACTGTGATTCCGTAGCTCAGCGGTAGAGCATCTGACTTTTAATCAGAGGGTCGTGGGTTCAAATCCCACCGGGATCACCATTTATTTCAAGCGCTTATGATCCTTCAGCTTTAGTTCCCGATGCCGACGTACAGGCCGCAATCCCTGGACGTGTTGCCCTCGTTGTACAGGCTTTGCACCATATTCGTATTATCGACGCAGCCGGCATTGCCAAATGCCTGGACGGCGCCGCCGCCGGGAAGGCCGTCATCGGCCTTGCGGTCGATCTGGGCGGCGACTGTCGGTTTCAGCAGCATTGCACCCGGCGTTCCGATGTCATTGAGGGCTACCGGATCCACAACCAGGGAAAGAAGCGTTCCGGTGATGGTGACGTTGCCTCCGGGCGCTGCCGCGCGGCTGCCGTATCTTGTCGGTGCGCCGTCACCGTTCCCGACCAGCATGCCGCCGCCGAACTTGGTCTCCGGCAGGTCTTTACCAAAGAAAGGACCAGCGGGGTCGGCGGGGAGGGAAGTGCCGTCGATACCCGAAAGCAGGCCCGTTGCGGCGAGGTAGAACCAGAAAAGGCCGGGTTCATATTTCTCAAGGCCGCCCGCGAGAGCGCCGCTGTACTGACCCTGCGTCAAAGGCCAGTTGGGATCTCCGATGATTCCGTTATGAGCGGTGGCGTCCGGAATGGAGCAGGGACCGCTGCCGGGGGTGTTGCCGCAGCCCGGGATTTGGTTGTTGCCGTCAAAATCTCCGGGCAGGGCGCCCCGGCTGTCGAGAAACGTGTTCATGGCCGCTTCAACCGCCTTGAACTGCACGACGGTGGCGGTGGCGCGGGCGTTGGTCATCAGTTCCTGCCCTTTCAGGATGCCGCCGATCAGAAGGCCGATAATGACGAGCACGATCGCCAGTTCGACGAGCGTGAAACCTTTTTGTTGCCTGAGTTTTGTCATGATTTCTTTCCGAAGGGGTTGCCGAAGCGAATGGTTACACTGATAACGAATCCAGTGTGGCGTCCTCACCTCCACAATTCAACAGAAAAGTAGGTAGCGAGCAATCATTTTTCCCTAATTCACTCATTAGGTTAGCGTATGAGCTCGAGGAGAAACTGCCTCATATCAGCGAAAATGTTAGTAGTTGGCGCGATTTCGGTGCGAACAGTGTCTGCTGCTGGAACATCGGTAGCGTATAGCTGCTGTAGCTCCGATTGTATCGGCGCCAACCTGACCGGCGCTTTGCCGCCGATAATTGTCAGGCCTTGGTTCTTATCTACATCTACTACCTCTGGGCTCATGACTCTTAAGGCCATTGCTTCCGTCGATGCGAGGCTGAGCATCGTTGCGATGGCTGCTGCGGTTAAAACTATGGTCTTCATATAAATTCCCCCTTTGATTCATAATCAATACTCATACTACAAATGTTACCATAACTATCTTGCGATTGTAGAGTAACCAGATTTACCTGCTCTGGCGCCGTTGCCATGGTCGCTGTGGAAACAGGAGGGGGGGCTGGTTCAGACGTTATGGCCGTCGCTGCCGTTGCTTCCGTATTCTTTTTTCCAAGAATCATCATAGGGTCTTTACTTTGCTCGCTTGCCGCCATCGCGCCAGTTGAAGCGGAGCCGATCATGGTCGCGAAGGCTGCCGCGGCTAAAATCATCTTTTTCATACTACTCATCCTTTGCTGTTGGGTTTAATTTCTCAAAAATCTCCTACATATAGATAAAGTTAACATAAAATAGTTAATAAAGTGTGAAACGGGAGTAATGACCGATTCTGGATTTAGTTGCAGGAGAGTTTTTGGGGCACCTTTGTAATTATCGTCTTAAAAGGGGGCCATTTTGTATAGCCATTTGAAATTTATTGATTTTTTAATTTTACAGAAATAAAGAATCAATAAATTCAGATGCTTATTGGCATGAACTTAAAGTGTTTGTTAATCAATACTTGATAGTCTCATCTTGTGGCAACTTGTAATGGAGAGAATTCCCATGAAACACAAGAAGGCTCTAGTTATCTCCTTCACCCTTGCGACAAGTCTTATGAGCGGCCATGCAATGGCAGCTTACGCCGGGGCTTTGGGGGATAATGCAGCGGCGGGCGCCGGTCTTTTGAGCACGATTATTTCATCTGGCAACAAAGCGGGGGCTTTTTCAGCCGTCGATAATGCCAAGGGCGGGATATATTTTTTCCGCGAAAATATCAGAGCCGACAAACTCATTAAAGATTTCGATAAAGTTGTCCCCATCGAAAAATACGGTAAAGCCAATATCAAGTCCCAGGAAGTCAGGCATATCATCGTCACGGGCAATGACCTTAAGCTCAGCGGGAATGTATGGTACGAGACGGGTAAAGGCGGGTCGCAGCACCTTGTACAGCTGGCTTTAGCGCCATATTCCCCAATCGCCGTTGAAATTCCCGGTATCGGCAAACTGATTGTGCCCGGCACCGGCGATTTCGGGGATTTGCCTGAAATGAATGAGCCGGCAAACGATGTGTCCGTTATTTTTCCGTCGCTGGAGGTGCCTTCCGCCGAAGATGACATACCCACCTCATTGCCCGGCTTGAATGTCTTATGGCCCGATGACGGCAGCGTTTCGGCTGAGCCTGTTTCTTTCATAGATGATACGGTCGATGCAGCTCCCTCTGTGGAAGATCCGGCTCCTCCGGCTCCGGATAATGCACAGGCCGATGCTGCCGCCCAAGCCGCGGCCGATGCTGCCGCTCAAGCCGCGGCCGATGCCGCCGCCCAAACTGTGGCCGATGCCGGTGGTAATGGCCCTCCTGATCACTCCAATGCTGGCGGCAATGGCAACGGTAATGGCCCTCCTGATCACTCCAATGCCGGTGGTAATGGTAACGGTCCTGGCCACTCATAGCATCGCAAGCCAGATAAAATTCCGGCTCAGGTGCTCTGCGGCAAGGGTTTCTGCCGAGCACCGGGTTCAGGGCCGCGCGGAGCTGCTCCGCGTAAATACCTAATAAAAACGCCAATTTTCCGGGTCTTGACCCCACGTCAATATCACTCTAGTTTTATGGGCATGAACAACTCAAAGCCCAAGACAGCCCTGCAAAAGCGCGCGGACGCTTTGCGCCAGAATTTGCTGAAGCGCAAACAGCAGACCCGCGCCCGCGACGGAGCTGCTTCATCGGACAAGAAGAGGTAAAAGTATGGCCATTATGCCCGACAGCTGGATACGCGAGCAGTCCCTCGAGAACGGCATGATTACGCCTTTCGAGGAGCGCCAGAAACGCGAGGGCGTCATTTCCTACGGGGTATCTTCCTACGGCTATGACTGCCGCCTGTCGGACGAGTTCATGATTTTCACCAACGTCGATAATGCGATCGTCGATCCGAAGAATTTCAACCCCTCCAGCTTCGTGACCCGCAAGACGGATATCTGCATCATCCCCCCGAACAGCTTTGTCCTGGCCCGGACCATAGAGACTTTCAAGGTGCCGCGCGACGTGCTGGTGATCTGCCTCGGCAAAAGCACCTATGCGCGCTGCGGCCTGATCGTGAACGTCACGCCGCTGGAGCCGGAATGGGAAGGGCAGGTGACGCTGGAAATCTCCAACACCACGCCGCTGCCCGCCAAGGTCTATGCCAACGAGGGCATCGCCCAGTTCCTGTTTTTTAAGGGCGACAGCGTGTGCGAAATCTCCTATGCTGACCGCGCCGGGAAATACATGGGCCAAAAGGGCGTCACCCTGCCGAGGATGTAATTAAGATGGATAAAATCAGGATACAGGGCGGCACGCCGCTGAACGGGGAAATCGAGATCAGCGGCGCCAAGAACGCGGCTTTGCCGCTGATGACGGCGGCGATCCTGACCGACCAGCCGCTGATCCTGCACAAGGTGCCGGATCTCCGCGACGTGGCCTCGCTGTGCGAAGTGCTGGGCCAGCTGGGCGTGACCTCCGCCTATGACGCCAAAAGCAAGACTATCAAGCTGCACGCTCCGGCGATCAGCAGCTGCGTGGCGCCCTATGAGCTGGTGCGCAAGATGCGGGCGAGCATTTTGGTGCTGGGCCCCCTGGTGGCGCGGCATGGCGAGGCGAAGGTATCGCTGCCCGGCGGCTGCGCGATCGGCACCCGCCCGGTGGACCTGCATATCGACGGGCTGAAGCAGCTCGGCGCGGAGATCGAGCTGATCGAGGGCTATATCCATGCCACGGCAAAGCAGGGGCTGAAGGGCGCGCATATCCACTTCCCGAAGGTGTCGGTGGGCGCGACTGAAAACGTGATGATGGCGGCGACGCTGGCCAAAGGCACAACCACTTTGGCCAATGCCGCCCGCGAACCGGAGATTACAGATCTGGGCGAATGCCTGATTAAAATGGGCGCGGAAATTGAAGGTCTGGGCACGGATACCATCACCATCCACGGCAAACCTTTCCTGCGCGGGACGGAGCACACCGTCATCGCCGACCGTATCGAGGCCGGCACCTTCGTGATCGCCGGCGCCATGACCGGCGGCAAGCTGACATTGAAGCACTGCAATCTGCAGCACATCGACTATCTTCTCGACCCGCTGCACAAGGCGGGCGTCGATATCACCGGCGACGGCGGCAATATCACCGTGCAAAGGGCCAGCGCGCGCCTGCGCGGGGTGGACATCATGACCGAGCCCTATCCCGGCTTCCCCACCGACCTGCAGGCGCAGATGATGTCGATGCTGACGATTGCCGAAGGGGCGGGGATGGTCACGGAAACGATCTTCGAGAACCGCTTCATGCACGTGCCTGAACTGGTGCGCATGGGCGCGGACATCACTGTCCACGGCTCCTCCGCCCTGGTGCGCGGGGTTGCGAAGCTGAAGGGCGCCGACGTGATGGCGACGGACCTGCGGGCTTCCGTTTCCCTCGTGCTGGCGGGGCTGGTCGCCGAAGGCGCCACCACCGTCCACCGCATCTACCATCTGGAGCGCGGCTACGAGAACATCGTCGGCAAGCTCTCCACCGTCGGCGCAAAGCTGGAGCGTCTGAAGGACGAGGCGGCTTAGGTTAGGGCTGCGGTGTATTCTTCTTGAGCAGGCCGAATTTCTTGTCCAGGTTTTCGATGGAATCGGCGATCATCCCGGCGTTCGACGGCAGGTATCCGCCGCCGAACAGCATCACAACTGGAATTTTGTTCGTCAGGGCATGGCCGAAGACCATTTCATCGCGCTGGACGACGCCGGCGGCGCTGACGGCCAGCTGGCCTACGGGATCGCCGGCCAGGATGTCCGTGCCCGCCACATAGAATATGACGTCCGGCTTGAATTCCGCCGGAGCTTGTCTGAGGGCGTCCGCCAGCTTGGCGAGATATTCCTGGTCTTTTGTGCCCGGCTTCAGGCCTTCATTGATGTTGATTCTCTGCCGTGCAGAGATGTCCATCGGGAAGGTGTATTTGTTATAGAAGTCGAGGATGAAAACGTCGGGATCTTTGTAAAAATCGCGCTCATACCCGTCGCCCTGATGGGCGTCCAGATCGACGATCATGATTTTCTTGATCTCGGGATGGGTCTCGCGCAGTTTTTTGATGGCGATCGTGATGTCGGCGACGAGGCAGAAGCCGTGGCCTCTTTCCGCCGAAGCGTGGTGGAAGCCGCCGCCGAGGTTGATCGCCCAGCCGTGCTGGAGCGCCAGTTCCGCCGCCGCGATGCTGCCGCCCGTCTGGTGCAGCATGGGGTTAATGACAAGCTGGCGGGTGACGAAGGCGGGCATCTTGCCCATGGCAGGAACTTCGAATATGCCGGCCAGCGCCTTGCGGTCCTGCCAGGTTTTCAAATATTCCGCGCTGTGAACGGCGGCGAGGTCTTTTTCGCTGGCTTTTTCGGGCTTGACGACCTGGTCGGGCTTGATAAGGCCGCGCCGGACAAGCTCGTTAAAGACATGGCTGTATTTTCTCAGGTCAAAAGGATGCAGTTTTTCCATGCCCCTGAAGCCGATGTCATAATTTTTGCTGTAAACGATGGGCAGTTTGTCGTTATTCTTTGGTTTTGGCATAAAAAATACCGCCTGTTATTCTGCTGTTATTTTACAGACTGTAAACAAAAGCGAACTTACAAGTCAATCAGGATGATGGGCGGCGGGCTTCAAAACGCCGGTCAATGCCCATTTTTCGATGAACCCATTGAAAATAAAGTAATACTGGACAAGAACCCTCTCTGTCGTTTATTTATTGTACCTCAACAATTCTGGAATAATGGGAAATATGTCTGAAAAAGAAGATTTAATGACTTTCGACGGAATCGTCCAGGAAATCCTTCCGAATGCGATGTTCCGCGTCAAGCTTGATAACGGCCACGTCATCCTGGGGCATAGCTCCGGCAAAATGCGCAAGAACAGGATACGCGTCCTCGAAGGCGACAAGGTGACTGTTGAAATGACGCCTTACGATCTCACCAAAGGCCGCATCATTTTCCGTTTTAAATAAGTGTCCGCGACAATCCCCCTTCTGCTGGCTTCGGCATCGCCACGGCGGCTTGAGCTGCTGAAGCAGGTCGGGATTGTGCCGGACAAAGTCGCTCCCGCCGACATCGATGAAACGCCCTTGCCCCGCGAAATTCCCATCGCCTACGCCAAGCGCATCGCCGCCGCTAAAGCAAAAAAGGCGGCGGCGGAGAATAGCGGCGCGATTGTTGTCGCGGCGGATACGGTTGTCGCCCTCGGGCGGCGCATTCTTCCTAAAGCCGATACGGCGGAGCAGGCGCGCTCTTGTCTCAAGCTGCTTTCCGGACGCCGGCACCGGGTGTTGACGGCGGTCTCGATCATGTCCCCGGAGGGCAAGCTCAAAACCCGCCTGGTGACTTCGATCGTGCAGTTCAAGCGCCTGTCCGCGCCCGAGATGGACGCTTACCTCGCCACGCAGGAGTGGCAGGGCAAGGCGGGGGGCTACGCGATACAGGGCAAGGCCGCCACACTGATTACTTTCATCAGCGGTTCTTACAGCAATATCGTCGGGCTGCCGCTGCATGAAACGGTCTTTATGCTGAAGGATGCGGGATATGAGCGGGTTTGACTTTCTGGCGGATGAAGTGGACGGACTTCTTTACGTGGCGATCGTGCGTAAAAGCGTGCTGGTCGATTTATACGCCGATCTGCTCAATCCGCCGACCCCCGCCGCCTGGGCCTCCATTTACCTCGGCAAGGTCACCAAGCTGGATACCAGGCTTGATGCCGCTTTTGTCGATATGGGGGAGGGGCTGACGGGCTACCTGCCCGCCAAGCATGCCACCGGCGAAGGGGGCGTTGCCGAACGGCTCAGGGGTGGGCAGATGATCCTGGTGCAAGTCAGGTCCGAAGCCAAAAGAAATACCCTGCATGAGAGCCACAAGATCCCGCGCCTGACCATGAGCCTGCATGTGCCGGGATTGTTCCTGACCCATATCCCCACGGCGGAGCCGGGAGATGTTTCCAGCAAGATCGAAGATGGAAAAATACCCGCCGTCGTCTCCAGCCTGAAAGGCCGGGGCGGCTGGGTCGTGCAGCGCGCCGCCGAAAACGCCGCTGACGCCGATATTGAACATGAGGCGAAATACCTGCAGGAGATCGGGCAGAAAATCCTGGCGGCCAAAGAGACCATGCAGGACAAGCCCGGGCGGGTGAAGGCGGGCCCCAACGCCATGTTCCGCGCCCTGACCGACTATGGCGTTTCCAGCTTCGAGCATATCCATGTCGGCAACAAGCAGCTTCTCGATCTCGTGACCAGCTGGTGCGCGAGGCATTTGCCGGCGCTGGCCACCTCCAAGCGGCTGCGCCTGTTCAAGCCCGAAAAACCCGGCCAGAAGCTTTTTGACATCTATGACGTCTTTTCGGAGATTGAGGCGCTGCAGGAGGATCAGGTCTGCCTGAATTCCGGCGGCACGATCATCATCGAGCCGACCTCCGCCATGACCGTGATCGACGTCAATCAGGGGAGCGCCGACAGCATCACCATCGCCAACCAGTCCGCCGCCAGGGAAATCGCCCGCCAATGCCGTCTCCGCAACCTGAGCGGCGCGATTTTGATCGATTTTATCAACATGGACCAGAAAAACGAGCGCGCGCGGCTACAGGAGACGATGCAGGAGGTGTTTGCTCATGATACGGCCAACGCGCAGGTGCACGGCTTCACCCGGCTGGGAATCATCGAGCTGACCCGCAAGCGCCGCACCGCCAGCCTCGCTGAAAAGCTTAAAAAAAACCAAGTAGTTAGCGCTTAAAAAAGCGCTGGACATAAGCCGGTTTATTGCTTATAAATCCCTACCAATCTACGTGCGCCCGGATAGCTCAGTTGGTAGAGCAGAGGACTGAAAATCCTCGTGTCGCTGGTTCAAATCCGGCTCCGGGCACCATTTAAAATCAATAGTTATCCCTCCCTGATGAATATGATGCGCTGTTAATTACCGGCGGCTTATCGATCGCTGTAATATCGCTTGACAGAACTGCCACTTTATTGCATTATGTATAATCTTTTAATAAAGAATCAGACGGGAAAATCAGCATGAAAAACCTTCTCAAAGACGAGCCGTACATATTCACCAGCATCTCTTCCAATGAGCCCGAAGACAGGCTCCCGGCAGATATTCTGGGGGACATTTTCAAGCGCTACGCTTTGAAGGAGGGCTTCAAGCTTTCCGTCACCCGTTGTTTCAACCAGGCGGCGATTGCGGAGTTCAAGGTCGGGGAAGACGTGCCGTTTGCGACAATGCAGGGCATCATGAACGCCATCAGCGCACGGGCGCAGATGGCCCTCTTTATTTCCCCGGAGAAAAACTTTGCAGGCCAGAATATCTTCTCGGTTCAGAATCCTTCCGAAGAAGTGCAAAAAGAACATTTCCTGAAGAGCGGCTATCCCTCCCTATGAGGCATTGAGGAAAGTCATTCATGGCAGAACAAGAACAAAAAACTAGTTATTGGGGCGGCCTGGCGCGGAAGTTGTGGCAGGGCACAAAGTGTTTTGTTTCCGCGCTGATCCTGCCGATCGACCTGAAGTTCCGGGATAAAGAGACCAGGAAGTGGTCTTTTTCCGTTAACCTGAATCCGCTGAAAGTGGCGATCTTCACCGTCGCTTACTATATTGTGCAGCCTTTGTCGGTTTTCCTCTTTCCCACCGCCGAGCAGGTTTTGAAAAGGGAAGGGCTGGACCCCAAGATCATCGAGAATATCACGCCGGTCAAAGACATCCGCGTCGTGCCGGACAACTTCGCGGGAAAGACCTATTTTCTTTTTTCCAACCCGCCTGTTCTCAGCCCGGCATATTTCATTTCGGTGGTGAAAAGCCTTTTTGGCGAGAATATCCGCGGCTTTGAGACCGATGGGGATCCCGGTTTTCTGGTTCGGTTGATTTCAAAAGACCTGAGCGCCATCTTCCTGAAATCAAATGCGGCCTATATCGATAAAAGTAACGGCGAAATAAGAAGGGACATGGAGGCCGTGTCGGAGGGCCTTTATACCTA
Organism: Alphaproteobacteria bacterium; assembly: GCA_021413445.1. GTDB lineage: Bacteria > Pseudomonadota > Alphaproteobacteria > Micavibrionales > UBA2020 > PALSA-926. The sequence goes on along the minus strand of JAIOQI010000048.1, from coordinate 24,246 downwards.
TGTCCCGACGAGTACAGGCAAGGATTTCGAGCAGCGGGTGCTGCTCCATGAAATCCGCCATACCAGCCCGGAAAACGACAAGCTGACGCCCATGTTGCGCGAGGCGGACGCCGATTATTACGCGTTCCAGCAACTGGCCCTGGCGCGCCATGATCCGGCCTTGGTGCAGGGAATGTTCTACGATGATTTGGTGATGGGCAAAGATGCAGACCACAATGACGCGCTTTACCTGTATTTTAAATTTAACAAGCAAGCCGTACCCGGCGAGCGGGAGCTGCGGCAGGCCAACGCCGATGCAGAGCCGGTTATCAATGATTACGCCGCTTTGTACGGCGCTATGATCGGCGGCAAGACGGAGGCGGTTGATTCATTGTCGCAGAAGTTTAACGCGGAAATGGCGCAATTGTCGCCGCTGGCGGCCTTGCGCGTCAGGCTTTTTCAGGATGCCCTCCAGCGTCATATCGTGCCGAAGACTCCGGCGCTGAAGCCGAATTCCTAAAATTCACACCACCGGCGTATTCGGCCCGGAAGCGGCTGTTTTCGGCGCGGTCTTGGGCGGCAGGGTGAGGGGTGGGAGTTCCCCCTTTTTCTTCAGCGCATCGAAAATCTTCTTGTCCCGTCCGTAAGCGTCCTTGTGGTATTGCAGCGTGCCGTCGGCATTCAGGGTGATGCTGTGATAGACGCTGAAGAAGGTCAGGGGTTGGCTGGCCTTGACGTTGTTGTCGTCGGAGCCTTTCTTGTAGGCCGCGATCTGCTCCATATCGGTTGAGAGGATAAAGCTGGCGATGGAGTCCGGTTCCGACATGCGCATGCAGCCGGAGCTGAAATAGCGCGGCTCCTTGGCGAAAAGCTCGGGCTGGTTGGTGTAGTGCAGGAACTGGATGTAGGGGTCCGTCATGAGGGCGACAAGATGGCCCAGCGCGTTCCCCTCGCCGGGCATCTGCTTCATGGTGATGTGCTGGCGGATCTGCTGGTCGCTCATGTTCCTGATGATGCCGGGGTCGGACTTTTTGCCGTCGTAATAGACGTAGATTTTTTTGGCTTCGAAGGCATAGGGGTTTTTCCGCATCACAGGGATCTTGTCCCGCATCATCAGGTCAACGGGGACGTGCCAGGTCGGGTTGAACTTCACGCCCGTGATCGGCGTCGTGAATTCCGCGGTCTGGCGGGTGGTCTTGCCGACGATCATCTTGATGTGGTGGACGACCACGCCGCTATCGACGGCGTTCAGTGTCTGGTCGGCGATGTTGACCTCGATATAGCGTTCCGGGCGCGGCAGGTCCCAGCGCAGCCTTTCCAGGTTGGCGATCACCTGCGTCTTTTGCTTGGCGGCAGCGGCGTCGGCGGCGGGGAGCTGCAGCAGGCGTTGCAGTTCGGTCCGCAGCGCGCCATAGAGGGGATCTTTCGGCGCGAGGTCTGCCAGGGTCTGGTCCATGTTTCCGGTCGCGGCGTATTTTTGCAGCAATTCGCCCTTCGTCATCGGCTTGCGCCAGTATTCGGCCCGGCTGCCGATGACGGTGGGGCTGATGCGCGGCCCGGTCATGTCGTGCGCATAATCGATCATGGCCAGTGATAAAAGCCGGTCATACGCAGCCTGCTCGGCAGCGGGGATGCTGCTTTTCTGCACGAGGGCGGCGATCTCATCCGCTTTATAGTCTTTGGGGTTCAGCCCATCGTAGGCTGAATTTTGCAGGTAGAGAAGAAGGGTGCGGGCATTTTGATTGGGTACGCCCTGATCGTCCAGCCACCAACTGTAATTCTCGTTGGCGAAGGCAGTTACCGACGAAATCATCGGAGAGCGGATTATCGCATTTTCAGTAAATGCGTAGGCGATTTTGCTCTGCGCAACGTCGCGCCCGGCGCTTTTTGTGAAAATTGCCGACAGGGGAGGCAGCGCCATAAAGCAGGCGAGCGCAATCAGGTTTTTCTTTTTCATTTTTACCCTTCAAAGAAAGCCATATGTGTAAGGGAGCTACCATAAAAATAAACCCTTGCAGTGTCAATAGAAGCGCTATATACCATAATAGTAATAGAAAATTAACCAAACAATGTTACCATAGGGTTAATCAATTTTTTGCTGAAACTGGAGTTGAAAACATGAGCGAATTCACCGAGAAGCAGCCCGGCGACAAGACGTTTCAGTTATCCGGCATTTTTTGTTTTCATTCCCCGCGCAGGGGAGGTGAATATGACGCGTCTGTTTACAAGTATGGACATGGAATGGCCACCGTCAACTATTACGGCACGCTGTTGAGCGACGGCACGCCGGGCGGCCTGGCCGGGGATACGTTTGTGCGCCCGGACGATCCCGGCAGCTATGTCCTGATCGGAAAAGTCGTGCCGAACCCCGGCGGCCCTACCGTATTGGAAGAGGTCAATCTGGCGAAGGAGATCGCTTTGCAATCCGGCCTGCCCTACGAAGAGCCGCGCCAAAATCCCCCGCCATCTGAAGAAAGGCGGGCTCCGGCCCAAGAGGAATATAATAAACGGGCGAAGCATCCGCGCACGAAGGAGCAGCTGGAGCGTGAAAAGAAACAGCGCAAGGTCTTTAACAGCAAATCAAGCGCCAAAATAAAACATTATATAAATAAATACACAACGAAGATAAAATAATGGATACGCCTTCCTCAGCAGACGTTATCATCGTCGGCGGCGGCATTGCCGGGCTGACGGCCGCCATCGAGCTGGCGCAGAAATCCCGTTCCGCCAACAGAACCCTTTCTATACTGATCGTGGAAGCGGACAGCGTTGCGGGCGGGCGCGCCAGAAGCGTCCTTCATCAGGGCGTGACCCTCAATCCGGGGGCCAACTGGTTTCATGGCGGCGCGGAAAACCCGTTGTTCAGGTGGGCCTGCGGCAGGTACGGCACGCTGGCGGCGCATAACGACGATGGAAATAATTCTTTCTGCGTGAAAGACGGCCAGGTCCTCGGGGACGCTTACTTCAGGAAAAACCTGGACGCGCTGGAGGCGGCTTATCAGCGTTTCAAGGCAACATCCCCGGAAAAGGACCTGTCGCTGGCGGCGATTGCCGATATGGCGGGGCGGGACGAAGCCAAAGAGGCCGCGGAATTTCTGGCGCGCAACTGGATGGCCGTCAACGGCGCCGCCGACGTCTCGGCGGATGAGTTTTTTGCCGAGCCCTGCACCGAGGAAAAGCACACCAAGCAGCTGGCCGGGGGAACCGCCCAGCTGATTACCCTGATGCTGCAGGAACTGAAAAAATATAACGTCCGGATCCTGACCGGTCGCGCGATCTCCACCATAGAGCAATCCGCCGCGGGCGTCAGGATGACCGATACGCAGGGGCGGGAGTATGCCGGCGCGCGCGCGATTGTCACGCTTCCGCCCGGCGTCCTGCAAAAGGGCGCCGTCCGCTTCGACCCGCCTTTGTCCGAAGACACGCAAAAATATATCGACGACATTACCGTCGCGCACCTTGCCAAGATCATCGTGCCGGTGAAGGAGGCTTTCTTTACTGAAAGGGGCATCAAGCCCGACACCTATATTGAAATCCTCGACAATCAGGCATCGCTGTTCTGCCATGCTTACGGCGCGGGAAAGCCGGTGATCGCTTTGGTGGCGGGCGGAAAGGATGCCCTCAGGATTGAAAAAATGTCCGAGCCAGAAATCCTGCGCTTTGTGGAGCAAATGTTCCGGCTGGCGCCGGCGCTGAAGGATTATCAGCCCTATGTGACGGGAAAACCGTATGTGACCGACTGGAGCGTCAATCCCTTATCACTGGGCTCTTATAGCGCGCTGAAGGTCGGCCATCGCCGGCAGGACCCGGCGAGCGAGGGCCGCGTGGTATTGTGCGGGGAGGCCTTCATTGGCGGGAGCGATCCCAAAGCCAGCGCGGGAACGATGGTCGGCGCCTGGCATTCCGGCCAGGCTGCGGCACAAAAAGTGTTTGCTGATCTTCTTCCGTTTCTGGCGCAGAAGAACCTGCCCCCGGCGCAAAAACCGCCGAAGATGGGGTGAGGCGTTAATCCAGCCCCGGCTTCTTCTTGAGATGGATGGTTCCGCGCAGGACAAAATCCTTATCCACAACGCCGCCGAGTTGGGTGAATTGCGCCAGGGCCTGTTCGATCCGCGCCTGCGGCAGGTCATCGAAGCCGGTGGGCGAGGCGATGGACTCGGCCCTGGTTCTCATGTTCTCCGAGATCATCAGGCGCTCGCGGCTTTCGAAATTGAAAATCTCCGTGATCTTTCTCAGCATCTTCGGGTAGGTGCGCACATAGGCGACGGCATCCTCGGCCATGAGGACCCATTCCTTGCGGGGCTGCTTGGCCTTTTCTGCCGCTTCCTGCAATAACTGGATGACCTCTTTATAACCGTTACGTGCAGCAGCCATTAACGGCGTTGAGCCGCTCTTGTTTTGGGTAGAGAGGTCGGCTCCCCTGCCAATCAAAAAGTGCACGACCTCAAGATGACCTCTTCTGGCCGCTTCATTCAGCGGCGTGTCTCCGGAGTTATCCCTTTCTTCTATATTGCCGCCTTGATCCAGCAAGGATTTCAGAAGAATTAGGTTTCCATTAGCGGCGGCACTGACTAGTTCAGTCATGTTTCATACTCTAGTTATAGGCTTATATTTCAAGATGTTAAATTATATTGCCCATAACAATACCATAAATCGCAGTTATGTCAAGAGCGTTCATTTTCTTCAGGTTTTTTGCAGCACCCCCGGAATATACCGCCATGCCTTGAGCTTCGCCTCAAACGAAGCCCGCGCATTCAGGGGGCTGGTGGAGGGGAGTGGTTTGAAGATAAAACGTTTTCCGTTTTTTAATTGCGGCAGGACATGGCGGACGAATTCAAGCTCGGCTCTCTTGCCGTTGAAGACGATGTGGGTGATGCCCGGATGTTTTTTCAGCAAGGCGGTGAAATCATTCCTTTCCGCATTGCGGATTTTGGCATCGCTGCTGCCTTTGCGCTCGCACTCTTTCAGGACATCCCACAGGGCCAGCCGATTGTTTTTGATCAGGGCGGTTTTTTGCGCATAGGTCCCGACGGGCATGTCAAACAACGCGCCCATGATCTTCCAGAACATATTGGGTTTGTGCGCGTAATATTCCTGCGCCCTCAGGGACGGTACGCCCGGCATCGAGCCCAAAATCAGGACCCGCGCCTTACGTCCGGCAATAGGGGGGAAACCGCACGCTCTCATCCCGATCTACCGCAGCCAACCCCTGCGCTTGATGTAAACCAGCGGCAGCAGGGCGGCCACCAGCGTCAGGAGAATGGAGACCGGGAAGCCGTGTTTCCAGGCCAGTTCGGGCATGACGGCGAAGTTCATGCCGTAAATGGAGGCGATCAGCGTCGGCGGCAGGAAAACGGCGGTGATAATGGTGAAGACCTTGACGATCTGGTTCTGCTTCACGTTGAGGGAGGCCAGGATGGCATTCTGCAGATAGCGCACGGAATCGTGCTCAAAGGCGGCGTGTTCCTTGACGCCGTTGATGTCGTCCCGCAGGGAGCGGACGAACAGCTGCAGTTCGTCCGTGGGCGTCACTTCCATGTCAAGATAGCGGGCGGCGCGCGCCAGGGAAAGCTGGCTTTCCAGGCAGCGCGATACCAGCTCTTCTTTTTTGTTAAGGTCGATCATCATCTCATTGATATCGACGATGCCCATCGCGCTGTTGCCGGTGTTGAGGGAACGGGTCACTTCCGAGATCGTGTCCGAACTTTCTTCCAGCGCCGTGCCGACGGCGGAAATCACTTTGCTGGCCTGCTCATTCAGCACATGCAGGATGAGGCATAAAAGCGATTTGGGACTGCGCAGGATTTCAGGGTGGCGGCGTATATGCCTGAAGGCCGACTGAAAGGGCGGGAAATCTTCCGTGTCCTGAAGGGTAATCAGCTGTTGTTCGCCCATGATAATCATCAGGAAGCGGCGCTGCGCTATCCCTTCCGCGCTGCGCACCATGACGCGCAGCGGGAGGAAAAGATAAGTCTCGTCATCCTGCATGTCCTCCACCAGGGAGAGGTCTATCCCTTTGTTATCCAGTAAAGCCCGTTTGTTTTCGGGCGTCATGCCGACCATCCTGATCCAGAGATCATCGACCGTTCTTTTTTCCTGATTTTTGCCTTTGACGACCATGCGCGGGACCTTCCCTCTGAACTATTTCTGTTTTGCTTTATCGCCGCTAAAATGGCTTTGCGACGGGGAGGGGGATGAGGTGATTGTCGGCTGGCTCGCCGGCTGCAGATAATGGATAGCCAGAATGGCGCCGCAGATCAAAAGATACAGCAGGGTCGTGACAATAATCACTTCCTGTTCGAGGGTGGAACGGCGCTTGCGGTCTTTTTCCATGCTGCCCTTGAAGGTTGGGTATTGGAGGGGAAAATTGGCTCCCCTTTGTCCAACAGTATAGAACACTTTGTATCACGCCCAGCCGGGAGATGCAGCAGGTGTTTTTGGCGGCATGGGCGCAGAGCTTAATAAATATTTAAGATAATATATGCTAGCATATAGATTGAGGTTTAATTTTAACAATGGAGGGGACTATGCAGTCTGGAATTGTGAAGAATATTAAGGGGATGGGTATCTGTTGTCTGCTTGTGGCCGGGGTTTTGTCATTTCCGACGGGTGCATTTGCCATCTATCTCATATGTCCGCCACAGACACTTGGCAATACTTGTACTTCATCCGCTTGTTCAGGTACATGTACATGGCATCAGGCAACTGAAGAACAGCAGGGGACCATGTCAGGCGCTTGCCGGTGTGAGAGTGGTGCGATTACTCTGGCCCCCCACCCCCCACATAGAGCAGTCCCGATCCAACCACATGGAACCCCGGGGCCGGGAAACCTGCCACCACCATCCGCCCCTTAGGGAACCTTCCACTGCCAGCGGAGCAGAGGCTGAGATCAAGCGTTTAATCTATGGAACGGGCATTCATTTGAAAAATGGCTCCCTGGGCAAGATTCGAACTTGCGACCAAGCGATTAACAGTCGCTTGCTCTACCACTGAGCTACCAGGGAATAATCTCGCTCTCTGTTTACCAAATTGAAGCGATTTGGCAAGCGGCAAATAAAAAATCTTGGAGGCACGGGCCGGAATCGAACCGGCATTCGAGGATTTGCAGTCCTCTACATCGCCATTCTGCCACCGCGCCTTTTGGAATTTTATCGCCGCACAGGTTATACCTGCCTTTGATTGTTCCGGTCAAGCCTCATAACACTATGGAATCCCGCTAAAAACTGCTTTCGCCGGTAAAGAGAAAGTGTAAGATAGTATTACCAAGCCCGTCAACGACTTAACTTAAAAGATTAAAAAAATGCACCAACATTTTGAAAAAGCAAGAAAAAATATGGTTGAAGGGCAGCTTCAGCCGCACGGCGTGACGAATGAAACGCTCACGGGGGCGATGAGCCGTGTTCCGCGTGAAAAATTCCTGCCGCCCCATCTTCAGGGGCTGTCCTATGTCGATGACGATATTGCGCTGGGCAACGGCCGCTATATGCCGGAGCCGAGGATCCTGGGGCGCCTGCTGCAGGCGGCAGCGGTGCGGGAAACGGATGTTGTCCTGGCTATAGGCTGCGGCACCGGCTATTCCTCCGCTGTTTTAGGCTGCATGGCTAAAAATGTTTTCGGCATCGAGCAGGACAAAGACATGGTGATGGAGGGGGTCCAATTGCTGGATCGTCTGGGCATCGACAATGCCGCCCTTGTCCATCAGGGGGATTTACATCAGGGCTATGCCCGGAAATCCCCTTACGATGTGATACTGATCGATGGCGCCGTGGCCGGGGTGCCTGAGAAAATAAAACATCAATTGGCGGACGGCGGGAGGCTGGTGACGGTCATTTCCCGTCATGGCCATGCCGGCTCCGCAATACTGATCTCCCGTCACGGCGACCATTTCTCAACCCGGAACCTTTTTGATGCGGCGACGCCGGTGCTCCCCGGCTTCGATGAAAAGAAAGGATTTGTATTCCAGTGAATGACAGGTTTTTAATCAGGCTGTCTGCGGTTTTTGTTTTACCCTTGTTGCTGGCGCAGCAAGGCATTTCTTTTGCAGAGCAGCCTCAGCAGCAGCTCCCTCAGCAACAAGCGGCGGGATTAACCCTTTATGACGCGCTGGCCGAGGCCTATCAGAAGAATCCGGATATGGAGTCTTCCCGTGCAGAGCTGAGAAGCATCGACGAGCTTTATGAGCAGGCCATCGCCGGGTTCAAGCCTTCCCTAAGCGCCACGACGGATTATACGACGACCTACAGGAAACTGGACGCCACGACATCGAACAGCGATCCGAAAACCCTGTCGCTGGCGGCGTCCCAATCGCTTTATAGTGGCGGGTCAACCGCGGCGAGTGTGAGACAATCGACGAACAAAATCAAGGCCGGACGCGCCAAACTCAGGGTGACAGAGCAGCAAGTCCTGCTGGAGGGGGTCAAGGCCTACATGGGTTTTATCCGTGACCAGAAAATCGTCCAGTTGAGCGTGAATAACGAGAACGTACTGACCAACCACCTGAAGGCGTCACAGGAGCGCCTGAAGCTGGGCGACATTACAAAAACGGACGTCAGCCAGGCTGAATCGCGTCTGGCCAAGGCGACGGCGAGCCGGATTTCCGCGCAAGCAGCCCTTAAAAAGAGTTACGCTTCCTTTGAGCAGGTCATCGGATTGCCCCCGGCGAATTTGCAGGCGCCGGCACTGACGGTAAAGCTTCCGGCGACGGAGGAAGAGGCCTTGGCGATTGCCGAGAAGAACAACCCGTTTATCGTCGCGGCGAAATACACCGAAGATGCGGCAAAGGACACCGTCAGGGCGGTGGAAGGCGAAATCCTGCCCCGGGTCGATCTGAGCGGGGCTGTCAGCAAAACCTATGATCCTTTCACATCTTCTTCGCACGATGAAAATTCACGGTCTATCGGCATTCGGGCGACTCTGCCGCTTTATGCGGGCGGCAGCACCATCTCCAGGATCCGCCAGTCCCGTCAGGAGGAAAACCAGTTGCGCATGAAAACGCGCAGTACGGAGAATTCCGTGCGCCAGGCGGTGATTGAATCATGGGAGACCCTCGTTGCGGCGGAGGCCGAAAGCAAATCACGGCAGGTGCAGATCGATGCCGCCAGGGTGGCGCTGGAGGGCGTGAAAGTGGAGGCGGGCTTCGGTTCCCGCACGACGCTGGATCTCCTTGATGCAGAACAGGAGTATCTGGACGCCCAGGTGGCGTATGTCGGGGCGGAAACCAACCGGACTATCGCCGGCTACGGACTTCTGGCGTCGGTGGGCAGCCTGACGGCTGAAGGGCTCAATCTTGACGTGCCGACGTATGACCCCGCCGTAAATTTCCAGAATATAACGAAAGCTGGATTTCCTCCTGTCTTCGACGCCCTCAAGGGTATTTCGATACGCCCAAAAAGGTTAAATGAGTAAACTGACTCGCTTTTTCGGGCATAATATCATAAAAATGACGCATTCAGTGTTTAGTAAGCACCATAGTATTTGATGAGTTAGGTTAACGCGCAGCCATGGCAGAAGTAAAAACAGAGCAAGAGCCGTCTATCGAGGAAATTCTGGAATCTATCCGCCAGATCATTTCCGATGATAGCGATGGCGGGGCCAAGCCAGATGTTCCAGGCAAGCCTCAGCAGGCCCCTGCGGCGCAGCAGGCGGCTGCTGCTATGCCATCGCCATCTTCTTCCCCGATGGACATTGCCTTTGAGCCGGCATCTGCACGATCGGCGGCGGCGCCTGATACGGACGTTCTCGAGTTGATTGAAAAAATTAAACCACCCACCTCTGCTGCTGCTATAGAACCGCTGGATAAACCCATGACAACGGAAAAGCCCATGACAATAGAAAAGCCCACGACAGCCAATTCCAATGGCCTGATATCAGCACAAACAGCGGACGCTGCCACTGAAGCGCTCTCGAAGCTTCTGGCGGGCAGCCTGGTCATTGAAAAGGACGAGCCGGCGCGCAGCGGCAAGGTGACCCTGGAAGACCTGACTTTGGACCTGATGAAGCCGATGCTTAAAATCTGGCTGGATCAGAATTTGCCCGGCATCATCGAGAAGCTCGTGCAAAAAGAAGTGGAAAAACTCTCCCGCCGCGCGCTGGACCGTTGATCTTCAGGGCCCGGGCTTAGTTCGGGCGTTTCGCCATCTCCGGCGTGTGCAGTGAAAAGGCAGGGATGGCGATGTCCATCAGGGTGCCGTCCGTCATCTGCATGGCGTAGCTTCCCGTCATGATCCCGTTCGGGGTCGAGAGCGGCGTTCCGCTCGTATATTCAAAAGATTCGCCGGGCTTGAGAACCGGCTGCTCGCCCACCACGCCGGGGCCGTGCACTTCCTGCACCCGCCCGTAGGAATCGGTGATCTTCCAGTAGCGGGTCTTGAGCTGCAGCGTCTCGGCGCCGTTGTTCTCGATGCGGACCTTGTACGCCCAGACGTAAACATTCTGCTCCGGCGCCGATTCCCCCGACAGGTAGGTGGGCTCGACAAAGACGGTCACGTTCTGCGTCGTGGAGCTATACATGATTTTTATTCAAGCGTGATTTGCGCGCGGCGGTTTCCCGGCTCGCGCACGTTGTCCGGGGTCTTGACAAGAAGGTCGCCTTCGCCGCGGCCTTCCGCGCTGATTTTGTCCCTGGGAGCGCCGCGGGCAATGAGCGCGTCACGCACGGCATAGGCGCGCTTGAGGGAAAGGGTTTTGTTGTATTTCTCGCCGCCGGAGGTGTCCGCGTGGCCGATGACGGAAATTTTCTTCATGTCCTGGCGCGCTTTCAGCTCTTCGGCAATGGCGTCCAGGATATCGTTGGCGCGGCTGGAAAGAGAGGTCTTATCCCAGTCGAAGAAAACGATGAACATCGCCTGCTGGACGGGAGCCAGCGTTCCTTTGGCGATGGAGCCAGAGGCTGAATCAAAGCCCGGGCCTGATCCCGCAGAGCCGGAGGCTGCTGTCGTAATGGGGGGCGGGAATTCATCGGCGGCGGATCCGGAGGCTGTTGCAGACCCTGCGCGGGCTGTTGCGGCGGCGGACGTTGCGGGGACGATGCTGAGGGAGGACTGCAGGACGCGGAGGACCTTTTTGAACTGCCGTTTGCAGGATGAGTCATTGTTCCGGGTTCTTTCCTGTCCTGCCGCCCAGCAGTCAAACCGCGCCTGCGCGATGGCGGCTTTGTCGGGGGCAAGATCGCGCCCGCCGTTGTCCAGGGCCTCGACAAGGTCGGCGCGGGCCTGGGCGATCTCCGCGAAGTCCGCCCCGTTCAGGCTCCAGTCGCCGGGCATTTCCGGCATGACGATCACGCCGTCGGCCGCCGCCTGCCCCTTATGGACGAAGCGCTTCCTGGCATCGACGCTGCCAAAGGCCCTGCTGAACAGGCCCGTGTGTATGGAGCGGGAGAGGTCGCGGTATTCCTGCGCCATATACCGGCTGAACGGGGACCCGACCGCTTGCGGCCCGTTGAGGCTCGAAATACGGCCAATATCATACGGTTCCCCGCAGGCGGTCAGAACGACGAGGGCAGCAAGGGCGATAATCCTGTAGGCCGGTTTCATCTGGCGACTCCCCTTCAGTGAAACAACTTTTGTTTGTAAAATATAGCATAGGTGCTTTTCAAAGCGATGAAAATGTACTATGACTACGGGAATAAGCGGGTGTAGCTCAGTGGTAGAGTGTCAGCTTCCCAAGCTGAATGTCGCGGGTTCAAATCCCGTCGCCCGCTCCATTTTCCCTATACCACATGATCCGGCGCCAGCGGGCATTCGCCGCCGGTGTCGCCGAGCTCGATCTGGATCGTGGTGTGGTTAATCTTGAAATCATGTTCCAGCTGGTGCGCGATGTTCCGGATGAAATCGTCGCCGGGGTGGCCCTGCGCCATGACCAGGTGCACGGAAGAGGCCACCTCCGTCGTGCTCATCGCCCAGACATGCAGGTCGTGCACCTCGCTCACGCCGCTGATATTTTTGAGGTAGTTTTTCACAGCGGCCGGGTCGATGCCTGCCGGCACCGCCTGCAGGGCGAGCCCCAATGACTCTTTCAGCAGCCCCCATGTCCCCAAAATAATCAGCGCTGAAATCACCAGGCTCGCCAGCGGGTCCAGCCACAGCCAGCCGGTTTTTAATATGACGGCGCCGGAGAGCACCACGCCGAGCGAAATGCCCGCGTCCCCCAGCATGTGCAGGTAAGCGCCGCGGATATTCAGGTCGTGCTTGCGTCCGGACATGAAAAGCAAGGCGGTGATGCCGTTGACCAGCACGCCGATGCCGGCCACGGCCATGATCGTCGTTCCTTCCGCCGCTTCGGGCCTGGCCACCAGCCGCAAAATGGATTCCCAGCCGATTCCGCCGACGACCACCAGCAGCATGACGGCATTGCTTAAGGAGGCGATGATGGACGAGCCGCGCAGGCCGTAGGTGAAGCGGTCGGAGGGCTGGCGCTTTGCGAGGCAGGAGGCCGCCCAGGCGATGGCGAGAGCCAGGACATCGCTGGCGTTGTGCCCGGCATCAGCCAGCAGGGCAAGCGAGTTCGCCTTCAGGCCCCAGACGATTTCAACCGCAATAAAGGCGGCATTCAGCAGAATCCCGGTCAAAAAAGCCCGCCCGAAGTCGGGGGAGGCATGGCCGTGGCAATTATGGTCGTGGGCATGCAGATGGGCCATGAATTTTATCCCCGGTATTTTACAAATATAACAAGAGATTAGCTATTTGCCCGGGGGGAGGTCAACACTTCTGTTTTTCAGCATTTTTGCGGCAAAAACTTGATTCTGTGCTACAATTGGAATGTGAGGCGGATTGTAAGGAAAGGGGTATTTCCTCGTGTATGCTCACCTAGACAGTTGTCCAACCTTGGTTCTCAACGCGGACTATCGGCCTTTAAGCTATTTTCCCCTCTCATTGTGGTCTTGGCAGGAAGCGGTCAAGGCCGTTTTTCTGGATCGCGTCAGCATCGTTTCCGAATACGACCGGATCATCCATTCCCCCAGTTTTCAAATGAAAGTGCCGAGCGTGATCGCGCTCAAGGAGTACGTGAAGCCGCAGTCCAGGCCGGCTTTCACGCGGTTCAATGTGTTCCTGCGCGACAAATGGACCTGCCAGTATTGCGGCGAGAGGCACAAGACGCCCGAGCTGACCTTCGACCACGTGATCCCGAAATCGCGCGGCGGCACCAGCCGCTGGGAGAATATCCTCACCGCCTGCCAGGAGTGCAACCTGCTCAAGGGCAACTACCTGCCGGAGGAATGCAGGATGTTCCCGCTCCGGCGGCCTTTCCAGCCGACCAATCTTGAACTGCAGGTAAACGGGCGGGCATATCCGCCCAACTTTTTGCACGAAAGCTGGAATGACTATCTCTACTGGGATACCGAGCTGGAGAACGGCTGATACCGGATTATCCTGCATCCCATCGCAACAGGCATCAGAAATAAAGAATTCTACTTCTGCGATTGCAGCCATTTGATGAGGGCGGCGCGGTCTTCCGGTTTTTTCAGGCCGGCGAAGCCCATCTTGGTGCCGGGCACGAAAGCCTTCGGGCTCCACAGGAATTCGTTGAGGCTGTCCGCATCCCATGAGCCGCCTTTGGCTTTCATGGCATCGGAATAGGCGAAGCCGGCGGCGCTGCCGCGGGCCTTGCCCACGATGCCGGCCAGGTTGGGGCCGACGCGGTTCGGTTCGCCCTTGCCGAAGGTATGGCAGGAGCTGCACACTTTGGAGACTTTTTCGCCCTGGGCGGCATCTGCTTTCGCCAGCAGGTCCTTGATCGGCTCGGCGGCGGCTGCGACGGCAGGCGCCGCGCCGGCGGCGGCGGGGGCGATGGCTTCGATCTTGTAGGCGTTTTCCGCCAGCGTTTCCGGCTGGATGGTCTTGTGGGCGATGAAGCCGGCCAGCATCGCGATGATGCCGGCGACAAGGAAGGCGGCGATAATTTTATTTGTTTCCATGGTGGCGGGGTACTCTCTTTTTTTATTTTACGCTGGGGTTATTCTAGCCCTGTTTGCGGGCGGAGGCAATCGGGTCGATGGGCTGGATATCGATCTCCCAGGGGAAATAGATCCAGGTATCCTGGCTGACCCAGGTGACATAGGTATCGACCAGCGGCTCGCCGGCCGGTTTGGCATAGACGGTGGCCAGATGGGCCTTGGGCAGCATCTCGCGGATGACCTTGGCGGTAGTGCCGCTATCGACGAGGTCGTCGATGACCAGCCAGCCTTCGCCGGTGCCGACGATTTTTTCATTGATGCCCTTGAGGACCTTGACCTGACGCTGGGTTTTATCGTCATAGCTGGAGATGCCGATGGTCTCGATCAGCTTGATTTCCAGCTCGCGCGCGATAATCCCCGAGGGAATCAGGCCGCCGCGGGTGATGGCGATGATGCCTTTCCACGCTTCATGTTTTTCCAGCAGACGCCAGGCGAGGGCCTTGGAATCGCGGTGGAACTGGTCCCAGGAAACGATGAAGCGCTTGGGTGATGAATCGGACATGGCGGGCCCTTCTTTGAAAGCTACCCGCATTATATACAGGCTTTAAGGCGGGCAATCAAACTTTTTTGTATTATGACTAAACTCAGGCCGCCTTGTCCTATTCCGTGGTTTTGCCGTCAAAGTGTTCGTGGTTGCTCTCGGCTTCTTCCTTGGTGTGGCGGAGGGTGCCGTCGATATGCTCCGGCGGGCCGTAGATGGTGTAGAGGTGCAGGGGCTCCTTGCCGGTATTGACCACATTGTGCTCCGCGCCCTGCGGCACGATGACGGCGTCGTCGGCCTTCACCTTGTTGCATTTGCCGTCGATCCACACTTCGCCCGCGCCCTTTTCAATGCGGAAGAACTGGTCGCGGTCCTCATGCACCTCCGCGCCGATGTCGCAGCCGGGCGGCAGGGTCATCAATACCAGCTGCAGGTTATGGCCGGTATAAAGCACGCGGCGGAAGTTGGTGTTTTCTTCGGTGAGTTTTTCGATGTTGGCGATGAAGCCTTTCATGTGGGATCTCCTTTACTTTAACGCCCTCTCCCCTTGCGGGAGAGGGTAGGGGTGAGGGTGCGTTAGTTATTTCAAAAAATTATTTCCCCACATTGTCATCCCGACAGACCCCGGACTTGTTCCGGGGGACGAGGGATCTTTTCTCTGGCAACCCGAGAAGATTCCTCGCTTCGCTCGGAATGACAATGGAGGGATTTTTTTGTTTTGGAGGGTGAGATGGGTCATGTTGGGGCTCTTTTAATTATTTTTGAATGGCTTGCCATGCTATATGGCACTTATTCCCAAAAAGCCAAATGCGCCGAAACTGTCCGTTATTCATGTCTATTATGGGACGCATATTTTCAAGTAAGACATCATCAGGTTCGCAAGTTCTCCCATTCGTATAACAGAGAAGTTCGATTGGGTAGTTTGTTTGATATTCTTTTTTAAGCTTTTCTTTTAATTTCTTTGAGGGAGAAGCTGTACGGATAATAACGTGGTCTTTTTTGTCTTTCTTTAACTTTGTAACAGCGATTGCTATATCTTCGCTGCAAAATTCAAAGAGCTCAAATGCTATAAAGCCATCTTGATGATGGGAGCAAAGAATATCTGGTTGGGGACACTTCTGGCTTTCTATGCTGCCGGGATCAATTGGTAATTCCGACTTATAGACGAATTCGCGAAAGATATTACGTTCTCTGGTCTCTTTTTCTTGTTCGCGAGTAAGTTTCATAAGCTATCTCTAAAAATCCTATTAATTATTCCCTCAATGCGCATCCGCCCAGTTGTCACCCCAGCCGGCTTCGACGTGCAGCGGGACGCCGATGCCCATTCCTGCCGATTCCATCACCTTTTTGACGAGGGCTTCGGTCTCTTTCTTCTCCGCCAGCGGCACTTCGAACAGCAGCTCGTCATGCACCTGCAACAACATGCGCGCGCCGAGCTTGGCGTCGAGGAGGGCGGGTTTCATGGCGATCATGGCGCGTTTCATGATGTCGGCGGCGGTGCCCTGCAGGGGCGCGTTGATGGCCTGGCGCTCGGCGAAGCTGCGGACGGCGCCGTTCTTGTCGTTGATGCCGTTGATGTAGCATTTGCGGCCGTAGAAGGTCTTCACATAGCCGTTCTTCCGCGCATATTCCTTCGCGGCGTCCATGAACTGCTTGAGCTCGGGGAAGCGGGCGAGGTATTGCTTGATGTAATTGGCGGCTTCTCCCTGCGGGATGCCGAGTTGCTTGGCGAGGCCGAAGCCGCTGATGCCGTAGATGATGCCGAAGTTGATGGCCTTGGCCTGGCGGCGGATGTCGGGCGTCATCTGCTCCAGCGGCACGCCGAAGACCTGGCTGGCCGTGGCGGCGTGAATATCAACGCCGTCGTGGAAAGCCTGTTTCAGCGCCTTGATGTCGCCCAGCTCGGCGGCGAGGCGCAGCTCGACCTGTGAATAGTCCACGGACAGCAGGGTGTAGCCCTTCTCCGGCACGAAGGCGGCGCGGATTTTCTTGCCGTTGTCCGTCTTGATCGGGATATTCTGCAGGTTGGGGTCGGAGGAGGAGAGGCGGCCGGTGTTGGTTCCCGCCATCGAGAAAGAGGTGTGCAGCCGCCCGGTCCTGGGGTTGACCGCTTCCGGCAGCGCGTCGGCATAGGTGCTTTTCAGCTTGGAGAGCTCGCGCCAGTCGAGGACCTTATCGACGATCTCATGGCCCTGATCGGAAAGCTCCTGCAGCACATCCGCGCCGGTGGACCAGGCGCCGGTCTTGGTCTTCCTGCCGCCCGGCAGGTTCATCGCGCCGAACAGCACGTCGCCCAGCTGTTTCGGGGAGCCGACATTGAAGCTATGCCCGGCGAGTTCATGGATCTTGATTTCCAGCGCGGCGATCAGTTTCGCGAAATCGGCGCTGAGGCCGTTCAGGACCTTGAGGTCGATCTTGATGCCCGCCGTTTCCATCTCGGCGATGATCGGCGCCAACGGGCGCTCCAGCGTTTCATAGACCGAAACCATATGCTCCTGCGCCAGCCGCGGCTTGAAAAGCCTGTGCAGGCGGAGCGTGATGTCCGCGTCTTCGGCGGCATAGTGCAAAGCCTTGTCGAGCGGCACCAGATCAAACGTCACCTGCGACTTGCCGCTGCCGCAGACTTCCTCATATTTGATCGTGTTGTGCTTGAGAAAATTCTGCGCCAGATCGTCGAGGCCGTTGCCGTGCGAGGTGCCGTCGAGGCTGTAAGACAGCAGCATCGTGTCGTCGATCGGCGAGATGGTGATGCCGTAAGGGAAAAAGAGCTGCATATCATATTTAATATTGTGCCCGATTTTCAGCACCGCAGGGTCTTCCAGCATCGGCTTGAGAAGTTTCAGCGCCTTTTCGATGGGGATTTGCTTCAGCTCGGCGGGCGGCGCTTTTTCCTTCAGCGAGAAGTCGAAGCTTTCGCTGTAGCCTTCCGGGTTGCGGTGCTGGAGCGGGATGTAGCAGCCGTTGCCCGTGGCGGTGGATAGCGAAATGCCGACCAGCTTCGCCTTGGCGGGGGTGAGGGAGGTGGTTTCAGTATCGACGGCGATGAAGCCCGCTTCGGCGGCGGCGTCGATCCAGCGTTGCAGGGATTTTTCGTCCTGAATGAGTTCGTAGCCGCCGGCATCACCCCGTTGCGGCGCGCTTTCGGCGGAAGAAGGGAGTGGGGCGGAATCATTCGCTGCCGCAGGGCCGAACTGCTTCTCCATCCGCGCCAGCACGCTTTTGAAGCCCTGCTCGCGCAGGAAGTGGAACAGCTTTGCAGTGTCGGGTTTCCTGATTTTGAGATCGTCGATCCCGACCGGCACCTTGACGTCGGCATCCAGCGACACCAGCCGCTTGGAGATGCGCGCCAGTTCGGCGTTGTTGATGAGCGCCTCGCGGCGTTTGTCCTGCTTGATCTCGGAGGCGCGGCTCAGCAGCGTTTCGAGGTCGCCGTATTCGTTAATCAGCAGAGCGGCGGTCTTGACGCCGATGCCCGGCACGCCCGGCACGTTGTCGGAGGTGTCGCCGGCGAGAGGCTGAATATCCACGACCTTGTCAGGCGTGACGCCGAATTTTTCCATCGCTTCCGCCTCGCCGATATATTTTTATTTCAGCGGGTCGAACATGCGCACGACGGGCTTGATGAGATGCATCAGGTCCTTGTAGGAGTAGACGACCGTGAAGGGTTAGCCCTTGGCATGGGCGAGCTTGGCGTAGGTCGCGATCAGGTCGTCGGCCTCGAAGCCCTCCAGCTCGATGGAAGGGATCGAGAAGGCCGCCGTCGCCTCGCGGATCAGCGGGAATTGCGGGATCAGCTCCGGCGGCGTCTCAAGGCGGTTGGCCTTGTAGGCGGGATAGATGTCGTTGCGGAAGTTCTTGCGCTTGGCGTCGAAAATCACGGCGATGTTCGGCACGTGCATGTCGGTGATGAGCTTGACCAGCATGTTGGTGAAGCCCAGCACGGCATTGACCGGCGTGCCGTCGGGGCGGGTCAGCGGCGGCAGGGCGTGGAAGGCGCGGAAGATGAATCCCGAGCCGTCGATCAGGAATAATTCGTGCTTACGGTCGTTCTCATCCATCGGCGCCGCTTTTCTCAGGGCATAAGTGCTGATCACAGGCTATTTTTTGCTTTTCTTGCTTTTGTTCTTCGAGGCGCTGACGAGGGCGTTGATGGCGTCGATATGCGTCTTGGAGGCTTTGCCCGGCTTGGAGATGCCGCGCGGCGCCGCTTCGCCGAAAGTGCCGGTATCGCCGCTTTTGCCGCTTAGGCTTTCCAGCAGGGAGTTTCCGAACTCGCCCGCTTTCTGGTCTTTGAAGCTGATTTTTTTCGGCGGCTTCGTGACGTGCGCGATGGCGTGGGTGATGATGCTTTGGATATGCGGGGTGACCAGGCCGAACAGCAGGGTGTGGTCTTTTTCCAGCCAGGATAAAATCAGCCGCTGCGCCTTCAGGTGGTTGCCGCCGGATTTTTCCAGCGCGTCCTTGACCCGTGATATTGCGTATTCGTGACTCATGTGATCCTCCCTTATGTGTTTAAAGCATAAGAATGGCACAGGGGGTGGTTTTCTGCAAACCCTTTAGAATAGTTCCGCCAATTCCTTCAAAATCCTGTGCGCCCCGCGCAGGCGCTGGCCGAGGTCTTCCCAGGCCTTGATAAAGACGAGTTTCTGGTCCTCGGGGCGGAGTTTGACGGTGCCGGGGTGCTTACTTATGTATTGTACCAGCTTGGCGATGTTGATCTTCGCGGTGGGGTGGAAGGACAGCAGCGCGCCCTTCGGCCCGGCCTCGATTTTATCGACCCCCGCCGCGCGGCAGAGCTGCTTGATCTCGACCAGTTTCAGCAGGTTCTCGACATCGTCGGGCAGGGGCCCGAAGCGGTCGATGAGCTCTGCCGCGAAACTTTCGATCTCCGCCTTGTCCTCCAGTTCGGCGATGCGGCGGTAGATGGACAGGCGCAAATTCAGGTCGGGGATATAGGCGTCCGGTATCAGGACCGGCATGCCGAGGTTGATATGCGGCGACCAGTGCTCGGCCACCGGCTGCTGCCTGCCGCTTTCACGGACCGTGGCGACGGCTTCCTCCAGCATCTGCTGATATAGCTCGACGCCGATTTCGCGGATATGGCCGGATTGCTCCTCGCCCAGCAGGTTGCCCGCGCCGCGAATGTCGAGGTCGTGGCTGGCCAGCTGGAATCCGGCGCCGAGAGTGTCCAGCTGCTCGATCGCATGCAGCCGCTGTTCCGCCGCCTTGGTGAGTTTCTTGACCGGCTCGAAGGTCAGGTAGGCATAGGCGCGCTGCTTGGCGCGGCCGATGCGCCCGCGCAGCTGGTAAAGCTGCGCCAGCCCGAACATTTCCGCGCGGTGGATGACCATGGTATTCGCATTCGGGATGTCGAGGCCGGATTCGACGATATTGGTGGAGAGCAGCACGTCGAAAGCGCCCTCATAAAACGCCGACATTTTTTCTTCAATTTCATCTGCGCCCATTTGTCCGTGGGCGGCGACGATCTTCAGTTCCGGCACCAGCTTGTGGAGGTCTTCCTCCAGCTCCTTCATGTCGGAAATGCGCGGGCAGACATAGAAAGACTGCCCGCCGCGGTAATGCTCGCGCATCAGCCCGTCGCGGATCACCACGGGGTCGTAAGGCAGGACGAAGGTCTTGACGGCGAGGCGGTCGATCGGCGCGGTGGTGATCAGGCTCAGCTCCCGCACCCCGGCCAGCGCCATTTGCAGGGTGCGCGGAATGGGCGTGGCGGTGAGGGTCAGGACGTGCACGTTTTCCTTGATCTGCTTCAGGCGCTCCTTCTGCTTGACGCCGAATTTCTGCTCCTCATCGACGATCAGCAGCGCGAGGTTGCTGAAATTGATCTTTTCGGACAGCAGCGAATGGGTGCCGATGATGATGTCCAGTTCGCCCTTTTCCAGCAATGCGCGGTTCTGCTCGGCCTCTTTCGCCGAAACAAAGCGCGACAGCAGGCCGATCTTGATGGGGAAGCCGTGAAAGCGCTTGGTGAAAGTCTGGTAATGCTGCCGCGCCAGCAGCGTCGTCGGCGCGATCAGCGCCACCTGATGCCCGGTCAGCGCGGCGGCAGCGGCGGCGCGCAGGGCCACTTCTGTTTTGCCGAAGCCGACGTCGCCGCAGACCAGCCGGTCCATGGCCTGGTCTTTTTCCAGGTCTTCCAGCACGTCTTCAATGGCCTTTTGCTGGTCTTCGGTTTCCGGGTAGGGGAAGCCGGAGCAGAATTTCTCGTAAGTCACTTCCTGCAGGTGGATGGGGTCGGTGTGGCGCAGGATGCGCGCGGCGGCGATCTTCAGCAGCTCGTTGGCCAGCGCCAGCAGGTCGCGCTTGACCCGCGCCTTGCGCGCCTGCCATGCGGCGCCGCCGAGCTTGTCGAGCACCGCGCCCGCTTCTGCCGAGCCGTAGCGCGACAGCACATCGAGGTTCTCCACCGGCACAAATAGCCTGTCGCCCCCGGCATAGAGCAGTTTCAGGCAGTCATGCGGCACGCCATCGACGACCACGGTCTCCAGTTTCTCGAACTGCCCGACGCCGTTGTCTTCATGCACGACAAAGTCGCCCTCGCGCAGCTGGCTGATCTCGAAAAGGAAAGCGTCGCTTTTCTTTTTCTTTTTCGTCGTGCGCGAAAGGCGGTCGCCGAGCAGGTCCTGTTCGGTCAGGACGGCGAGGTCGGCGGTTTCGAAGCCGTGTTCAAGGCCGAGGATGACGAGGTCGTATTTTTTAGAGACGTGCAGCCCCTGTTCCGCCAAAAGATGTTTCAGCCGGTCCCGCGCTCCGGCGCTATAGGCGGCGAGCAGGACTTTTTTGCCGGATTTGTTGAGGGCTTCGATATGTTCGCGGATGGCCTCGTATAAATCGGCGCCGGCCTGCGCCCGGATGTCGCCGAAATCGCGGCCCTTCCTGCCGCCGCCGTCTTTTCCGGTTGGGGGAGGAGGGAAGGGGGAGAAGTCTATCGCGGGATAACCGCCGATGGTTTTCAGCCATTCAGCCTGCGGCAGATAAAGCTGATCGACAGGCACGGGGCGGTATTGCGCGGGCTTGTCTTTTTCTTTCTGTTCGGCCTGCAGCATCGTGATGCGCGCCTGATAGAGGTCCATGACCTGCTGCATATGCATGTCGCCGGCCTGCGCGGCCTGATGGTCCAGCGTGACCGTCGCTTCCGGCACATAGTCGAACAACGTCTCCAGCCGTTCGTAATAGAGCGGCAGCCAGTGTTCCATGCCCGCATACTTGCGGCCTTCGCTGACGGATTCATAGAGCGCGTCTTCTTTGCGCACCGCGCCGAACAGCTCGCGGTATTTGTTGCGGAAGCTCTCGATGGCTTCCGGCGTCAGCAAGACTTCCGACACGGCATAGAGGTTCAGTTCCTTTTTGTCCTCGATGGTGCGCTGGCTGAGGGCGTCGAAAGAGCGGATGTGCTCGATGTCGTCGCCGAAGCAGTCCACGCGCAGCGGCTCGGGGGAACCGGCCGGAAAAATGTCGATGAGCCCGCCGCGCACGGCATATTCCCCGGCCTCGCGCACGGTCTCAGTGCGGTGATAGCCGTTGGCGGTCAGGAAATTCTGCAGTTTCGGCAGGTCGAGCTTCTCGCCGACCCTGGCGCTGAAGGCGGAATTTTTGAGCAGTTCCCGCGGCGGCAGCCGCTGTAGGGTTGCGGAGACGGTCGTCAGTATCACCAGCGGCTTATGAGTGCTGCGATGCAGCAGGCAGGACAGCGTCTTCAGGCGCTCGCCCACCACTTCCGATGTCGGGGAGATGCGGTCGTAGGGCAGGCAGTCCCAGGCCGGAAAGCGCAAAATCTCGACCTCCGGCGCAAAGAACCTGAGGGTCTCGTAGATTTGTTCAAATCGCAGGTCGTCCGAGGCGATGTGGATGACGGGCGCGGAAGATTCTTTCGCCAGCCGCCCCAAAAAGACAGAATCGTACCCCTCCGGTACGCCAAAAAGGGTGTACCGTTCTGATGGCTGCAGCTTGGGGCTTATCTGCGACATATTGCCCTCTTTCTCAGGGGGATATAGGTAGCACTAATAGTTTCGCAGTAGAATCAAAAAACCCTTGCCTTTTGCCAGAATCGTTGATAATGTACCCGCCATGCAAATGATTATTCAGAATAGTGTTGTCGTGACTTGCCTGATTACGGCCTTGATGGCGCCCCTTTGGTGGCGCTACTAGCCTTTATTGCAATCTTTTCCGGTTTTAGAAACCGCCACAAAATCCGCCATCAGTATCGTTAAAATCCCAGGGAGTCATTCTACAATGTCACGTGTATATCGTTCAGCCGATCCCCAGCATATTTTCCGCTCCGCCCAGGAAATCGAAGAGCATTTGCTCTCCAAGATCCAAAAAGGCACTGTTGCCAAAATCGGCACGGAGCTGGAATTGTTCGTGACCGGCCCCGAGGGCCTGCCGATCACATTCGATCAGGTCGAAATGCTGCTGGAGCATCTGGCGGAACAATTTACGGGCGTTAAAAAGGCTATGGAGAAGGGGCGCATCGTCGGCCTCGCTATTCCCGATCTTGGCGATATTTGCCTGGAGCCGGGCGGGCAGGTGGAGATTGCGACGGTTCCCTGCAACGATCTGGCGCAGCTGGATCATGTGAACAGGACTCTGCGCGACACGCTGGACGCATCGGCGGCGTTCTTCGGCCTGAAGGTGACCGGCACCGGCCACATGCCGTCGTTCCTGCAGGCGGGGGATATGCC
This sequence comes from Alphaproteobacteria bacterium, assembly GCA_021413445.1. Lineage (GTDB taxonomy): Bacteria > Pseudomonadota > Alphaproteobacteria > Micavibrionales > UBA2020 > PALSA-926. Next base: position 1,133 of record JAIOQI010000048.1, on the reverse strand, counting down.
GCGCTCGCGCTTCCATGCCTATTACCGCTATTGCCGCCATGAGCACGGGGCGAAGGCGGAAGACCTGATAAAGACGATGAAATCGTGCTGCGGCTTGCAGGTGAACCTCGACCCGCTGGGCGACCAGTTCCATGAAGTCTATCGGGCGCTGGCGCTGATCGACCTTGCCGTCGTCCATGCGGAAGAATCAACACGCCGCGACAGGTTCCGCGCGACCTATACCACTTTATTCCCCGAGCAGACCAAGCCGATTTTGGAAGCGCTGACAGAAACATCGAATGAAGGCATCGTGCATCACATCGTCGATAGGCTGCTGACCCTGAAAGTGCCGTTCGTGCCGGATACTTCGCCTGAGGGCTTCAAAAGCACGCTGGATGTTTTCGGCCACGCCCCGAGGGTGGGTGAGCTGCTGGCGTCGGGCAAGCTGACGGCAGAAATCCTCGACAATTCTCTCAGCCTTCAATTGATGGGGCCGAACCTGCGCCGCCACGGCGTGCTGGAAACCCGCGCGCCCGACAGCCTGAACAGCACCGACGAACTGATGCGCATTTCCGCTATCTACCGGAAATATGCTTATGATGCGGAAGCGCGGGCGGCGCTGTTGCAGAAATTTGCGGAAGCCGGATCGCAGGTTACCGCGGAGACCATGAAAAAGCTGGCGGCTTATGTCGGCCTGACTCGGGAGGAAGGCGCGGATCTCAGGATTACGCCGCCCCGCCCGCCACGCCCGTCGCCCGGCTTTGGCGCAGGCCAGCGTCCTCCGTCTCTTTAAAATTCGCGCATATCTGAGAGTTTCCTCTTAAAATATTGTTTTATGAAAAATAATAGCAAGGTAATCACCCAGTTTTTGCTATCCATAATGAGTAAAAGGTGATACGGTGTGGCGCTTTTGATGAAACGAAACGCGGAATAGCCAGGAAATATGCAGCCACAAAAACAACTGACACCGGAAGAAATCACCGACCTGCGCCGCCACAAGCGCGAAGCTTTCCTGAAATCTCTGGGCTGGAAGAACGTCACGATGCAGCCGATGCAGGCGGATGCGTCTTTCCGTCGTTATTACCGTTTGCTGGGCGCGCCGAAACCCATGCTGCTGATGGAAGACCCGCCGGACCGCCCGCCAGTGCCTCCAT